>JANNHY010000118.1:0-10877 GCA_031404635.1 Ilumatobacteraceae bacterium
CATATTCGGCAATCAGGTCGCGCGCGCCCTTTTCGCCGATGCCGGGCACACCCTTGATGTTGTCGATCGAGTCGCCCATCAACGCGAGGACGTCGACGACTTGCTCCGGGGAGACGCCGATCCCCGGCATCATGCCGGTCACCGACATCGCCCAGGTGTCGCGGATGGCGCAGATGTCGGGGATGGAGGTTCCGTCGTGGTTGATCGAGCGGGTCGGCAAGGCCGGTGACGACGCCACCGAAGCCAACCGCGTCGGCGCCGAACTCGCCACTGAGCTGTGCAACGCGCTGCTCGAGGCCGGCGCGCCGGGTCTGCATTTCTACACGCTGAACCGCAGCGCTACGACCCGAGCGATCTACCGCAACTTGGGCCTGGGTCCCGCAGGTTGACGCAGTCCTTGGGAACTCGGCCAGTGACCGGGTTTCGAGGAGTTGGATCAGCGATACTGGACACCCGATGAGCACACGGACGGTTACTCGCGTGTCTAGCTCGTTCAGCGCGCCCAAGAAGCAGCTCAGCCGCCTGCCGTACCTGCCGGGACTCGACGGGATGCGCGCCCTTGCCGTCGTCGCCGTGATGCTCTACCACGCCAACCATCGTTGGTTGAGTGGGGGCTTTCTCGGAGTCGAAGTCTTCTTCGTGATCAGCGGCTACTTGATCACGCTGCTGTTGATAGGCGAGCACGAACGCACCGGGCGGGTCGCGCTCGGTCAGTTCTGGCTGCGACGCTTCCGCCGGTTGCTGCCGGCAGTGTTCACGATGATGAGCGCGATGGCGGTCTACATGGCGCTGTTCAACCGGCAACCGCAGGGTCGAACCCGCGGCGACTTCCTGGGGGGCATCTTCTACATCAGCAACTGGTACCAGATCTTCGTCGGTCAGGGGTATACGGCCAACGAAGCCTTCGTGCCGCTGCGTCACCTGTGGTCGCTTGCCGTGGAAGAGCAGTTCTATCTGATCTGGCCGCTGGTGATGGTTTGCATCTTGCGACTGGGCCGCGGCCACTTGCCACGGGTGGCGATGTGGCTGTTCGGGGCCAGTGCAGCCGTCGCGCTGATCGTTGGGGTTCTGTTCGCCGGCGGCGACGTCGCCACAACATGCACACCAGAGGCGATGAACGGCTACTGGACGATGTTCGGTCGCTGTATCAGTGTCAACGAGACGCTGTACCTCGGAACGTTCAGCCGCGCCGGCGGGCTGCTGCTCGGCGCCGGATTCGCCATGCTCTGGCGGCCGATGGCCCTACTACGCGGGCCGGCGAGGAACAAGGGCCGCCAGCTGGACGTACTCGCCGTGCTGGGGCTCGCCGCTCTGGGGTTCCTGGCGTGGAACATCACCTTGTCGGGCGATGGTCAACAGACCGGCATCCGCTTCGACCCGTGGCTGTTCCGAGGTGGGTTCTTCCTAACCGGGCTGGCCACACTGCTGGTGATCGCCGCAGTCACCCACCAGCGAGCGCTCATGGGTCGGCTGATCGGCAACCCGGTGTTCAACTACGTCGGAACACGCAGCTACGGCCTGTACCTGTACCACTGGCCGATATACCAGATCATCCGTGGGCAGGCCGGCGTGCCGATGACGACAACGCAGTGGCTGCTGGCGATGGCCGTGACGCTGCCCATCACCGAGGCCAGCTATCGCTACATCGAAACCCCGATCAGGCAGGGTCGGCTGGGGGAATGGATGCGCGGCGATCGTCGCCCGCGCACAGCCGCCGCCTACAAGCGCCGTCAGCGGGTCGCCGGCATCGGCATCGTCAGCGCCGCACTGGTCGGGTTCGCCGGGGTCAGCATCGCAATGGCCGACAACCGGTGCGTCGGCCAGATCGAGTGCAGCATCGTGGTGGTCGATTCGACGGCCTCTGTCATCGAGCCGACCGAGCCGACGCAGAGCTCGGTCGACGCGTCCGTCGCTACAGTTCCCGGCGAGACCGCGCCACCGCCCACCGAACCGACGACGACGGTGCTGCAAGACAAGCCGTACTTCGCCATCGGCGAGTCGGTGATGCTCGGCGCCAAAGCCACGATGGAAGCCCGCAGTCTGACGACCGTCGCCGAGGTCTCCGCAGGCCCGGACTGGATGCTCGAGCAGGTCAGGCTGGCCAAGTCGAAGTACAGGATCACGAACGGCGCGGTGATCCAGTTGGGCACCAACGGGACCGTAACGCCGGCAGAGTACGACGCCGTGATCGACGAGTTCTCGGCTCTCAATCTGATCGTGGTGCTCACCGTGAAAGCACCCAAGCCATGGATCGAGGGCAACAACGCGATCATCCGCTCGCTACCCACCACCCATCCGAATGTCAAAGTGCTCGACTGGGAGGCAGCAGCAGTCGATATCGAGGGCGAACTCTCGGCCAGCGACGGGCGCATCCATCTGTCAACGCAGAAAGCCAAGGACTTTTACACCAGCCTGATTCTCCAGGCCCTCGGTCTCGTGCCCTGACGGGCTTTCGGCCGGCGCGACCGGCGACCTACGCTCGCCGGTATGACTACACCTGTTCGAGTTACGGTCACCGGTGCCGCCGGCCAGATCGGCTACAGCCTGCTCTTCCGGGTTGCCTCCGGGTCGATGCTTGGCCCGGATACACCGGTGATCCTCCAACTGCTGGAGATCACGCCGGCGTTGGGCGCCCTGGGCGGCGTGAAGATGGAACTCGACGATTGCGCGTTCCCGTTGCTGCACGATGTCGTCTGCACCGACGACGCCGAGGTTGCCTTCGGCGACGCCGATTACGCCCTGCTGGTCGGCGCCATGCCGCGCAAGGCCGGCATGGAACGCAGCGACCTGCTCACCGCCAACGGCGGCATCTTCAAGCCGCAGGGCGCGGCCTTGAGCGCCAGCGCCAAGAAGGACATCAAGATCCTGGTGGTCGGAAACCCGGCCAACACCAATGCGCTGATCGCCATGAACAACGCTCCCGATCTCGACCCGAAGCGGTTCACGGCGATGACCCGTCTCGACCACAACCGGGCGATCAGCCAACTGGCCGCCAAGACCAAGACGACCGTCAACGACATCACCAACATGACGATCTGGGGCAACCACTCCGTCACCCAGTATCCCGATCTGTTCCACGCCAAGGTCGCCGGCAAGAATGCCTACGAACTCGTCGACGACCACGCCTGGGTCGACGGCACCTACATCCCGACCGTGGCCAAGCGCGGCGCGGCGATCATCGAGGCTCGTGGCGCTTCATCGGCCGCTTCCGCCGCCAACGCCGCCGTCGACCACATCCGCACGTGGGTGCTCGGCACACCTGACGGTGACTGGGTGTCGATGGGGGTTCCCTCCGACGGATCGTACGGCGTCGCCGAGGGTCTGATCTCGTCGTTCCCCTGTGTGTGCAAGAACGGCGAGTACTCGATCGTCCAAGGCCTCGATATCGACGACTACTCGCGTGGCAAGATCGACGTGACAATTGCCGAGTTGGCCGAGGAGCGTGACGCCGTCAAAGACCTCGGCCTCATCTAATCGCTCGGGGATCAGGTGAGGTCGGCGATGGCGACGTCGCAGGCGACGGCTGTCATGAGGTCGACGCCCAGCGTCAGTTCGTCGTCGCTGATCCGCCGGCTCGTGCCCTCGGCCGCGGAGATGATGTCGCTGATGGTGACCAGGCAGAGGGTTTCGATCTTGTGGATGGCGCCCAGCGTGTAGAGCACAGCGGCCTCCATCTCGACGGCGAGATGGCCGCGCGCCTTCCAGCTCTGCATCATCCCCGGGCGCGGGTCGTAGAACAGCCCACTCGACACGACGGGACCGACGTGCACCGTCGCGCCGCTCGCCCTGGCCAGATTGACGCTGCTCTCGACCAGCGACCACGTCGCCGTGGGCGCATGCGGCTCACCGTTGGTCAGGTGGCCGACGATCGGATCATCGGCGGTGGCGCTGATCGCGATCACGGTGTCGGCCATGCGCAGGCCGTCGGCCAGACCGCCGGCGGTGCCGACCCGGATGATCCGAGTGGCACCCAGCTGGATCAACTCGCTGTAGTAGATCGCCGCGCTGGCACAACCCATGCCGACCGCCTGCACACTGATCGGCTTGCCCTTGAAGGTGCCGGTATAGCCCAACATGCCCCGCTCCTCGTTCACGCACCGGGCACCGGGTTCGAAAAACGTCTCGGCGATGTATCGGGCCCGCCGGGGGTCGCCCGGCACCAACACGGCGGGTGCATAGTCGGACGGCTCGGCGCGCAGGTGAATGGGCATGGGCGCGAGCGTAGCTGTGGAGTGTTTCGGCGTACCCAGGTGGGCGCCAGACACTCCACACGGCTATTTCAGGAAGCGGGAGGTGGTGTTGTCGGCGAGCACCTTGCCGCCGGTCTGGCACGTCGGGCAGTACGCCACGGTGTACCCGCTGTAGGAAACCGAGCGGATCGTGTCGGAACATGCAGGGCAGGGCTCGCCGACTCGGCCGTGCACACGCCCTGGACGATCGGCGGAAGAGCTCATGGTGGTGCGTGTGCGTTCGTAAGCGAGGCCGTCGTCGACTGCTTCGTGGATTGCGGCGACGATCGACGCGGCGCCCTCGACGCCCAGCTTGCCGGTCATTGCGAACGGGGAGATCTTGGCGCGGTGGCAGATCTCGTTGGCCAGCATGCGGCCGAGACCGGCGATCTGATGTTGATCGCGCAGGTAGCCGTGAATGCGCATGTTGGTCGCCGCGAACGATGCCGCAAGCGACTCAGCCGTCACATCGAGCGCCTCGGGCCCGAGCCTGTTGAGTGGCGGCCCTTCGATGGCATCGGCGGCGACACACCACACCCCGGCGCGACGCTCGGTACCTGCCTCGGTGAGCAGCAACACCGGCCTGTCGGCGAACACGAACCTGGCCTGACCATTGCGCGGTGTGGGCGACCGCTTCTCGTCGACCAGCAGTCGTCCGCCTTGCATCAGGTGGATCACGAACGTCAGCGGTTGGAACTGCAACATCAGGTATTTGCCGCGCCGCCCCACCGAGACGAGCGGCAGACCGTAGGCGAGGTCGGGTCGGGGTACGGCCGTCTTCAACGCCGTGAAGGTGATCGGGTGGAACTTGGTCAACTCACTTCCGGAGAACTGCGCGTTCAGTCGCTCAGCATGCGCTTGAACCTCTGGCAGCTCGGGCACGGCAGTCGGCCTAGCGGTACTCGGTGTGCTCGCGTACCGAGGTGAACACAGCGTCGAGTGCGGCGAACACCGGCTGCGAGTCGATCAACTTCTGCTGGTTACCGGTCAGGCGGATCAAGCCCTTGATGAACGCTTCCTGAGCGTTGAGATCGCCCGTGGCGACCGCCGTGGCAGTCGCCCACGATTGCTCCATGCGCACGTCTTCGGCATCGGCCGGACCAGCAGCGAACGAGACTCTGCCGTTGCCAAGGCGAAGGTGGTAGGTGACGTCGCCTTCCGGGCCATCGGTGACGACCTGGGTGACGCCGATCTGGTGTTTACCGGCAAGCGCGGCGAGTTCGCCGCTTTTGGCGACCTCCTGCGACAGCGCGTCGATCCAGGCGAGACTGAGATAGCGAACCACGGCCGCCTAGTCTGCCGGATCGAGATGCTGTTCCCTGCCGCCGACGAGACACGTCATTCGGATGTGGCCGTCGAGGCGTGGTGGTGGTGGGGCTGGAACGCCGGCGCCGGCGCTGGTCTGTTCGTCGGGCTGGAAGTGCGCGGCCACCGCTTCGACTACTGGGCCGGGCTCGTCCGCGGTGGCGAGCCGTTCCTCTACGTCGAGGAACTCGATGGCACCGGCCTGCGCCAAGGTCTCGAGATCAAGCCACCCGAGATGTGGGCAGACCATCAATGCGACGTTCCATTCCGCCAATGGAGCCTCGGCATGGAAGGCCACGGCGTGCTACTCGACGACCCGACCGAGGCTTGGCGGCGAGTCTATGGAACGCCGGTCCCGGTGACCTTCGACATCGAATGGGGGGCGGCACTCGACCCGACCGAGATCGACCACGGCTACGAGCAACGCGGCGAGATCGACGCCCACGTCGAGTTGACCGAGGGAGTGCTCGAACTCGTCGGGCCCGGCCACCGAGTGCATGTTTGGGGTGCGCCGTACTTCCCACGGGTTTTGGCTATGCCGGTCGACACCGCTGGACTGCGCGGCCCCTACCGGCGCCGCGACGGTGTCAATGTTGACCAAGTGCTCACGTCGGCGGGTTGGCTCGGACGCACTGTCGGCCGATGAGCGCGTCGCTGGTGGATTTCACGACGCGGCGCGGCGGTGGCGAATGAACTCGATGGCCACCGGCAAAAGCGAGATGGCGACGATCACCACGGCGGCTATTTCGAGATTGTCCTTGACGAAGTCGATCTCGCCGAGGAAGTAACCGAGCGTGGTTATGCCGATGCCCCACAAAAATCCGCCGACCACGTTGTAGGTCACAAAGGTGCGATAACGCATCTCGGCGACGCCGGCGACGATCGGTGTGAAGGTGCGCACGATCGGAACGAATCTCGCCAACACAATCGCAAATGGCCCGCGGCGCTCGAAGAACGAATGAGCCTTGGCCAGGTTGGGCGGGTTGAAGAGCCGGCTCTTCGGGCGGTCGAACAGCGCTGGGCCGACCTTGCGCCCGAATAGGTACCCGACCTGGTCGCCGGCCACGGCGGCGAGGAAGATGACCCCGGCCGTGATCGGCAGCGGCGGCAACAGGTTGCCACCCGCCGCCGACGACAAGAACCCGGCGATGAACAGCAACGAGTCGCCGGGCAGGAAGAAACCGACGAGCAGCCCGCTCTCGGCGAAGACGATCAGCGCGGCGAGCGCCAGCCCGCCCTGTTCGAGCCAGTTCTCGATGTCGAACAAGGCGAGCACGTTGTGGAACGGGCGATCAGGCCTCGGCCGAGCCGATGATCGACGTCGACTTGCGGTGGGAGAAGATCACCGCGCTGATGAGGACGGCCAAAGCGCCAGCGGCGATGGCGAAGCGGGCGCCATCGTTGTCCTTCAAGGTGATGATCGCCGGCAGGATCAACAGCGAGACCAGGTTCATGACTTTGATCAACGGGTTCAGCGCCGGGCCGGCGGTGTCTTTGAACGGGTCGCCGACGGTGTCGGCGATGACGGCCGCCCGGTAGGGGTCGCTGCCCTTGCCGCCATGGTGGCCGTCCTCGATGTACTTCTTGGCGTTGTCCCACGCGCCGCCTGAGTTGGATAGGTAATTGGCCATCAATTGGCCGACGAGGATGACCGCGGCAAGGAATGCGCCGAGGGCGAGGAAGTTGATGCCGAAGCCGATGACAACCGGGGTGAGCACGGCCAGCAGGGCCGGGGTGGCCAGTTCACGCAGTGATGCCTCGGTGCAGATGTCGATGACGGGGCCGTACTCTGGCTGCTTCTCGCCCTTCATGATCTTGCCGTCGGCGAACTGCTTGCGGACCTCCTGGACGACGACGCCGGCGGTACGGCCCACGGCGCGGATGGCGAGGGCGCTGAACAGGAACGGCACGGCGCCACCGATCAGCAGACCGATGAAGATCTTCGGATCGGCGACGTTGATCTGCAGTTCCGGCAGATCGAACGCGCCCCGCAGGCGGTCGGTGATTTCGAGGTTGAGTTCGCCGGCGGCGGTTTCGATGAAGCTGGCGAACAGGGCTACGGCGGCGATGACCGCCGAGCCGATGGCGAAGCCCTTGGTGACGGCCTTGGTGGTGTTGCCGACAGCGTCGAGGCTGACCATGATCCGCTGCGCCTCACCGTGGAACTCGCCGCTCATCTCGGCGATGCCGGCCGCGTTGTCGCTGACCGGGCCGAAGGTGTCTTCCGACACGATGACGCCGGTGGTGGCCAGCATGCCCATGCCGCACAGGGCGACGAGGTAGAACGAGAACTGCAGGTTGCCCCCACCGAGAGCCAGCGCAGTGCCGATCGCGATCGCGATCGCGATCACGGCGTACACCGCACTCTCCATGCCGCTGGCCGTTCCGGCCAGAATGGTGGTTGCCGGACCGGTCTCGGCGGCCGCGGCGATCTCTTGCACCGGCGGGTGGTGCGTCGCGGTGTAGTACTCGGTCAGCCGGCTGATCAGCTGCGCCAGTACCAAGCCGATCGCCACGGCGCCGAAACACTTCCAGCCGGCGTTGCTGGAGTCGTTGCCGACATAGGCCAAGGCAACGATCAACGTGCCCACCAGCGTCAGCGTGCCGGCGACGAAGAAACCCTTGTTGATCGGTTTGAGGGCGTTGGTCTCGCCCTCCTTGGCTTTGACGAACAAGATGCCGACGATCGAGGCGACCACGCCGATGGCGCGGGCTGCCACCGGAAACACCAGGCCGAGGGCCGGATTGGCGCCGATCGAATTGAACGCGGCGACACCGAGGATGATCGAGGCGACGAGGGTGACCTCGTAGCTTTCGAACAGGTCGGCGGCCATACCGGCGCAGTCGCCGACGTTGTCGCCGACGTTGTCGGCGATCGTCGCCGGGTTGCGCGGGTCGTCTTCGGGAATGCCTGCTTCGATCTTGCCGACCAGGTCGGCGCCGACGTCGGCAGCCTTGGTGAAGATGCCGCCACCGACGCGCAGGAACAGCGCCAGCAGCGATCCACCGAAGCCGAAGCCGATCAGGATGACAGACGACGTGTTCTGGAACAGGGCGATGATCGCCGTCGCCCCGGCCAACCCGAGCCCGACGGTGAACATGCCGGCGACGCCACCGGTGCGGAAGGCGATGGTCAGTGCCTTTGGCATCGAGCCGGTCTTGGCAGCGGCCGCCGTGCGCACGTTGCCGCGGGTGGCCAGCGTCATGCCGATCAGGCCGGTGGCGCCAGAAGCAAAGCAGCCGAGGATGAACGCCATGGTGCGCCACGTGCCGGCCAGCCCGAAGCTCAGCGCCTCGCTGCCGTCTGGCTTTTTGATCGCCGTCGAAGTGAGGAAGACGATGACGGCGAGCGGCACGAGGATCACACCGATCGTCTTGAACTGGCGACGCAGATATGCCGAGGCGCCTTCTTGGATCGCCAGGGCGATCTCCTTCATCTTCGGTGTGCCTTCGTCGGCCGCCATGACGTTCTTCGCCAGGAGGAGGCCGACGGCAATCGCCAACAAGGCGGCTGCGCCAGACAGAAGCAGCACCGCCCACTCGCCGCCTTTGAGGATGAAGTCTTGGTAGCCGCCTTCGGCGACAATCACGGATGACACCGGTCGTACTCCCGGGAATCTCGGGCGCGCCCAACAGGTGGGAGACGCTTGGTTGGCAAACGTGGAGAGTGTAGGTACTTTGGGGCGTGTACGACGAAACGATGGGCGTCTCCGGAAAGTTCGCCGGTTTCGCCTTGTCGGAGTACGGTCGGCAGTGATGGCACAAGCAGTCTCCAGTCGCGGCCCCGTCACTGGCACCGCAACAGCCGGCAAGAAGCGGCGGAAATTCTTCCTTCTCGATCTCTACGGCACCGCAGTCGGCAAGAAGTACGCCATGGCACTGACCGGTATCGTCATGATGGGATACGTGCTGGTCCACATGATCGGCAACCTGAAGATGTATCTCGGGGCCGAAGACATCAACCATTACGGCGAGTTCCTACGCGAGCTACTCGTGCCGTTGGCCCCGCGTACCGTCGTGCTCTGGGGATTGCGGCTCGGCCTGATCGGCGCGCTTGTGTTGCACGTCCACGCCGCCTACAGCCTGACGCAGATGAACCGTCACGCCCGATCGGTGAAGTATCAAAGTGCGCCCGACTATCAGGTCGCCAACTTTGCCAGCCGCACCATGCGCTGGACGGGCATCATCGTGTTGCTGTTCGTGGTGTGGCATCTCGCCGATCTCACATGGGGCTGGGCCAACCCCGGCTTCGAGCGCGGCAACGTCTACCGCAACGTCGACGCCTCGCTGTCGCGGATCCCGGTGGCGGCGTTGTACGTCGTCGCCAATATCGCTCTCGGTGTGCATCTGTTCCACGGCGCCTGGAGCCTGTTCCAGTCGATGGGTTGGAACCGGCCGAGATTCAACAAGTGGCGGCGAGCGTTCGCCGTCGGGTTTGCCACTGTGATCGTGGTCGGAAATGTGTCGTTCCCGATCGCCGTGCTGGCCGGGATCGTCGAGGGCTGAGATGGGCATCGCACTCGACGCCAAGATCCCTGCCGGTCCCATAGAGGACAAGTGGAACGCGTACAAGAGCGATATGAAGTTGGTCAACCCCAACAACAAGCGCAAGTTCAAGGTGATCGTCATCGGCACCGGCCTGGCCGGGGCGTCGGCCGCCGCAACGCTGGCCGAGCTCGGCTATCAGGTCGACGCCTTTACGTTCCACGACTCGCCACGCCGCGCCCACTCGATCTCCGCGCAGGGGGGCATCAACGCTGCCAAGAACTATCGCGGCGACGGCGACTCGGTCCATCGTTTGTTCTACGACACCATCAAAGGCGGCGACTTCCGCTCCCGCGAGGGCAACGTCTATCGCCTGGCGCAGGTGAGTGTCGACATCATCGATCAGATGGTCGCCCAGGGTGTGCCGTTCGCCCGCGAGTACGGCGGGCTGCTCGACAATCGTTCGTTCGGTGGGGCGCAGGTCAGCCGCACCTTCTACGCCCGTGGCCAGACCGGGCAGCAATTGTTGCTCGGCGCTTACCAACAGTTGGCCCGCCAGATCGGCCTCGGTGGCGTGCGCTTGTTCAACCGCCTCGAACTGCTCGACACCGTGGTGATCGACGGTCGGTGCGCCGGAATTGTCACCCGCGACCTGATGAGCGGCGAGATCGAATCGCATGCGGCCCATGCCGTGGTGTTGGCGACCGGTGGCTACGGCAACGTTTTCTTCCTGTCGACGAATGCGATGAACTGCAATGTCACCGCGATCTGGCGGGCGCATCAGCGCGGTGCGTACTTCGCCAACCCGTGCTACACGCAGATTCACCCGACGTGCATTCCGCAGGCCGACGACACGCA
>JANNHY010000119.1:0-50092 GCA_031404635.1 Ilumatobacteraceae bacterium
GTTGGTCGAGATCGACGCCGATCTCGACCAGGGTGCCGACATGGTGATGGTCAAACCGGCGCTTTCCTATCTCGATGTGATCGCTGCGGTACGCGCCCATGTCAACGTGCCGGTCGCCGCCTACCACGTCAGCGGCGAGTACGCGATGCTCAAGGCCGCGGCGGCCAACGGTTGGATCGATCACGACGCAGTGGCCATCGAACACCTCACTGCGATCAAGCGCGCCGGGGCCGATGTGATCCTCACCTACCTGGCCCGCTGGTTCGCCGAGACACAGCAATGAGCACCAACGCCGAGTTCTTTGAACGAAGCTGCCGGGTCATCCCCGGTGGGGTCAACTCCAGCATCCGCGCATTCAAAGCCGTCGGGGGCACGCCGTACATCGTCGAGCGCGCCGCGGGGCCGTACGTGTGGGATGTCGAGGGCCGCCGCTACATCGACTTGGTGCAGAGCTACGGGGCGATCATCCTCGGCCACGCGCATCCGGCCATCACCGCCGCCGTGACGGCGGCCGCCGCCAACGGCACGTCGTACGGCGCACCCACGCCGGGCGAGATGCTGTTGGCCGAGACGATGACAGAGCGCGTCCACAGCTGCGAGATGGTGCGGCTGATGAACAGCGGCACCGAGGCGACCAGCACCGCTGTCCGCCTGGCCCGGGGCTTTACCGGGCGCGACCTCTTGGTGATTTTCCACGGCAACTTTCACGGGGCGACCGACGCATTGTTGGCAGCGGGCGGAAGCGGCGTGGCCACGCTCGGCCTGCCTGGCACGGCTGGTGTACCGGCCAGCGCAGTGGCCAACACGATGGTCGTGCCATACAACGTCGTCCCCCAACTCGACGAGCAGGTCGCCGCCGTCATCGTCGAGCCCGTTGCCGCCAACATGGGAGTGGTCGCCCCTACAGCCGGCTTTCTGCAAGGCCTACGCGCCGAATGCGACCGTGTCGGCGCGTTACTGGTCTTCGACGAGGTCATCACCGGGTTCCGCCTCGGCCACGGCGGTGCCCAAGCCAAGTACGACGTGCTCCCCGACCTGACCACCTTCGGCAAGGTCATCGGTGGCGGACTGCCCATCGGTGCCGTCGGCGGGCGGGGCGAGATCATGGAGACGTTGTCGCCGCTCGGGCCGGTGTTCCACGCCGGAACCTTGGCCGGCAATCCGTTGGCGACGGCTGCGGGTCGCGCCGCGCTGCACGAACTGACCGACGACGTGTATGTCGAACTCGGGGCCCGTGCCCGCCGACTGGCCTCGCTGTTGGGCGACGCTTGCGCGGCGGCCGGCATCGCTGCCCAGTTCCCCGTCGTCGGCACCTTGGTCGGCATGTACTTCGGCAGCGGTGATGCTCCGACCAACTTCGTCGAGGCCAAGACCACCGACGAGCAGGTCTACCGCACGTTCTTTCACGCCATGCTGGCCGAGGGCATCGCCTTGGCGCCGGGCGCTTACGAGGCGCTGTTCGTCGGGCTCGGCCACGAGGACGACGTGCTCGATGCGATCGGCGGCGCCGCCGCTCGAGCGGCGAGCGCCACCGCCGGCCGGCTCGGCTGACCTAACCTCGCCACGATGCGGCAGTTCGTCTCGTTGCGCTTCTGGCTCGCCATCGCTGCTGTGCTCGGCCTGACCTACGGGCTGTGGTACGTGTTGGTCCGCGAGGACGACAGCGTTGCGGTGATCGGCCGGCCCGCTCAGACGGCAACAACCGAGCACCGTGTCAATCTGCTCCAGCCCGTCTACGGCATCCAGGCCGACCCGGGTTTCGCGATGGTCGACGGCGTGGCCAACGGCGACATGTATCTGGCACTCGACGCGACCCGCACGATGGTGGTCAAGGCTGGCACGCAGGGCCAGATCACGTGCGCCAGGCTCGCCGAGATCAACCAGTGCGTTGTCGCCGCAGATCTACTCGGTGATGCCGTGGTGTGGTTCTCGCTGATCCCCAACCCGCAGCGCGCCAACCTCGTGCTACCCGGCGTCGCCGAGGTGCGCAACGAGAACTGGCTGTTGCTGGCGAACGGATGGGAGGTGCCGCGCAACGAAGTCGTCGAACGTAACTGCGACGCCGCCGGGCTCGAGGACTTCGTTCGTCGCTTCGGCGGTGGCCTGAGCACATCGACGTTCAGCTTCGAGCAGCAGCAGATCGTCAAGGTGACGTGTCTCGAGGAGCCCGAGATTTCGACCACGACCTCGACGACCTCGACGACCGTGGTGCCCACGGTGGTCGTTCCGATCGACACCGCGGTGATCCCCGAGACGAGCATCCCCGCGGCAAGCGTCCCGCTCGACACCACCGCCGGCTGACCTTGGAACGTGTCGAGGGTTACGGCTTGCGGCGCTGGCGGGCAATCTCGTAGGTCGCCAAGGCGGTCGCGGCGCTGACGTTCAGTGAGCTGAGCCTGCCGAGCATCGGGATGCTGACAATCACATCGCAGCGCTCGCGGACGAGCCTCGACAAACCGGCGCCCTCGGCGCCGAGCACCAGGCAGACCCCTTCGACAGCGAGATCGCCGATGTCGAACAGGTCGCGGTCGGCACCGTCGTCGAGGCCGATCACCCAGATTCCGGCTTCCTTGATGCGTGCCAGCGCTGCGGGCAGGCCACCGACCAGAGCCATCGGGACGTACTCGACGGCGCCCGCTGCGGCCTTGGCAGCGGTCGGCGTGATGTGCACGGCGCGGTGGCGGGGCAGCACGACACCACCGACGCCGGCGCCGTCACAGCAGCGCAACATGGCGCCCAGGTTGCCGGGGTCGGTGACGCCGTCGACGGCCACCAGGAACGGCGCCCGACCGGGACGGCGCTTTATCAATTCGGCGAGTTCGGTCTCGAGCAGCGGCGCGGCGAAGGCGATGACGCCCTGCGGGGCCTCGCTGCGCGCCTTTGCTTCGAGGCGTCTGCGGTTGACCTCTTGCACCGGGGCGCGCACGCTGCGGGCGATGTCGACGATGTCGGTGACGATGTCGCTGGCTGACTCGCCATCGAGCAGGTCGGTTGCCACCCACACCTCGCTCACCTTGCGCTTTCCGGCTATCAGCAGTTCGCGCACCGCTTGGCGGCCCTCGACCTGCTCACCGCCAAGGGACTTTTCCGGCTTGCGCCGTTCTTCGCCAGGGGCGACGATGCGCCCCGTGCGTGCTGCGCCGCGCGAGGCAAACTGCCGGGTCGAACGCGCCGCGGATCCACGACCCTTCGATGCCGCCGGGCCACCGCGGCCCTTCGTGGCAGCCGGGCGCGGCTGGCCGCCACGACGGCCGCCGGCACCGCCTGGCTGTCGACCGGCCATCAGCGGTGCTCCTTGGTGATCACGGCAACCGCCCAGCAGGCAATGCCCTCGTGCCGCCCGACCGCTCCGAGTCCTTCGGCGCGCCGCCCCTTGACGGTGACCGGCGCACCGCACGCCTCGCTCAGCCTGGCCTGCATCTCCGCCCGGCGCGGCGCCAACTTCGGCGTCTCGCACACCACCGAGCAGTCGACGTTGCCGATCGTCCAGCCGTCGGCGCGCACCAACGTGCCGGCGTGGGCGAGCAACGCCAACGAGTTGGCACCCTTCCATTGCGGGTCGGTGTCAGGGAAGTGCTCACCGATGTCGCCGAGCCCGGCGGCGCCGAGCAGAGCGTCGGCAACAGCGTGGGCGACGGCATCGGCGTCGCTATGGCCGTGCAGACCGCGAGCACCGTCGAACACGACGCCGCCGAGCACGAGTGGTCGGGTCGGGTCATCGCTGAAGCGATGGATGTCGAAACCCTGACCGACACGAACGTCGCTCATCGCCCCTCTTTCTCGGCATGCTCGCGGGCCCAGGCGAGATCGTCGAGGTGGGTGATCTTGCGGTTGGTCTGTTCGCCGGTGACCACCACGACTCGTCCGCCGCAGTTCTCGACGAGCGCAGCGTCGTCGGTCGCCTCTCGGCCGCTGGCGTGAGCGGCGCGCAGGATCGACGCCCGAAAGGCCTGTGGGGTCTGTACGGCAACCAGCGTCGCCCGCGGTGGTGTGTCAACGACGATCTTGTCGTGATCCATCCGCTTGATCGTGTCGGTTACCGGGATTCCCGGAACGGCCGCGTCCGCACCCTCGGCGACGGCTTGGATCACCGCTGCGAACAGTTGCGTCGAAGCGAAGGGGCGGACGGCATCATGCACGCAGACGATCGTCGCGTCTCGTGGAACCGCGGCAAGACCGGCGCGCACCGACTCACTGCGTGTCGCCCCACCGGCCACGCCACCCTCGGCAGCCACGTCGGCAGGAGGGACGACGACTACTACGCCATCGCTGACCGCCCGGGCCACCTCGGCAGCATGGTCGATGACGCGCCGCGAGCCGACCTGCTCGTACTGCTTGGCCCGGCCGAGGCGCGACCCGGTGCCCCCAGCGACCACGATGGTCCAGACATTCTCTGCTGCGTGGAGCGGCACGACCGGCGAGGGTAGTACCGTTCGACGCACATGGCTCACGAAGACCTCCTCGCCCGTACCGAATTCTTCGCCGATGCGCCGCACGAGGTGCTGGCCCCGATCGCTGGCGCCGGTCACGAGCAGCATCTGATTCGTGGCGACGTGCTGTTCCACGAAGGCGACATCGCCGAATCCCTGCATCTTGTGCTGCGCGGCCGCTTGGCGATCGCCATCGCCAACCCGATCGATCACCGCGAGACCGTCGTCGCCCTGATGGAGCCCGGCGACCTGCTCGGCGAGATGGCCATGCTCGACGGCGGTCCACGGTCGGCGATGGCGCGGGCGCTCGAACCTTCCGCCGTCTTGACCATCCCATTCGAACCGGTGATGGAAGCTTTCCGCAGCGACCCGAAGCTGTTGTGGGGCGTTACCCGCCTGCTCGCCCAACGCCTCAGGGTCGCCGACGAGGCCCTCGCCGACAGCGTGTTCCTCGATGTCACCGGTCGAACGGCGAAGCGACTGCTCGAACTGTCAGAGGGCGTCGACGACTTCATTCTCCCGGTCACGCAGGAGGAGTTGGCCGGCATGGTCGGCGCCTCACGCGAGCGGGTCAACAAGGCGATCGCCAGCTTCATCCGCCTCGGCTGGATCGACCAGCACGAGCGCAAATACACGATCCTCAAACGCGACAGTCTCGACATCCGGGCCCGGTAAGCAGCCAACAGCCCGAAGTATGGCCGCACGCGGCCACGATGGCCGCCTGGCACCATACTTCGCTGTGTCTACGCGTCGCGGTGGACGGTGATGACCGAACCGACCGTCGCAACCAAGGCGGTGACCACGGCGAAGTAGACCCCGCCGGCCACTCGGCTGAGGCTGTCGGTACCGGCCGCGTCGGGGTTGCCGAGCCCGAAGCCGGAGATGTATGGCAGGAACTTTTGTGGATGGTCGACGCCCGCTGCAGAGAGGATCGCGAGGACGATGTTCTCGACGACCAACGGCCACAGGATCAAAACAGCGACTGCGGCCGGGGTGTTGCGGACCACCATGCCGAGCCCGAAGCCGAGCAGGCTGACGATCACGGCGAAGACAACGACGCCTATCAGCGCGGCTCGTGCTTCGGGGTCGCTGCTCAGCGACAGCGAGGCGCCGCGTGACTTGGCGATCGTTGACGACAGGGCGAAGCAGAACACGACCACCAAAGCCTCGGCAACGGCGGCGAACAGCGCGGTGACGACAGCCTTGGAGATCAGCACGCGCATTCGCCGCGGTGTCGCCGCGAAGGTCGGGCGAATCGTGCCGTAGGCGAACTCGGCACTGATCGACACCGCACCGACCACCCCGAGCAGCAACGCGGTGACCACCGACGACCCGGTGACCAGGCCGACGACGTCGGAGATGCGCAAGTCGGTCACGTCGCCGAGCGAGGCGACGAGAACGCTGACGATCACGGGGAAGGCAACAGCGATGATGAACAGCACGAAGTTCATTCGCACCGTGCGCAGCTTGATCCACTCGCTTCGAATGGTGTCGATCATGACGCTCCATGCACCGGCGGCGCGGCGAACTGCTGCGAGGCGAACTGCTGAGCGGTGGCCGTTGCTTTCAGGAAGGCGTCCTCAAGCGAGCCTGTCTGCGGTGACAACTCGTGCAGCACGATGCCGTCGCGAGCGGCGAGCTCACCGACCTCGACGGCGGTAATGCCACGCAGCTCGACAGTGGTCGCGTCGACTGTGCCGGCATGGGCGCCCTGCGAGACTGCCGCAGCAGCGAGGGCCTCGACCGCGGGGCTCTTGACCCGCACCCATCGATCGGCGTGACGTTCGACGAACTCGGGCACCGAACACTGCTCGATCAACCGTCCTTGGCCGATCACCACCAGATCGTTGGCCATCTGGGCCATCTCCGACAGCAGGTGGCTGCTGACCAGGAC
The DNA here is from genome assembly GCA_031404635.1 of Ilumatobacteraceae bacterium. GTDB lineage: Bacteria > Actinomycetota > Acidimicrobiia > Acidimicrobiales > Ilumatobacteraceae > JAENVT01. The sequence goes on from JANNHY010000119.1 coordinate 6,325, forward strand.
CGTACGGCCCTGCGAGGCGAGATGGACGAGCACGTCACGGATCCAGCGGATGCCCTCCGGGTCGAGTCCATTGGCCGGCTCGTCGAGCACGACCGTATGCGGGTCACCGAGCAATACGGCGGCCAGCCCGAGTCGTTGGCGCATACCGAGCGAATATGTCTTCACTCGACGTCCACCGACGGATTGCAGCCCAACCAGGTCGAGCACTTCTTCGACTCGCGACCGCGGCAGCCGATTGGAGGCCGCCAACCACCGCAAATGGTTGCGCCCACTGCGACCCGGATGCACGTAGCCGGCGTCGAGCAGCGCGCCGACCTCGTGCAGGGGTGACGACAACTGGCGATAGACCCGACCTCCGAAAGTTGCGCCACCGGTGTCAGGGCGATCGAGCCCGAGCATGCAGCGCATCGTGGTGCTCTTCCCCGACCCGTTCGGCCCGAGGAAGCCGGTGACGGTGCCTGGCCTGACTTCGAAGCTGAGGTGATCGACGGCGGTCGTGCGCCCGAAGTACTTCGAGAGGTCGACGACGCTGATCACGTGGAGACGATTCCGATGAATTCGTTGGCCACGACCTCGGGCGAGGCACCGTCGACCTGCAGACGTTTCATCATCGCCGGCAGCTGTTCTGTGGTTATCCGCGCACTGGTCGCGTCGAGAATCGACAGCACGTCGGCCGTTGCAACGTTGGCGGTGATCAACGGCAGGATCACATCGTTGGGCACGAGCGCCTTGTCGTCTTGCAACACGGTGAAGGTGCCCGTCGACAAACCCGGATCGGAGGAGCGGGCGACGCCGCAGTCGGCGGTGCCGGCGGTGACAGCTTCGAGGATCTTGTCGCTCGCCGTCGGCACGATCGACTTGAACTCGATCTGGTAGGTCTCGCTCAATCCAACCGCTCCCATCGGCGCCGCCGTCTCAAAGCCGTCGGGCGCCGCCAACGTGGCCCTGCCGGGCTTGGCACCCAGGTCGGTAAGCGTGACGATCGTGTTGGCCTCGGTGAAGGTCGTGGTGCAAGCGATGACGTCTTTGTCCTCCGCGGTGGAGAATCCGCCGATCTCCAAGGTGACCGGCATGGCCTTGACAATAGCGTCGGCCTGCAACGTCGTCGTGTTCGGCACAACGTCGGTCGCGCCGGATTGCACCAACAACCACGACAGCAACGCCTGGCTGGTCGCCCCGGCCAGTTGCACATCACCAGCTTCGATAGCCGCGTACAAAGCCTCGGGCGTGTCGAACGCCTTCTTGCGGGCAACGCGAAACTCGGCCTTCTCCAGCGCCTGACCGTAGATTTCGGACAGCAGCTTGCTAGTTGGATCAGTAGTCGAACTGATCGTGATCTTCGGCTTCAGGGCGACAGTCGATTCGCTCGATGTCGTGTCACCGCATGCGGCGAGCAGAACCAAGGCGGCAAGGGGCAGCTTGAGGGTCGCCGGGGCACGCACGACACAAGATCGTAGGCGGTCGCGATTGGTGAAGCGGGTCAGTCGTCGGCGGCAAACTTGGCGCGCATCGGCAACGACGTGCGCCACAGGCCGTCGTAGTCGTGTAGCGCCGCGGCGACCGCTGGCGCGGTGGGCACGAGCCCGATCTCACCGACACCCTTGATCCCATACGGCGACTTCGGTTGCGGCACCTCGACCAGATGCACCTCGATGGGCGGCACGTCCTTGGCGCGCAGAATGCCGAGTGAACGCAGCGTCATGTTGGTCGGGAATCCGGTCGCCGGATCCGACGGGAAATCTTCGGTGAGCGCGTAGCCGAGGCCCATGTGAACGCTGCCTTCGATCTGCCCCTCGCACAGGATTGGGTTGACCGCCTTGCCGACGTCGTGGACGGCGACGACCCGTTCGACGTCGCCGCTGTCGCGATCGATCACGACCATCTGCGTCGCATAGCCGAAGGCGGCGTGAATCGTCGGATTGGGATGATCGGGATCGCCGATTTGCTGCGTCCAATCGACGACGTGCTCGCCCACGTAGTCGATATCGGGTTGGCATCCGCCTGCCAGCGCCGCGGCGCAGGCGTCGCGAACGGACCCGGCGGCCATCAGCGTGCCGCGCGACCCGGTGGTCTGCCCGAAGCCGAGGTCGCGGGTGGTGTCGACGATCACCTCGATGCGATTGGGGTCGATGCCGAGTTCCTGGGCGGCCACCTGCAACGCCACGGTGTGCACGCCCTGGCCCATCTCGGTCCAGCCGTGGCGAACCTCGACCACACCATCGGCTCGGAACCTCACCACGGCGCGGCACAGCTCGTGGAAGCCGTTGCCGAGACCGGAGTTCTTCAACCCGAGACCGACCCCTACGGCCTTGCCGTCGGCACGAGCCGAGTCGTAGAGCGGCTTGATCGTGTCGAGGCACGCCTCGGCGCCGCCGCAGCCCTCGTCCATGATCTGGCCGGGTCCCCACACCTCGCCGGGGTGGATGACGTTGCGCTTGCGCATTTCCCAACCGTCGATACCGACCATGTCGGCGAGGCGGTCGATGACACCCTCCATGGCGAACTGCGCCTGGTTGGCCCCGAAGCCGCGGAACGCGCCGCAGATCGGGTTGTTGGTGCGCACCGCAACCGCGTGCACGTCGATGGCCGGCACCCGGTACGGCCCGCCGGCGTGGCCAGCGGCGCGCTCCAAAACTTTCATCCCCACGCTGGCGTAGGCGCCGCTGTCGCCGATGGCGCGGACGCGCAAGGCGGTGAGGTGACCGTCGGTGTCGCAGCCGGCCCAGTATTCGAGGCGGATCGGGTGACGCTTGGCGTGGATCAGCAGGCTCTCTTCACGCGACAGCGTGCACTTCACCGGGCGATCGAGCAGCCATGCGGCGAGCGAGGCGTGAGTCTGATTGCTCATGTCTTCCTTGCCACCGAACGCCCCACCATTTGACACCAGCGTCACCGTGATCGCGTCGTTGCCGACGGCGAGCATGCGGGCGATGTCGTCGCGGTCGTCCCACACACCCTGGCCGCCCGAATAGACCTGCAGATGGCGCACACCGTCGATCATCGACGGCACGGCCAGCGTGCTCTCGGGTTCGAGGAAGGCCTGCTCGACGCGTTGCGTATGGAAGACCTCGTGCACCGTATGGGCGGCGGCGGCGAGACCACCGTCGACGTCGCCGCGCGAATACTCGCTGACACTGAGCACGTTGTCGCTGGTGCCCCACACCGCAACGGGCGAGCCTTCGGTCAACGCGGCGTCGGCATCGGTGACAAGTTGCAGCACGTCGTAGCCCACCTCGACCAACGCCGCGGCGTCGCGCGCCTGCTGGCGGGTCTCGGCCACCACAATCGCCAGAACGTCGCCGGCGTAACTGGTGCGTCCACCGATCGGGATCATCACCGGCCAGTCCTTGTAGATGATGCCCATCCGCAGTTCACCGGGGATGTCGGCAGCGGTCAATACGGCGATGACACCCGGCGCGGCCGCCGCCGCTGTGGTGTCGATCGACAAGATGTCGGCGCGGGCGTGGGCGGTGAGGTGCAAGGCGGCGTGCACCATGGCTGGTACGCGCATGTCGTCGATGTAGTCACGATCGCCGAGGGTCAGTTCGCCGGCTTCATACCTCGCGCCGGACCCGCCGACCGTAGCTGCCAAAGCCGGCTCGAACTGCTTGCCCTTGGCAACGGCGTCGATGGCTTCGAGGATCTTGACGTATCCCGTGCAGCGGCACAGGTGGGCGCCAAGATGTCGTGCCATATCAGCGGGCTGCAGGTCGGCACCTTTCTTGTCGATCTGGGCCTTGGCGCGCATGACGATTCCCGGGATGCAGAACCCGCACTGCAGGCCTCCGCATGCGGCGAACGCATCGGCAAAGGCCGTGCGCTCCTCTGCGGCGACGCCTTCCAATGTGGTGACCGCCCGGCCGGCAACCTTGGCCAGCGACACTTGGCAGCTGACCACGGCCTTGCCGTCGAGGTGCACCGTGCAACATCCGCATTGTCCTGACGGCGAACAACCGTCTTTCGGAGACGTCACGTCGAGTTCCTCACGGAGCGCGGCAAGCAGGTGCGGATGATCGCCGTGAACTGTCACTGGCTTGCCGTTGAGTTGGAATTCGGTGCTCACGTTTTACATATTGTCAAGGTTTGCCCGGAATTGAAACCGGCACGGTCAATCCGCCGACCGAATCGACCGCCACTTGAGCCAGGACGGTCTCACCATCGCTGATCAGCCACACCAGCCCTGGTCGCGCCGCGATCGGCATCCGCGGCAGCACGGCACCGAGCAGGTCGCCGTCGAGATCGCTCGCTGCAGTGGTGACGATGCCGAGCCGGCTGCGCCGCACCACACCGGTCCAGTGTCCGTAGCTCTGGCGCAACGAGTCCGGTTTGCCGGTCGCAACGATCATCAGCCCGTGGCGACGCGATGCCGCCAGCGAGGCGAGCGCACCGCCGACATCGTCGACCAATTCGCCGTCGTCGATGGCAATCAGCACCCGGCCGTCGGGTGGAACGTCGTCTATGATCTCAGCGAGCGAGCGATAACGGTGCTCGGCATCGAGCGCGGTGCGACGTGGCGCGACGATTCGCCACCAGCCGTTCGGGTAGGCGTCGAGCCATGCCCGCACCATCCGTTGCAGCGCCGTGCTGCGCCCCGACCGTGGCGGCCCGACGATCAACACGTGCTCGCCGTCGGGCACGTCGACGTTGCAGACCCGGCCGTCGCCGAAGCGCAGGCCCAGCGGGAGCAACGAGTCGTCACCGCACCCGACCCCGGGCGGAAGACTGCCGGCGTCGACGTTTGCCGGCAGGCACTCGACCGGCGGCGGAATCGTTCCGTCGACGCAGGCCGGCAGCGGCAACGGGCCGACCATCAACTGGGCCTCGAGGCCACTCGCGGCCACGACGATCCGCCCTTGTCGTGGCCCGGGGACATCGGCCGCGGCTATCCCCAGCCCAGCAGCATCGAGCGGATCGGTGAGGTGGAAGATCCACCGTTGTGCACAGCGGGCCAACGTGCTCGATGGAATGGCGGCGACGCGATCGAACGCACAGACCACGACGACGTCGTGCGCCGCACCGAGAGCGATGATCATGTCGACCATCTCGAATTCGGCGGCGGTTTCGAGATCGTCGAGCGCGCTGCGTACTGCGTCGAGCCCGTCGACCAGGACGACAATCGGGTACCGCGGCACGGTCGGATCGGCGATCCGCTGACCGACCTCGTCGGCCAACCGGTTGATCAACCTGATCAAGCGCTCACGTTCGTGCAGGCGCACGAGACCCCCACATCGCGGCGAGCGTTCGAACGTGGCCAGAGCCTGATCGCCGCGACCGTCGATCACATACAAATGACACCCGCTGCCGTCGGTCGCGGCAACTGTGCCGAGCAGCATCAGCGTCGACGTCACCCCGCTGCCCGTGGCGCCGACAAGCAGCAGATGGCCCTCGGCGCGGTTCCATCGCAGCGGCAACACGCGTTGCCCGTCGGGATCGTCGACCAGGCCGACGATCCCCTGGGCGACCAGTGCTTCGTCCGCCGGAAGGTGTGCGGGAAGAGGAGCCGGCCAAGGCGAATCCGGCGGTCGAGCACCGACCAATACCGCTGCATCACGAACCGCACCGACCAGCAGATCGAGTTCGCTGCCGCCTTGCCCCAACGGCGTCGTGCACCGCGCCGTCTGGAACGTGAGCAACTCGTCGGGGCCGAGTCGCATCACGGCACGACCGGCCAGACCGCGCGGGATCGCTGCCGGCGCACTGTCGCCAACGACGTCGATGGCGTCGGCGCTGTCGTGCAACCGCAGGGAGACTCTCAGGTTGGTGTTGGCCCGGATGTCGTCGCTGATCACACCGCTCGGGCGTTGGGTGGCCAGGATCAGGTGCACCCCGAGGCTGCGGCCGCGCTGGGCGATCCCGACAAGGGCGTGCAAAAAGTCGGGCTGCTCGCTGACCAAAGCGGCAAACTCATCGATCACCACCACCAGGCGGGGCAGCAACTCGTTAGGGGCCAGGCGACGGTAGGAAGCAAGGTCGGCGGCGCCGGCTGCGCGCAACAGTTGTTCACGGCGGCGCAACTCGGCGTGCAGACAGCGCAATGCGCGGTTGGCGAGATGTTGGTCGAGATCGGTCACGACGCCAACCACGTGCGGTAGCTGGGCGCAGGCGTCGAACGTCGAGCCACCCTTGTAGTCGATGAGAACGAACGTGAGTTGGTCGGGACTCGATGCAGCCGCTAATCCTACGACCAGGCTGCGCAGCAGTTCGCTCTTGCCGGCACCGGTGGTTCCGGCCATCAGCGCGTGGGGGCCGTCGCGGTCGAGATCGACATCGACCACGCCATCGCCGGCGACACCGATCACGGTGCGCGGTGGCGGGTCGACGCCGCCGGCTACCCACGAGGCCGCAATCGCTGCCGGTTCGTGCGACAGCAACAACGACAGCATGGTGACGTCGTGTGGGATGCTGCCTGCGGCGCCCAGTGGATCCTCGGGATCGAGCAACCCGCTCAAACAGCCGGCCAACCTCGCCGCGCTCCGCTCGCTGATCCCGAAGCAGCGGGCCTGAACCGGCAACGATGCAATCGCTGCGTCGGCGTGCCACCTGGCCTTCATCGGACCGCACAGATCGAGCAGGGACGAACACACATGCGGAATCCCGCCGTCGGCGTCGATCAGAACGATCAGGGCTACTGAGCGACCAGATGTGACCACCCGGCGCAACGAGCTTGTACGCGCCGCCAACAGCTCCGGTGCGTCGGTGATCATCACGAGATGGGGGTGTGGTGCGACGTCGGATTCGGCTACGGCCTCGAGCAGCTCGGCCTCGGTGACCACGGCGTCAAGACCCGACGTCGTTGTGGCGTGTGGCAATCGCTCCAGCCACCGCCACCGCGCCGGTTGGTGGGTGACCACGACGAAGCGCACGTCGGCCGGCCCGCAGTTGGCGGCGAGTTGCATCACGATCGAGCGGGTCGCCGCGCGTGCCCGATCGGCGTCGCCGCGTACCCCCAGTCGGCATGCCGCGCCGATATCGGCCACCACGGGCAGGTCGGGGAGCATCGACATCGTGGCGAGGCTCGCCGCCGCCCGGTTCACACCTGAGCCGTCGTCGAGTCGAGGAGCCCAGGCGACCCTCCCCAATCCGATCGACACGGCGAAGCCGTCGGGGTGCGTTCCCCGGCGAGCCCACAACTCGCTCGTGCGCCTCTCGATCGCCGACCTGGCCGACACCGGCGTCGAGACGCTTGCCAACTGATGGGCCACAAACCCGGCACGCTGCGCTTCGACTGCACGTTCGAATTCGGCGGTGCCGCCGCGTCGAGACCGCTCGTCGCGCCGCCGGCGGCGGAACAGGGTGATTCGCTGACCACCCCATGTTGCGAACGCCACGATGGCGCCTATCGCACCGAACAGCAGAAACATCGGTTGGTGCAAGAGTGCGGCCACGAGGCCAGATCCAGCGAGGGCGAGGACCGCCGGAAGGACGCCGCCGCTGGTCTCGCCTCGGGCCGGTCGCTCGGTGGGCGGGCTCACTGGATCGGGATTCCACGCCACGGCGGCTCGTGGGCAGCGCACCACCACACTTCCCTTGAGCGTCGCGGTGATGTTGGCAGATTCTCCGATGCTGGCCCTATCTGGCCCCTGACCAGGTGCTGTGAGATCTCGTCGACGGGCTGTGAGGATGCTGTGGCCGATCTCGAGTTGAGCCTCGGCGACGATCAGCCTCGAATCGGCGATCGCTTCACCATCGACCCGCACCGGCACGCGCCCGGTCAACTGACGCATTGTGGCGCCGTCGGGCGAGATTTCGATCAGCAGGTGATGGGGCTCGAGCGCACCATCATCGCATCGCAGCGCCGCACCGGGGGCTCGGCCGACGACGTGGGTGCCGCATCCGAGCACCACCATCCCACCGGCGTCGGGGCCTGCCACCCAGACGAGTGTCCAACTGTCTGTGCTGTCTGTCATCACCCAAATGAGGCACAGCGACCGCCCACAGGCGGAAGATCGCCGGGCGGTCACGGTAGGGGATCTGTCCGGGTGAGACCATCGGTGAAGGCAGCGGTGAGACCGGCGATGAGAGGCGAGGCGCACGCTTTGGTCATGACGACACTTCCCAACCACAGGTACGTGCTCACCCGGCTACAGCACGAATGGAACCTGCTCAGTTGTCGACGTTCCGCCGTGCGGCGTGCCACCGCCTGGAAGCTGACGCCACGAGTGCTCGGTTCTCTCGACGAGCTGCTCGCGCTGACCGGCCTTGGTGCGGCACCCGCGGATGCGTCGAGCGACGAGACGATGCGCCGGCTGGTCGCTTTGGCCCGTCACGACGATCTCGCCGCGCGGGTGGTGTTGCAGCGCATGCTTCCCGGTCTCAGCGCCTGTGCCAGGCGCAACTCGGCGAGCTTCGACGCCCGGCTCGATGCGCTCGACGAGCTGCTCTCCGAGGCCTGGGGGGTGATCCGCTCGTTCCCGATCGAGCACCGCGACCGCTACGTCATCAAGAACCTGCTGCGCGACTGCGAGTACCGGGCCTTCCTCAAGGCTCGACGGCGGATGCTGATCCACGAACTCACCGATCCCGCCCATCTCGATCTGGCGATCGAACCCGACGATTCCGTGGGCGAGCCGCTGGCCACCATCGTCGATCTGCTCTGCCGGGCGCGGGCGGCCGGAATGAGCGACGCCGACGTCGCTGTGGTGACAACGTTGTTGAACACCTCAACGGTCCAGCAGGCCGCTGCCGCGTTGCGAGTGACGGAGCGGACCGTGCGCAACCGGCGCCAGGTCGCCGTGCGCCAATTACGGGCGTTGGCCGACGTGGCCTGACACCTACCCGGTTTCGCCGACCAACGACTCCAGATGGGCTGCGGCGTGACTGAAGTCGTGGATCAGGGGCGGTCGGTGAACGTCGCCTTGCGCTTTTCGAGGAAAGCGGCGATGCCCTCTTGGGCGTCGTGGGTGGTGGCCGAGTGCGACATCACCTCGACGGCGTAGACATAGGCGTCGGTCTGACCGAGTTCGGTCTGGGCGTAGTAGCCACGCTTGCCTGCGGCCTTCGAGGCGACGCTGCCACGTGTGGCCCGAGACAACAGGTCGTGCACCGCGCTGTCGAGCTGATCGTCGGGCACGGCGTAGTTGATCAAGCCCCACGACACCGCCGTCGCCGCGTCGATCGGGTCACCGGTGAGGGCCATCTCGAGGGCCCGTTTGCGGCCGACGTTGCGCGCCACGGCGACCAACGGCGTGTGGCAGAACAGCCCACCCTTTCCGCCCGGGATCGCGAACGCCGCACTGTCGGCGGCAATCGCCAGGTCGCACGTTGCCACCAGTTGGCATCCCGCTGCGGTGGCCAGGGCGTGGACCTTGGCGATGACAGGCTGCGGGATCGATTGGATCGTGTTCATCATCTCGGTGCACACGTCGAACAGATGGCTGGCCTGTTCGATGTCGGCGCCGGCCATGTCGGCGAAGTTGTGACCCGCCGAGAACACCGGGCCGTTGGCGGCGAGAATCACCCCGATGGCGGCGCTCGACCCAACCGCACGGAAGGCCTCGGTGAGTTCGAGCATCACATCGAGGGCCAGGGCATTGCGCTTCTCTGGTCGGTTGAGGGTAATGGTGGCAAACGGCCCGTCGCAGTCGAGGATCACATGGTGGTACGTCACCGAGCCAGTGTGCCACGAACTCGCAGCTGGTCGCTGCGGCTACCCACGGCGGCAAGGATTCAACCGAGGGCTGATCGGCGAAGTCCGGGTTGGCAACTTATATCCATTTGGATATGCTCACCCTAGGAGGTGGACCATGACCGTTGCAGCTCGACTCCTTCGACACGCCCGACACAGCACACTGCTCAGCCAGTCCGCGCTCGCGGCCAAGGTCGGCTTTCGGCAATCGAACGTCTCCCGCCTCGAATCGGAACGACGCGATGTGAACGTCGACACCCTCGATCGCTTGTTGCGAGCGACCGGGTTTCGCCTCGCCGCGCTCCCGACACAGAGCGCAGCGGTCGCCGAAGCCGCAGACTCCACGGCTCGCTTTGTCGCCGCCGACAACGAGGAGGGTGCTTATCGAGCCGTCATCCAATTGGCAGACGACCTTGCTCGCGAACATGGTGCAGAGCGAGTCGCGTTGACGGTCGCGCCCCCGCCGCCCACGGGCGATGAGCGCTTCGATGCATTCATCGCCGGCGTAGTCGATTTTCGACTGGCAGACGAGAATCTGCCTCGCCCGAAGTGGCTGACCGACAGCCCTCGCCTCGCCTCGCCGTGGTTCGTTGACCGTTGGTCGATCGGCAACCCGAGCGTCATCGAGGCCACACCGCCCCAACTGCGAACTCGTGGAGTGATTATCGACGCTGCAGAACTGGCCAGCGTATGACTCTGGATCGTGACGACATCGTGGCAGGACTCGGCGAGCTTGCCGGCGAGTTGGATGCTGTCGGGCTAGAGCTCACGATTCATGTGGTCGGCGGCGCTGCAATCGCATTGGAGTACAACACCGATCGCCAAGCAACCAGCGACATCGACGCCTGGGTCAACGCCCGACCAGTGGTCCGCGAACAGGTTGTTGATGTGGTGAAACAGATCGCCATCCGTCGACGCTGGCCCGACGATTGGCTCAACGAGAAGGCCGTGATGTTCATCCCAGAAGGCGTCGGCGCCGGCCCCGAGGATTGGCGGCCGACACTCGAGGTTGGCAAGGTACGCGTCTTCGTCGCGCAGCCAATGGTGCTGTTGGCGATGAAGCTCCGCGCAGGTCGAGGAAGACGAGACCTCCCCGATCTCGAACCGCTCCTCGCTGCCTCGGGGCTTCACACGATTGAGGACGTCCAAGAAACCTTCGATGGCTACTACCCGCACGACGACATGAGGCCGCTCTCTCGTCACTGGCTCGAACAGAACCTGCCACATCGCACCCCATGACCCGGCCGCCTGTCACCTCGGATGATTCGTGCCCCCCCGGGGTCTCGAACCCCGAACCAACGGATTAAAAGTCCGCTGCTCTACCGTTGAGCTAGAGGGGCCAACGGGCCGCCCAATACTACGGTGAACGATGGCCCCCGCGTTTGTCTGCGGCATCGGGCGAGCAAGGCGCGGCCTGACCCGCCCGCGGTCACCGGGCGGTGAGGTGCGGGTGGTCGTCGGGGAAAACGGGGGAGCGCTGCTTCACGGCGAGCGCTCGGACCGCCAGCTCGACCAGTTCGTCGGCACCGAGCGCGGCCCGCATGCGAGCGAACACCGTCTCTTCCTCGATCAGGAAGTGGGCCTTGATGTCGAGCAGCAACGCGCTGCCACGCTTGGTGAACCCGAAACCGGCGGGGGCGAGGCTGCGCATCTCGGCGAGAAGCCCGTTCACCTCTTCGTGCTCGCCCATCCGGCGGGCGAGGGTGCTGTCACCGGCCGCCTCGAAAGCGGCCTGGAACGCTGGGAACACCACCTGTTGCTCGGCCGCCTCATGCGCGGCCAGCTCCTCGGCGATGCGCAGGAACAGGCGGCGAATCTCGGCGGGATCATCTGTAGCGTCGAGCTGCTCGACGAGTTCGCCGATCATCCGGTGGTCGCGTTCCAGGAGTTCGATGACGTCGATCTGGTGGGTCATCGCTGGATCCTTTCCTCGGCGCTGAAGGCCGAACACGGTCATGCTCATTCTGTCCCGTGATCGGTTCCAGCGACAGTGCCAAAGGTCCATACGGCGCAACGGCGGCGGCGGCCAAATGGTCGCCGATCAGGGACGGAAGGCCCGGTACAGCGCCGACCGTGGTTCGGTACCATCACTACGAATCGCCAAGAGGGAGCGCCCGATGACCGACGACCACGCCGCCAGCGCGGCGAGCAACCCGGGTCACGATGTGATGTCCAACACCAAGCTGTCGGCCGACGTGCACCGACTGGTCGTGCGCGCACCCCGCGTCGCCACCAAGCGCCAGCCCGGTCAGTTCGTCATCGTCCGGCTCGGTCCGGGTGCCGAACGTATTCCGCTGACGATCGCCGACAGCGACTCGGGCGAGGGAACGATCGTGCTCGTCATCCAAGCGGTAGGCAAGAGCACGTCGGATCTCGTGGCGCTGGCTCCCGGCGACCAGATCCACGACATCGTCGGGCCACTCGGCAAACCGACCGATCTACTCGCCGAGGGCACCGCGGTCTGCGTAGCCGGTGGGGTCGGCGCCGCCGTGGTGCTGCCGATCGCCCGTCGGCACGCCGAGCTCGGCGTCAAGGTGATAACGGTTCTCGGCGCGCGCACCAGCGCGAGTGTGCTGTTCGAGGACGAGTTCACTTCCTTCGGTGAGCTGGTCGTGTGCACCGACGACGGCAGCGCAGGGCGAGCCGGATTGGTCACCGATGCGCTCCGCGATCTCGTCGCGACGCGATCTGTCGATGTCGTGTACGCCGCCGGGCCGGTGCCGATGATGCGGGCCGTCGCCGCGGTCACGGAGCCGCTAGGTGTGCGCACGATCGTGTCGCTCAATCCGATCATGGTTGACGGCACGGGCATGTGCGGCGGGTGTCGCGTCACGGTCGACGGCGTGATGCGCTTCGCCTGTGTCGACGGTCCCGAGTTCGACGGACACGACGTCGACTTCGATGAGCTGGCCGATCGGCTCAGCACGTACGGCGAGTCGGAGCGGGCGGCCGTGACCCACGTGTGCCGGGGGTCGGGATGATTGACGACGTGACCGGCGAGCCCCTCACGAAGCGTCAGCGCATGGCCATCGGCCGTCAGGAGATGCCCACCCGCGACCCGCACCAGCGGTCGGCGAGCTTCGACGAGGTCAACCTCGGGTTCACCGAGCACCTGGCGATGCTCGAGGCGCAGCGGTGCCTGGCGTGCAAGCGGGCGACATGCGTCGAAGGTTGCCCGGTGAGTGTCGACATCCCCACATTCGTCGCCAACATCGAGGCGGGCGACCTCGCCGGGGCGGCCCGCGTCCTCTTCGCTGACAACGCGCTACCCGGGGTGACCGGCCGGGTGTGCCCGCAAGAACATCAGTGCGAGGCAGAGTGCGTGCGGGGCCGCAAAGGCGCTCCGGTCGCCATCGGCCACCTCGAACGCTTCGTCGCCGACTGGGCCAAGGGCCATGTGCACGAGGAACCACTTTCGGTCGAGAAGTCGGGCAAACGCGTGGTCATCGTCGGGGCCGGCCCGGGCGGCCTGACAGCAGCGGGGGAACTGGCCCGGCGCGGTCACGACGTGACGATCTACGAAGCACTGCATCTGCCCGGTGGTGTGCTGTCGTACGGCATCCCCGAGTTCCGGTTGCCCAACGACATCGTCGAGCACGAGGTGATCCGGCTCGAGGCCCTCGGCGTGCACATCGAGTGCAATGTGGTGATCGGGCGCACCTACACGCTCGACGAACTGCGTGACGACTTCGACGCCGTCTTCATCTCGGTCGGTGCGGGGCTGCCGGTATTCCTCGACATGCCTGGCGAGGGACTCAAGGGGGTCTACTCGGCGAACGAATACCTGACCCGCGTCAACCTGATGCAGGCCTACGCTTTCCCGGATGCCGACACGCCGGTCCTGCACGGCGAGCGGGTGGTCGTGATCGGTGGGGGCAACGTGGCCCTCGACGCGGTCCGCACGGCCCGTCGCCTCGGCGCCGGAGGAGCCACGATCGTCTACCGGCGCGGCCTCCCGGAGATGCCGGCGCGGGTCGAGGAGATCCACCACGCCGAGGAGGAGGGTGTGTCGTTCGAGTTCCAAGTGAACCCGGTCGCCATCGAAGGTGACTCCGACCGCTGGGTCACCGGGTTGCGGTGTGTCGACACCGAACTCGGCGAGCCTGATGCGTCGGGCCGACGAGCACCGGTGCCGATCGAGGGATCGGAACGGGTCATACCGTGTGACACCGTGGTCGTCGCTGTCGGCACCCGCGCCAACCCACTGCTCACATCGTCGTCTCCTGACCTCGCCCTCACCAGTCGTGGCTACCTCGCGGCCGACGAGCACGGCATGACCAACCTGCCTGGCGTGTTCGCCGGCGGCGACATCGTGCGTGGCTCGGCCACGGTGATCCTGGCGATGGGCGACGGCAAGCGCATCGCCGGCGCGATCCACGAATACCTGTGCGGGACCAACGTCGAGCTCAGCGCAAGGCGAGACACTCGCTGACCGACGACAACTTTCCCCGCCTGTAGTCGAGGCGGACCATAATGGGGCGATGGGGATCGGTCGGCGCGGGACTGTGGTTGTGGGCCGCGGTACTGAGTTGGCGCTGCTCAGCGGTGTGCTGCGCAACCTCGATCGCGGCACCGGGGTAACGATCAGGTTGCGCGGCGACGTGGGAATCGGCAAGACCACCATGCTCGACTGGGTGACCGTGCAGGCTCGCGCTGCTGTTGTTCGCCTAACCGGATCGGAGTCCGAGGCAGAGTTGGCCTATTCGGGGCTGGCCTCGATGCTCAAGGCATTCGAGGTACTTCACGTTGCGGTGCCCAGCCCGCACGCTCGGGTGCTGGCCGGGGCGATCGGCCGCGGGTCGACACAGGGCCAACTGGCAGTCGGCGGCGCCACCCTCGCCGCGATCGCAGCTGCCGGCGAGCAGGCGCCACTCGTGTTACTGATCGACGATGCCCAGTGGCTGGATGAGCCATCCTCCTCGGCGCTGGCGTTTGCCCTACGACGGCTGCCCGACGAGCCGGTGGTGGCGGTCATCACCGAGCGCTCCGACATGCCGTCGAAGTTCGACAGTGCCGGCTTCGAAACCATCGAGCTCAAGGGTCTCAACGTCGACGATGCGATTGCGATGTTGGGCACCGAAACGGACCGCGCCGTCGCTCAGCGATGTGTCGACGCTGCGGGAGGCAGCCCGTTGGCGCTGGGTGAGCTGGCAAGTCTTCTGGATCGCGATCAGCTCGCCGGGCGCTGCCCGCTACCGAACGACCTGCCTGTCGGCAACGGGCTGATCCGCTCGTTCGTCGATCGCATCATTGCCCTCGACCCGAGCGCCCAGAGAGGCTTGGGCGTGGTCGCAGCTGCGCTCGACCCAACGGCCGCCGACATCCACGCCGCCGCTGATCGAATTGGGGCCACCGTCGCCGATCTCAGCGCTGGCGAGGCGGCCGGTGTTATCAGCGTGTCGTCGGAGCACATCGAACTGACCCATCCGCTGATGCGTTCGGCGATACGCGACGCGATCGGTCCGCAAGCGATGCGCGACGCACACGCTGCCTTGGCCGAGGTGGTAGGTGACGCCGACAAGCGAGCGTGGCACCTGGCATCGGCGACGGCGGGCCCCGACGCAGTCGTTGCCGATGCCCTCGAACAGGTCGCAACCGTCGCCGACCGCGGTGGGGCCTGGTCGGCTGCGGCCGTCACATGGGAACGGGCGGCGGCATTGTCGACGGATCTGGCAAAGCGTCATCGCCGCCTGCTAGCCGCTGGCGCGTCGCGTTGGAACGCCTCTGACCCGTACGGGGCGATCGCGGTGCTCGACGAGGTGGTGGCGTTGTCTGACGACGTGTTGGTTCGATCCGATGCCATCAGCATTCGCTCCGATGGGATTGCCTGGATGATCGATCAGGACCGCGGTATCGCCGAGCTGGCCGACGAGGCCCACCGGATGTCCACCATCGATCCGTCGCGTTCCATCGGCCTGTTCATCCGCGCCGCGTTGCACGGCGGCCTCTCCGGCCGACCGGTTGATTGTCAACGGCACGCTCAGTCAGCTGTCGAGGTGGCGCACCAACTCGGGCTACCGATGATCGTCGCCGCCAAGGCGGTCCGGGCGATGTCATCGCAGCGGCTCGGCGACCGCGACGGCGCCGAGGCCGATTTCGACGCGGCCCGCGTCCTCGGCTCGCTGCCGGTCGAGATGCTCGGTGCCCAGCTACTTCCTCTTCTCCAAGCACTGGCCGTCGCCCTATTGACTCAGGAACGGTGGACCGAGGCCAACGAGATACTCGACCTGTCGATGACTGCCGCCCGACGTCACGGGCTGGCTTCGGTGCTCGGCTTCAGCGGCGCGCTGCAGGGTGAGCTGTATCTCCGCAGCGGGCGGTTGACCGACGCTGTGCTGTCCTCCCTGCTCGACGTCGATCTCAACGACACTCCCGACTTGCCAACGGCGTCGTTCGGTCAAGCCGTTCTGTCGAGAGTCGAGGCTGTACTCGGGCGCACGCAGAGCGCGCGCATGCATGCAGAATCGGCCATTGCTCGCGCCCGACGAGTCGGGCTGGGGGTACTCGAGACGTGGGCGCTGTCAGCCCTCGGTCACGTCGCCCTCACCACCGGCAGGTATCTCGAAGCAGCCGAGCACTTCCGCCGCGTCCACCGCCTGCACGCCGGCGTGCTCGATGCCGGTGACCTGTGGTATCAGGGCGATCTGCTCGAAGCGTTGTTCGCCATCGGCGCTGTCGACGAGGCGGCCGCTGTGGTCGCCGATGTCGCCGAGAAGGCCGAGCGAAGCGGGTCGAAGTGGGGCGCAGCGGTCGTTCTGCGTGGGCAGGGAATGCTGCACGGCCGCCCTGCCGATCTGCACGACTCCGCCGAGCAACTTGCCGCGCTGGGTGCACCGTGCGAGCAAGCCCGGAGCTTGTTGCTACTCGGCGAGCGCCACGGCGATCACCAGGCATCGAGCGCCGCTTTGCGCATCTTCGAGCGAATCGGCGCCGACCCGTGGGCCGCCCAGGCCAGGCGCATCGCCGGGCCAGTTGCCCCGACCAGTTCGTCGCTGGCCTCGCGGTTGACCAACGACGAGTTGCGTGTCGCCGTATCGATCGCCCGCGGTCGCAGCATCCGGCAAGTAGCCGACGAGCTGTACCTCAGCCCGAAGACGGTCGACGCACATCTCCACGCAATCCTGCCCAAGCTCGGGGTGCGCGATCGGGCCGAACTGACGATGCTGGTCAACCGCGACATCGAGCAGGCGCCGGTCTGAGTAGAGTCCGCACCCCTAGGCCGCCTTGGTCGCAATTCCGGCGGTCTACCCACTCGATGAGGGATGAGCCGCGCGGCGACGCACATTTCTCATCGCGGAATGCACCGAGCGATCGCGATGAGAAATGTGCGCTGCGGAACGGCTCATCGCTCATCGCAGGGGTTTGCGAGCGGCGGCCAGATCCCGCCAGAACGGGCTAAACGAGCTCGCTCAGCAGGACCAATCCGTCGAACACGTCGGTGAACCGAGTCGTCAGTGGGGAGCACCCGATACGGACGATGTCGGGGTCGCGGAAGTCGGTGACCACGCCTCTACCGGCGAGTTCGGCGACGAGGCGCTTGGCACTCGGGTGGTGCACCGCCAGGTGACCACCCCGGCAAGCCGGGTCGCGAGGGGTTGACGAGTTCAGGCCCAGCTGGTCGCACAACCCCAGACCGAACCCGGTCAGCGCTTGCGCCTTGGCCGCGATCGCCTCGATTCCCACCTCGACCGCCAAGGCGATTCCTTCCTCGGCGGCAGCGAGGGCGAGAATCGGCGGCGTGCCCAGCAGCAACCGGCGAATGTCTGGCTGCGGCGCGAACGTCGGCCCCATCGCGAACTGATCGGTCTGGGCGAACCATCCCCAGATCGGCTGAGGCAGCGTCGGCTGCAAGTCAGTGGCCACATAGCTGAAAGCCGGCGCCCCCGGCCCGCCGTTGAGGTACTTGTAGGTACAGCCGACGGCCAGTTGCACGCCGGCAGCGCCGAGGTTGATCGCCAGCAGCCCGGCAGCGTGCGAGAGATCCCACAGCACGATCGCACCGGCCGCGCCCGCCCGGGCGGTCTCGCCGTTAACGTCGGCCAGTTCCGAAGTGCGGTAGTCAACGACCGAACGGACGCTCACGGCAACGTCGTCGAGACGATCGAAGTGGTCGCGCACCTGCAAACCACGCGCCGCAGCGATGCCGTCGACCACGTAGCGATCCGTCGGGAACTCGGCGGAGCCGATGGCGATCACCCCGCGACCGGGTCGCAACGCGCACGCCGCATCGAGGAGTTGGTAGAGGTTGACGGTCGTCGAGTCGTGAACGACCACCTCTCCGGGTGCGGCGCCGATCAGCGGTGCCAGGCGGTCGCCAACCCGTTGAGGAAGATCGACCCAGTGTTCCCACGAACGGCTCAAACCAGATGCCCACTCGTCACGCACCACACGCTCGAGCCGTTCAATGGTGCGCAGCGGCGTCATCCCGAGCGAATTGCCGTCGAGATAGACCAAAGAGCGGTCGGCGATCAAGAACTGGTCACGCCGGCTCGACAATGGGTCGGAATCGTCGAGCGCCACCGCGTCGTCACGGGTCGGCATGGGCCTATTCAACCAACGCGATGAAACTGGAATGACGCACGTAACCGTCGTTGGTGAATTCGGTGATTTCGACCGTGGCCCGCAACTCGGGGCGCACCCAGATCGCCTCCCGCGAGTACTCGCGAGGCGGTAGCGACAGGAACGGGCAGGTGTCGCTGCGAAGACTGGTCAGCAAGGCCGACAAGTCGCGCAGTGTGCGCTCGTTGAATCCTGTTCCGACTCCACCGGCAAACCGCAGACCGTCGACGTCGGGCACGCCGACCAACAGCGCGCCGAACGTGGTGCTGCGATTGCCACTGCCGAGCTTGTAACCGCCGATGATCATCTCGACGGTGCGCCTGTTCTTCACTTTCCGCCAGCTCGGCGTCCGCTTACCCGGCACATAGACGCTGCCGAGCAGCTTGGCCATGACACCTTCCAGACCGCGCTCGACGGTTGCCGTCAGCAGCGCCGCGCCATCGCCGATCCGGTGCGCCGGCACCATCCAGTTCGGCCCCGGTTCCAGCAGGCCACCCAGCAACTCGCGGCGCTTCTCGTACGGCAGCGCAATCGTGTCGTGGCCGCCGATCGACAGCACATCGAAGGCGTAGAACGCAACCTGGGTGGCGTGTTGCTGCATCAGGTCGAACCTCGGCCGGCCCTCGGCGTCGAGTACCACCAGCTCACCGTCGATGATCGCCGACGGGGCGTTGACCGCATCGGCGAAGTCGGCCAATTCGGGATACTTGGCGGTCACGTCGAGCAGATTGCTGCTCTGCCACCGGCTTCGGCCGGCGGCGACGAACGCCAACGTGCGGTAGCCATCCCACTTGATCTCGTAGGCCCAGTTCTTGTCGTCTGGAGGCAGGGTGCCGATGGCGGCTTTCATCGGCGCGACCGGAAAGCGCAAGGTCATCGGCGCGGCGTCCTGCTGGAGATCACGGCATCGGCCTCGAGGCGGTCGAGTTCGGCGTCATCGAGGTCGAGCAGTTCGGCGAGCACCACGCGGTTGTCCTCGCCGCGATACCGCGGCTCGCCGCGCACGCTGACATCGCTGCTGGCGAAGCGCCACGGCGTGTTGGGGAGGCGCAGTGTGCCACTGCCTCGGTCGCTGACCTCGACGACCACACCTCGCTCTATCGCCCACTCGGTGGCGCACACCTCGCGGAGTGACCGCAGGGTGCCGGCCGCCAGACCCTGCCCGCCCATCGCTGCCTCGATCGCTTGCGGCGTCGGCGTGGCTGCGGCCCAGGCACTGAGAATCTCGAGCAACTCGGAGTAATTGGACACTCGTGACGGCACGTCGCCAAAGCGCGGATCGTCGGCAAGATCGGGTCTGCCGATGGCAGCGATGTACCCCTCAAAGACGCCGTGCTCGGCGGGATGGCCGCTGATCACGACGGTCTCGCCGTTGGCCGCGGCGAGCACGGGATAGTCGCCGGTCCCGAAGCTGCGGATCCACCCTGACGGAACATCGCCGTCCCAGAGTTGATCGTGAGCGTGCTCGTTGACGTAGATCATCGTCTCGGCCATCGATATCTCGATGTGCTCGCCGCGGCCCGTGCGCTCGCGGCTGAACAAGGCGGCGAGGACGGCGGAAGCGGCCTCGAGCGCTGTGTAGACGTCGGCGTGGCTGAACGGGTCGTTCGAGTAATGGCCGCGGCGAGCGTCGCCTTGCGCCTTGGTGATCCCCGTCTCTGCACCGACCACCTGAGCGTAGGCGCGCCGCGACGCCCACGGCCCGGTCGAGCCGTAGCCGTTGATGGAGGCGTAGACGATGCTGGGGCTGCGACCGGCAAACACGTCGTAGCCGAGCCCGATGCGATCCATCACTCCAGGCCGGAAGTTCTCGATGATGACATCGCAACGGTCGGCGAGGCGCAGCAGCAACTCGACCGCCTCTGGTTTGCGCGTGTCGAGACTGATGCTGCGCTTGCCGACGTTCTGCTGAACAAAATAGCTGGCCAGCCCATTGACCCGCGGGTTGGTAAATCGGGTGATGTCACCATGGGGCGGCTCGACCTTGATCACCTCGGCGCCGAGGTCGCAGAGCAT
The DNA here is from genome assembly GCA_031404635.1 of Ilumatobacteraceae bacterium. Lineage (GTDB taxonomy): Bacteria > Actinomycetota > Acidimicrobiia > Acidimicrobiales > Ilumatobacteraceae > JAENVT01. Next base: position 26,525 of record JANNHY010000119.1, read on the forward strand.
GCGCGTGGCGTGCGGACCACTGAGCACCCTGGTGAAGTCGAGCACGCGAATGCCGTCGAGTGGCCGCTGCGTCATACGACCAGGGTAATTGCCGCGATCACTAGCCTCGCAGTGTGCACAACGACCTCACGCTCGTCGAAGCTCGAATCGAGCGTGAGTTGCACGAACGAGTTCTGCCGGCGGTGTACCGCGATTCTGCTCCGATGGCGGTCGCCGCCTGGGAGGTGCCTGGCGAACCGGTGTCGTTCGACGAAGCGATGGGCAGCGACTACCGGCCAATGGCGATCGGCTCTCACTGGAGCCGGCCGTGGGGCACCACGTGGTTCCGGTTTTCCGTCGATGTGCCAAAGGCGTTGGCCGGCCCGCAACTCGAAGCGGTGATCGACCTCGGATTCCATCCCGACTCGGCCGGGTTTCAATCAGAGGGCTTGGTATGGATCGATGGGGAGCCGGTGCAGGGGATCCATCCCCGTCGCAGTGGCGTGCCGCTGCCGCAGATCGACCCGGGACCGTTCACCTTTTTCGTCGAAGCCGCCTCCAACCCTGCGTTCCCAGGGTTCAAGCCCTCACCACTCGGCTCGCTCGCCACAGCCGGTGACACCGCGATCTACCGGCTGCGGCGTGCCTCACTCGGGCGACGTGACGAGGCCGTGTTCCACCTCTTGCTCGATGTCGACGTGTTGTTCGGGCTGGCTCGTTCGCTACCCGCTGGCGATGCGCGTCGCATTCGCGTACTGCGCCAACTTGAGGCCGGCTTCAACGCACTCGATCTCGACGACATCGCCACCACAGCCGTTGCGGCCCGACATGTGCTGCAGCCCGCGCTGGCCCTCGCGGCACGGGCCGGCAGCCACCAGGTGGTCGCGGTCGGTCATGCCCACATCGACTCGGCATGGCTGTGGCCGATTCGTGAGACGCAACGGAAGTGCGCGCGCACCTTCGCCTCGGCAATCCGGCTGATGGACGACTACCCCGACTTCCACTTCAGCTGTTCGCAGGCCGCGCAGTACGAATGGATCGAGCGCAGCCACCCGACGCTGTTTGAACGCATCCGCGACAAGGTCGCTGCCCACCAGTGGCATCCGGTCGGCGGCATGTGGGTGGAGCCCGACATGAACCTGCCGAGCGGCGAGAGCCTGGTGCGCCAGTTGGTCGCCGGTCAGCGCTACTTCGAATCGCGTTTCGGGGAACGCAGTTCGGTGATCTGGATCCCGGATGTGTTCGGCTACCCGGCGTCGCTGCCGCAGATTTTCCGGCAGGGCGGCTGCTCGCGGTTCGTCACCCAGAAGCTGAGCTGGAACAAGCAGAATGTCTTTCCGCATTCGACGTTCTGGTGGAAAGGCCTCGACGGCTCGCAGGTGCTGACCCATTTCCCGCCGGTCGACACCTACAACGCCGAAATCACCCCGGCGGAGGTGCTGCATGCCGAAGGCAACTTCAAAGACCACGGGTGGAGCGATTGGTCGCTGATGCCGTTCGGTCACGGCAACGGAGGTGGCGGCCCGACTCGGGAGATGGTCGAACGGGCCAGGCGGATGGCCGACCTCGACGGTCTGTCGCGGATTTCCATCGGCACCGTCCAGGAGTTTTTCGGTCACGTAGAGGCCGAGGCAGCGTCCGGAGCACCGGTGCCGCTGTGGTCGGGAGAGCTCTACTTCGAGTCGCACCGCGGCACGTTGACGTCGCAGTCCGCGACGAAGGTCGGCAACCGTCGTTGCGAGCGTCTGCTGCGCGAGGCGGAGCTGTGGTGGGTAGCCGCCGGCGGCGCACCCGCCGAAGTCGCCGCCGAGATCGACCACCTGTGGAAAGAGGTGCTGCTGCAGCAGTTCCACGACATCATCCCCGGCTCGTCCATAGCCTGGGTGGCCGCCGACGCAGAGGCCGCCCACGCGCGGGTCGCCAGTCGCCTCGAGGCGATCGTCACCGCAGCCATGATCAAGGTTGCCCCGGCCGGCGTGTCGGTGGCCAACGCAGCGACTCACGCCCGTCGCGAGGTAGTTGTCGTCGACGGCGAGCCGACGATGGTCGAGGTGCCGGGCTCGGGGCTTGCCGCTTTGTTGCCGGCGCCGTACAGCGATCCTGTCGTGGTCGCCGACCACTCGATGCACAATGGGCTGATCACCGTCGGCTGGAACCTCGACGGCGAGATCACCTCGATCATCGACGTGACCAGAGGCCGGCAGGTGCTACCGGCCGGCCAACGGATCACGCTCGAACTGGCCCCCGATCATCCGGTCGAATACGACGCGTGGGATGTCGAATCGTGGACTCGGTCGCTCGGTACACAGATCACGTCGACGCAGTCGATCGAGCTGTTCTCATCGCATCCGCTGCTGGCGCAACTTGTCGTCCGTCGCCAGTTCGGCAAGTCCGCGCTGACCCAGACGTACACGATGCGCGCCGGCTCGGCCCGGCTCGACATCCGATTCGACATCGATTGGCACGAGGACGAGAGGCTGCTCTCGCTGATGGTGCCACTAGAGGTGCACAGCCGCGAGGCGGCCTGCGATATCCAGTTCGGTCACGTCATGCGCCCAACACACGCCAGCAGTTCATGGGACGGCGCCAAGTTCGAAGTCTGCGCCCATCGATACGTCGACCTCAGCGAGCCGTCGTTCGGTGTCGCTGTGCTCAACGATGGCCGCTACGGCCACAGTGTGCAAGACGGCGGTGTGCGGGTGTCGTTGCTGCGCGCCGCGAAGTACCCCGACCCGAACGCCGATCACGGTGTTCACACCGTGACGATCAGCGTGCAGTCCCATGGCGCGGGATTGCACGAAGTGCTGCGGGAGGCCGAAGCCCTGAACCTGCCGCTGAGACTGGTCACCGGCCAGGCCAGTGCGCTGCCGGCGCCGGTGGTCACCATCGACCATGACGGCGTGCAGATCAGCAGCGTCAAGCACGCCGACGACGGATCGGGCGACCTGATCGTGCGCCTCTATGAAGCCTGCGGCGACCGCGCCACGTTGACGGTTCGCACCGCCCAGCCGATTCTTGCGGCGACGCGCTGCAACCTGCTGGAAGAACCGAACGCGGGCATCGAATGCGGCGACGGCATCGTTGCCCTCACTCTGCGACCGTTCGAACTGTGCACCCTACGGTTGTCGTAGCCCGGCCATCCCGAGGTGATTGAGTGCCATGGCGGCATACATGGCGGTGCCGGTGACCATCGCTTCCTCGTCGAACATCACCCGGTTCGAGTGGTTCGGCGCGGCCGTGGCCAGGTCGCGGTCGGTCGGCGTGCCACCGAGGAACACCATCGCCCCGGGAATCTGCTCGAGCACGTAGCTGAAGTCCTCCGCGCCCATGATCGGGGTAGGCAGACGTACCGTCTTGTCAACACCGACCAGCCCGCCAGCGAGCTCGAGGACGGTATCCGCCTGGGCCTTGTCGTTGACAGTCACGGGGTAGCCGTCGTCCAGCCGCACCGTCACCTCGGCATCATGTGCCGCGGCGATCCCTTCTGCAACGCGACGAATCCCGTCGTGCACCTTGCGCCGCGTCCGCTCGCTGACGGCGCGGATCGTGCCTTCGATCTCGGCGGTCTCGGGAATGATGTTGTTCACCGTGCCGGCAACGATCCTGCCGACGGTCACGACGGCGGGGTCGAACACATCGATACGCCGGGTGATCATGGTCTGCAGGGCCTGCACGATCTCGCACGCGATCGGGATCGGATCGAGAGCGCGGTACGGCTCGCTGGCGTGCCCTCCACGCCCCTTGACGGTGATGAACATGGTGTCGGCGCTGGCCATGATCGAACCGCCGCGGCAACTCAGCCAGCCAGTTGGAAGGGCCGAGGTGATGTGAACGGCGAAGGCGCCCGTGACCGGCGACTCGGAACCATCGGGGCGCGCCGGAAGGTCGAGCAGGCCTTCATCGAGCATGAACCTGGCGCCATGGTTCCCCTCCTCGCCCGGCTGAAACATGAACAACACCCGCCCGGCGATGTCGGCACGCTGCGCGCTCAGAAGTCTGGCCGCGCCCACCAGCATCGAGGTGTGCGTGTCGTGGCCGCAGGCGTGCATGGAACCATCGCTCTTCGAGGTGAAGTCGAGCCCGGTGGCTTCGGTGAGCGGCAGAGCGTCCATGTCGCCGCGCAACAGCACCGTCGGGCCGGGCTCACCGCCATCGAGCAGGGCAGCGATCCCGCTGGTGGTCTCGTGCAATGTCACATCGAGCGGCAGTCCGTGCAAGGCCTCGAGCACGTTCTCGCGGGTGACCGGCAGATCGTTGCCGATCTCCGGCCACTGGTGCAGGGTGCGGCGCAAAGCCACCATGTCGTCGAGCAGATCGTGGGCGCCGTCGCGCAACGTGTCGAGTTCCATCGTCGAATCGTAAACCGATTTCCGCTGCAGGCGACTCGCCGTGCCTCTTTGTGGTGAGCAACCTGCTCCACGAGGAGGAACGACATGAGCATGTACGGGGCCAATCCCGAGCAGTTGAACGGCCTCGGCCGGTCGATGAGGCAACAGAAGGTGACAATCGACGGGGTGATCAGCGCAGTGAGTTCGGCGTTGGCCGGCACGGTGTGGGAAGGCCCGGCACGCCAGCAGTTCGAGAACGACTGGAACACGACGTTCAAACACGCTCTCAACAGGCTCAACGAGGCGTTCGAAGTAGCAGGCACGGACTGCATCAACCGCAGCTCCGAATTGCAGCGGGTGATGGGCGCCCGCTGACAATCACAGCGCGCCGACCCGGCCTCCCCTACCCGTCCCCGGGTCGGCGCTGCTGCATCGTTCGCTACAGTTCCGTCGCGTGCTGCTGCTCGAGTTCACCATCGAACCGTTCGTCGAAGGCCAACCCGGCCCTCATGTCACATCGGCCATCGAAGCCGCCCAGGCGTGCGGATACGAGATCGACTTCGGTCCGTTCGGTTCCAGTTGCTGCGTGCCGGCGGATCGCGCCGGTGAAGTCGCCCGGGCAGTGCTCGATGCGGCCTTCGCTCACGGTGCCACGCACGTCAGCCTGCACACCGAACGCCTGCCGGAGACTTCGTGAGTGGCCTGCCCCGGCATCCGTTCGTGTTGGCGGTGAGGCCGATCGTCGAAGCCTTGGGCGCGTCGTTGGTACCCGCCGACGAACGCGAGCCTGGCGACATTCCGTTGCGTTGGGAAGGCTCGATCATCGCCGCGGTTCGCATGGCGCCGCTACACGGGGCCCTTGACCGGCTGATCGAGACCGTCGAGCGCGAGTTCGGGGCCCCACTACCGTCGCTGGCCCGTGAAGACAAGCAGCGGGCCATCAGGCTGCTCGACGAGCGCGGCGCGTTCATCTTGCGGCGTGCCGTCGAAGACGTTGCCGACGCGATGGGCGTCAGCCGAATCACCGTCTACAACTACCTCAACGCCCTGCACCGATGAGCAGCCCGATCGTCGTGATCGTCGTCAACCAGCGATGAGCGCATTCGACGTGATCGGCTTCGACGCCGACGACACCCTGTGGCACAGCGAAGACGGTTTCCGCGCCAACGAAGAGCGCTTCGTCGAATTGATCGCTCCCTATTCCCCCGAGGGCATCGGCGTGAAGGCGGCACTGACGGCGACGGAACGCAAGAACCTCGCTGCATTCGGCTACGGCGTCAAGTCGTTCGGTCTGTCGATGGTCGAGGCCGCCGTCACCATCAGCGGCGGCCGGGTTCCGTCCACGGTGGTCGCCGAATTGATCGAGATGGTCAGAGCGCAGTTGGTCGACCCAGTGCGCTTGCTGGATCACGTCCCCGAGGTTCTGGCCGAGGTTGGCGCGACGCGGCGGCTGATCCTGATCACGAAAGGTGACCTGATCCACCAGACCCACAAGGTCACAACCAGCGGGCTGGCGCACCATTTCGAACACGTCGAGATCGTCTTGGAGAAGGATCCCGAGACCTACGCCGGCGTGCTGTCACGGCTGGGAATCGACCCGACCCGCTTCTGCATGGTCGGCAACAGCGTGCGCAGCGATATCCTGCCGGTGCTCACCCTCGGCGGGCACGGCGTGCACGTCCCCTACCCGATCCTGTGGGACTTGGAACACGTCGACCACGACGAACACTTCGTCGAGCTCAAATCGCTCGCCGACCTGCCCGGCTGGCTCGGCGGCCGCTGATCCACGCCGCGATGAGAGATGAGCCGTCCTGCAGCGCATATCTCTCATCGCGTCCGAGGCGGCTCCTTGCGCGATGAGAAGTGTGCGCCGCCGAGCGGCTCATCTCTCATCGCGAGCGTTGGGGCGGGACAGCGGCTGGGGGCGGGTCAGCAGTTACAGCCGGCGCAGCGCGACCTCGGTGACGCGGTGGTCGGGCCCCTTGCGCATCAGCAGGGCCGCTCTCGACTTGGTCGGGGCGATGTTCTCGCGCAGGTTCTTGCCGTTGATCTCACGCCAGATGGATTTGGCGACCTCGACCGCTTCATCGTCCGACAGGTCGGCATAGTGGCGAAAGAAGCTCTCGGGATTCCGGAACACGGTGTCGCGCAGTTTCATGAATCGGCGCACATACCAATCCTCGATGTGCGCCTCTTCGGCATCGATGTAGATGCTGAAATCGAAGTAGTCGCTGACGAACTCGGTGGCGAGCTCGGCAGGCCCGCCGGTCTGCAGCACATTGAGGCCTTCGATGATGGCGATGTCGGGCTGGCTGACATCGATCATCTCGCCATCGAGGATGTCGTAGACGACATGGCTGTACACCGGCGCTTTGGCGGTGGCGGCGCCGCTCTTAACTTCGCGGAGGAACTGCAGCAACCGTCGGGTGTCGTAGCTCTCCGGGAACCCCTTACGGTTGGCGATGCCGAGCCCGTCGAGCACCTCGTTCGGATAGAGGAACCCGTCGGTCGTCACCAGATCTACCTTGGGATGGTCGGGCCAGCGGGCCAGCAACGCTTGCAGGATGCGGGCGAAGGTGCTCTTGCCCACGGCCACGCTGCCGGCGACCCCGATGATGTACGGCACCTTCGGTGAGGTGGTCCCGAGGAACTCGCCGGAGACCTTGTGCAGCTGCTGCGTTGCCGAGACATACAGGTTCAACAGCCTGGTCATTGGCAGGTAGACGGTGGCGACCTCGTCGAGTTCGATGTTCTCGTTGATGCCCCGCAGCGATTCGAGATCGTGCTCGCTCAGCGTCAGCGGTGTTGCCGCGCGCAGCTCGGCCCACTCGTCGCGCCCAAAGGTGAGATAGCGGGCTGCCGCGTCGGTCACGGGGTGGCACCCTACGCTCGGGTGATGCCGGTGTCACAACGAAAGCTGCTCGGTGCCTGGTACACACCGCCGGAGTTGGTCGAGGCCATCGTCGCCGAGGTGCGCCGCGGTTTCGCACCGCGGTCAGTGCTCGACCCGGCGTGTGGTGACGGGCGCTTCCTGGCCCCGTTCGCAGACACGGCAACCGTCACCGGGATCGACATCGATCCGACGACCTCGTGGACCAACGGGGATTCATTGTCGATCGATTGGGGCGACCGACAATTCGAAGCTGTCGTCGGCAATCCACCATTCCTCAACCAGTTGGCTGCCTCGACCTCGCGTGGCGGGCGATCGAAGTTCGGTGGGGGCCCATACGCCGACACCGCCGCCGAGTTCCTGGCCTTGGCAATCCGGCTGGCGCGTCCTGGCGGGCGCGTCGGCCTGGTGTTGCCGCTCTCGATGCTGTCGACCCGCGATGTCGCCGCGATCCGCGCCGACGTCTCACAACGTGCCGCGCTGCGCTGGATGTGGTGGTCGCCGACGCAGATGTTCGATGCCAACGTGCGCGTCTGGGCGGGGGTGTGGGAGGTCGGCGGCACACAGGGTGAGGTGCGCCGCGCCTACGGCCCGAGGTTCGAGGTGAGGCCATCGATTGCGATGCCGCTGCAATGGGCCGGATTGATCGCCGACACGGTCGCCGCGCCACACGACGGCCCGGTGCTCGGCGACATCGCCACCTTTACCGCCGACTTTCGCGATCAGTACTACGGCCTGGTCGGCGCCGTCAGCGACTCGGCCGTCGGCCCAGCACTGATCACCAGCGGGCTGATCGAGCCCAACGAGTGCTGGTGGGGGCATCGACCCGTTCGCTTCGCCAAGCAGAGATTCGCCGCGCCGCGGGTCGAGGTGTCGTTGCTGTCGCCAGCACTGCAGCGGTGGGCGGGCCAGCGACTGGTACCCAAGATCCTGATCGCCAATCAAACCCGCCGGATCGAGGCGGTCATCGACCGCGACGGAGCGTGGCTGCCGAGCGTGCCGGTGATCACCTGCACCACCGATCGGCTCGATGCAGTTGCTGCCCTGCTGCATTCCGACGCAGCGACCGACTGGGTGCGGTATCACGCCGCCGGCAGTGGGCTCGGCGCGTCGTCGGTGCGGCTCACGGCGCGGCTGCTGGCGTCGATCCCGTTGCCAGCTGCCATGGTCGCGACTCCCAACGACGCCAGTTGACCAAGGCGCGCATCGTCATCCACAACAACTGGGCGCCCCACAACCCGGCGAGGCCAAGCCGGGGGGCGAACAGCGTGGCGATGACCAGCGGCGCGAACCCGACCAGGTTGATCACCGCCTGGCGGGCCAGCCAACGCTCGTCGTGGGCCCCGATCAGAGCACCGTCGAAGGCGAATGCGATCGCACCGGGGAACTGCATCACCGCCAGGATCAACAGGCCGGCGGTCAGCCGGGCGTGCACCGCCGAGTCGCTACTGAACACGTGCGGCAGCACCGGGCTCAATGCCGCGAGCGCCGTCGCCAGCAGCACGGCGCAGCGCAGCGAAAGGCGGTTGCTGGCGCGGCCCACGAGCAACGCCTGATCGGTGTCGTCGGCGCCAAGTGCGCCGGCCACCAACGACTGCGCCGGTATCGCCAAGGCATCGAGCATCAGGGCCAGGAACATGAACAACTGGGTCAACACCTGATGGGCGGCGAGCGTCGGGGTGTCGACCCGCGCCGCCACCGCGGTGGATGTGTTCCACACCGCGAACATCGCCAGCGACCGCACCGCAAAGTGAACTCCGCTGCGCAGCATGTTGTTCATCCGCTGCGCCGTGGGTCGGCCGCCCCCACGGTGCGGGCGCAGCACCCGCAGGAACATCAAGGCCGCGCCCACTTGCACGAACACCGTGCTCCACGCCGACCCGGCGACACCGAGGTCGAGCCAGTAGACGGCGACGATCTCCAAGATGACGTTGACGACGTTGGCGATCAGAACGATCAGCAATGGCTTGCGCAAATCGTTCACTCCGCGCATCACCCCATGTCCCACATAGGTGACCAACACGAATGGAAGGCCGACGCAACTGATCCGCACGTAGGTGACGGCGTACCCCAGCACGTCACCGCGACCACCGAGCAGCCAGGCCAACGGGTGGGCCGCCGCGGCGACAGCGGCGCCCATGGGCACACCGATCATCACTGCCAACCGCAGGGCTGCCGTGGCGACGTCTCGGGCCTCGGCGGAACGGCCGGCACCATGGGCGAAGGCGACGTCGGGGGTGACACCGTATTCCAGCGAGGCCGTCAGCGAGATCACCGTCAACAAGATGGTCGAGGCGATCGCCAGCCCACCGAGTTGCGGCGTTCCGAGGCGCCCGACGATGGCCGTGTCGACGAGCACGTACAACGGCTCGATGGCCAACGTTCCGAGGGCGGGGATCGCCAGGGCGATGATGCGCCGATCGAGCTCACGGCGGGCGCCGCGCCCCGGGGGCTTCATCTCACCGAGGCTACGCATCTGTGCGGGGATCAGCCGGCGACGGCCTGGGCCTGCTCGGTCAACTATGCCACGGGGCCGACGGCGACACTGCGCCGGGCGCGGTGAGCACATCGAAGCCGTCGTCGGTGACGAGGATGGTGTGTTCGTACTGTGCGGTGCGTCTGCCGTCGGACGTAACGGCGGTCCAGTCGTCGTCGAACACCATCTTGTGCTGCCACGACCCCATGGTGATCATCGGCTCGATGGTGAAGGTCATGCCGGGGCGCATAATGGTGTTGGCCCGCTCGTCGTAGTAATGCAGCACCTGGACGTCGGTGTGGAACTGCTCGCCGATGCCGTGACCGATGAACGCCCTGACCACGCCGTAGCGGTACTTCTTGGCGTGCGCTTCGATCGCCTTGCCGATGTCGCTGATCGGGCGACCGGGCCGCACGGCCTCGATGCCGTGCCACATACATTCCTCGGTGACTCGCACCAACTGTTGGCTGGCCGGGTCGACCGTGCCGACGAGAAATGTGGCGTTGGTGTCGCCGTGCACCCCGCCGACGTACGTGGTGACGTCGATGTTGAGAATGTCGCCATCCTGCAACGGCCGCGAGTCGGGGATGCCGTGGCAGATGACCTCGTTGACGCTGGTGCACACGCTCTTCGGGAAGTGGTTGTAGTTGAGCGGGCTCGGGTAGGCGTTGCGTTCGATGCACAGGTCGTGGACGTAGACGTCGATGGCATCGGTGGTGACCCCTGGACACACCATCTCGCCGGCCAGCCGCAGCACCTCGGCAGCAACGGCCCCGGCACGGCGCATGCGCTCGATGATCTCGGCAGTCTTGACTCGCGGCTCTAGCCATCTGACCGGCACCCCGGTGTCGGCGTACGCCGGACGGACGATGCCGTCGGGAACTCGGCGCGTTGCACTGACCACGCCCTGCAGGACCCGGCCTTCGAGAGGTTTGTGGCAACGCTTGTACTTGCGACCGCTGCCACACCAGCACGGTTCGTTGGCCTGTGGCAACGTGGCCGGCGGTTGGGCGGTCTGCAACACGATCGTCACTCTACCCGACACTGTTCCCGCCGTTCCCGGCGAGACATTCATCGACCGAGGAGCGAAACCGGTCGGGGATCGGCTCCCTCGGGGAATAGCGTGGCGACCGCTATGGGATCGATCCAGGTCAGCCACGTCGGATGGCGGCGTCCGGGCGGCGCCGAGCTGCTGCGCGACGTCAGCTTCACCGTCGGCAACGGCGACCGCGTGGCGTTGGTCGGCGCCAACGGCGTTGGCAAGACCACGCTGATGCGCTTGATCGCCGGCGAGACCACGGCCACGAGCGGCACGGTGTCGATCGACGGCCGGCTCGGAGTGATGCGCCAGCTGGTCGGCGAGAACGAACAGACCGTGCGCGATCTGATGGTGTCGCTGGCGCCGCAGCGGCTGCAGGAAGCGGCAGCCCGGCTGGCTCGCGCCGAGGCCGCGGCCGCCGAACAGCCGATGCGCTACGCAACTGCGCTTGCCGAGTGGGGTGACTCCGGCGGGTACGAGGCCGAGGTTTTCTGGGACGCTTGCTGCACCAAGGCCGTCGGTGAGCCGTTCGCCGAGATGGACCGGCGTCCGCTGCGCACCTTCAGCGGAGGCGAGCAGAAGCGGCTGGTCCTCGAGGCATTGCTGCGCAGCGACTACGACGTGTTGCTGCTCGACGAGCCCGACAATTTCCTCGACGTTCCGGGCAAGCGTTGGCTGGAAGCCGAGTTACGCGCCAGTCGCAAGACGATGTTGTTCGTCAGCCACGACCGCGAGCTGCTCGCCGCCACCGCCTCGAAGATCGTCACGATCGAAGCAAGTGGAGCGTGGACCCACGGCAGCGGGTTTGCGACCTACCACGAGGCCCGCCAAGCGCACCTCGAGAACCGGGAACACTCGTTGGCGCTGTACGAGGACGAACGCAAGAAGCTCGAGGACATGGTGGTCGTGATGCGCCAACGGGCGAAGATCAGCGACAAGTTCGCGCCGCGCCTCAAGGCCGCTGAAAGCAGGCTGCGCCAGTTCCTCGAACGAAGCGACGCCCCCGAACTGGTACGTGAACAGCGCATCGACATGCGCCTCGGAGGAGCGCGCACGGGCAAGCGGGCGTTGGCGGTGCGACAACTGGAACTTGACGGGCTGACCGATCCGTTCGACCTGGAGCTGTGGTACGGCGAGCGCGTTGCCGTACTCGGCGGAAACGGCGTTGGCAAGAGCCACTTCCTGCGCGTGCTGGGCGGTGATGATGCTGTGTCGCACAGTGGCGATGTGCGCCTCGGGGCCGGCGTCGTGCCGGGCCTGTTCAATCAGACCCACGAGCACCCGGAGTGGACCGGGCGCACGCTGCTGCAGATCCTCCATGACAACGACGTGGTCCGCGGACCGGCCATGGGGATGCTGCGCCGCTACGAGATGCAAGGCTGCGCCGACCAGACGTTCAACACCTTGAGCGGAGGCCAGCAGGCCCGCTTCCAGATCCTGCTGCTGGAATTGAGCGGGGCGACGCTGCTGTTGCTCGACGAGCCGACCGACAACCTCGACCTTGTCTCGGCGGAGGCGTTGGAGGCCGGGCTAACCGAATTCCAAGGCACGGTCATCGCGGTCACCCACGACCGCTGGTTCCTGCGCGGCTTCGATCGCTTCGTAGTGTTCAACGACGATTGCTCCGTCGCCGACCATCTCGATCGCCCGGCCGACTGGCGCTGACCTCGCCAAGCCGTCTGTCAGGCGTCGCCGAAGCCGAGGTCGCCGGCCCACGGCGGTGCGCACGCATACGGCGGCGTCCACGGGCCGCGGCCGCAGTAGACCCACAAGTCGCTGGCCGCATCGGCACAGTTCTGCATCGACGCCTTGACCGACTCCACGCTCCAACCACGCCGGCCGAGCTCGCCATGGGGCTCGAACATCCCTGCCAGGGCGTTGAGCTGGAACGTGCAGTGCGAGTCGTCGCGTGTCAACAAGTTGAGGTTGACCGACGTGTAGTTGCAACCGCCCTCGCGCGAAGCGATGTACACCGCCCACTGCTGCGTTGCGGTGTCGCCGCCGTCCTTTTCGAACTCGTCGGCGATGACGTCGGCGTTGGCCTTGGTACAGGCGATGTGGTTGCCGTAATAGGGAATGCCGTCGCGGGTGAGGCTCCAGTTAGGGAACGGCTCGCGCGCCGCCGGCCATGGGCCGCCCGGCGCCACGGTGAAAATCTGCCCGCCTTGAGTCGTGGTCCTCCCACTCCAGATGCCCATCGCCGCCAACGTCGACGGACCCGCCGTTCCGTCGGTACCAAGCGGCGGAGTTGCCAGTTGGAAGGCCCGCACGGCCTCGGAAGTCGCCTTGTCGTACCCGCCGGTCGCAGCCGACGACAGGTAGCCATCCTCGATCAATTTGTCTTGCAAACACTTCACCGATGCACCGCTCGACCCGGCTCCGAGGTGAGCGTCGGCCAGGCACAGTGGCGGTGGCTCCTTGTCGACGCCGGAGTAGATACCCATTTCGATGAGGACCTGAGGGCTTCCGACGCCGTCGACACGCAGCGGCGGATGATTCGACTGGAAGATGGCCATCGCCTCGGCGGTTGCCCTGTCGAACTTCTGGGTGAGTGTGGCCCGGTAGAGCCCCATAGAAGCCAGGGCGAATTGCAGGCAAGCGACACTCGACCCGCTGGAACCGATGGCCAACCCGGCGTCGCTGGTGCACCGTCCGAGTTCGGGGACGTTGGCGCGCACGGCCGGCGACACCGACGACGTGGCCACGTTGAACGCCAGCATCGTGGCAACCAGTATCAACGCCGATCGCCGTAACTTCACCCACGTAGTCTGCCGTGGATGGGCCGAGACCACGCCGCACCACCCAACATCTTGCTGATCACCCTCGACCAGTTCCGGGCCGACTGTCTGTCGTGCGCCGGGCACCCCGTGGTGCTAACGCCGGCCCTCGACGAGCTTGCCGAGCAGGGTATTCGCCTCAGCCGGCACTATGCGCAGGCAGCGCCGTGTTCACCAGGACGGGCGGCTCTCTATACGGGCACCTACCAGATGAACAATCGAGTGGTCGCCAACGGCACGCCGCTCGACACACGTTTCGACAACATCGCCCACGCGGCACGCCGGGCCGGGTATGCGCCTGCGCTGTTCGGGTACACCGATCAGGGAGTGGACCCGCGCACCGTCGGCGACGCCGACGATCCGCGACTGTCGACGTACGAAGGTGTCCTCCCCGGTTTCGATCCTGTGCTCGACATGAGTGGTTGGCAGCTCCCATGGCTGCAGTGGCTGAACAGCCACGGCTACGACTTCCCCGATCCGATTACCGCCCTGCACCTCGAATGCGAGCGGCCGGCCGAACTGTCGACGTCGACGTTTCTCACCGACGGCTTCCTTGCCTGGCTCGAAGAGCAACGCCAACCGTGGTTCGCCCATGTCTCCTACCTGCGTCCACATCCCCCCTACAGCGCCGCTGGTGAGTTCTCGACGATGTACGACCCCGCCGCATGCCCTTCACCACTGCCGACCCCCGGGAATCGTCACCGGCTCGTGGACGGCCTGCTGCGCAGCCCGGCAGCCGCGCCCACAGACCCTGCTGCGGTGGCTCGCGTCCAAGCCCAATATTTCGGGATGATCAGCGAAGTCGACGCCCAGTTGGCCCGGGTTTGGGCCGCTCTGAGCGATCGTAGCGAATGGGGCAACACGGTGATCGTCGTCACCGCCGATCACGCCGAGCAGCTCGGCGATCAGGGTCTGCTGGAAAAGGCCGGATTCTATGAATCGAGCTATGCGATCTTGGGTATCGTCCGCGACCCACGGTTCGACCACGTCGGCGTCGTCGACGAGTTCACAGAAAACATCGACATCATGCCGACGCTGTGCGAGGCAATGGGGGCCGATGTGCCGGCGCAATGCGACGGCTTTCCGCTGACGCCGTTCCTGCATGGCGACCGACCTGGCTCGTGGCGCGATGCCGCGTACTACGAATGGGACTGGCGCGATGTGTTCATACCGCTTGGCGACCACGAGTGGCCATGGGACCGCCGGCTGGAACGACACAACCTGGCGGTTCGTCGTAGCCGTGAGCGGGCATTCGTACACTTTGGCGACGGCTCGTGGCGATGTTTCGACCTCGCCGCCGACCCGACGTGGCAGACCGAGATCACCGACCCGGCGGTGGTGCTCGCCGAGGCCGCCGAGATGTTGAGCTGGCGCTCACGGAACCTTGACCGAACCATGACCGGCATGCTGCTGCGAGACGGCGGCATCGGCCGCCGACCGGCGCCGATCCCCTCCTCCCCGGCCTGCAACTAGCCAAGCGGTGGGCGCTTGTCTTTCTTTTCGCGCTTGGCCTCGCGCTTTTCCTTGAGCGTCTTGCCGGCCTTCTTGGCCGAAGGTTTCTGTGGTGACTTGCTGGGCATCGAGCCTCCTCGTAACGGGCTGACACTATCAGCGCAGTGGGCCGGGCCCGCGCCGGAGGTCGAGTGTCGATTCGTAGGCATGAGCGAGGCGGAGCACCTCGATGTCGCCTCGCGGGCGACCGATCAGCTGCATGCCCATCGGCAGCCCGCGCTCGTCGAAGCCCACGGGCACGCTGATCGCCGGCAGCCCGGCGAATGTGGCGTAGGCCGTGACTTCCATCCAGCGGTGATAGGTGTCCATCGCCCGGTCGCCAATGCGCGGCGGCCATCGCTCGGTTGCCTCGAATGGCCAGACCTGGGCAGAGGGGAGGGCGAGCACGTCGAAACGATCGAACAGGTCGGTGATGCTCGAGTAGAACGCGGTGCGATCGACCGAGGCCCGGGTGATCTGCGGCCCGGTGACACGCAGCCCGCCGTCCACCTCCCACAGTGCTTCCGGCTTCATCAGGTCCCGGTTGGCAGGGTCGGCGATCAGCAGCGCCAGCCCGGCCGACACCAACAAATGACGCCACACCAGCCACGCGTCCCACACCCGCTCGGCCGACATGCCGAACGCGGTCGACTCCACGGCGCAGCCGAGTGCCTCGATACGGCGCAGCCCGTCGCCGCATCGCTCGAGGATGCCGGGCTCGACTGCCAGATAGCCGTCGAGGTCGCCGAGCCATCCGACGCGGGTTCCAGATGGTTCACCCTGCAACCGGCGGCGGGCCAGCGCCACAGTCGCCAACTCGTCGAGGTGACCGGAGAGTGACAGCGGGGCCCGAGGGTGATAGCCGGCCTGTGTGCCGAGCAGCAGGGCAACGTCCAACACGGTGCGACCCATCGGGCCGGCGGTGCCGAGCTGGGCGAGGTAGCAGTCGGGCTCGGGCCAGCTGGGCACACGGCCCTGGCTGGGCCGGAACCCGAACACGTTGTTCCACGCCGCCGGGTTGCGCAGCGAGCCCATGTAGTCGCTGCCATCGGCGACAGGCAGCATGCGCGTGGCCAACGCCACCGCCGCGCCACCACTGCTACCGCCGGCGGACCGGCTCGGGTCGAAAGCGTTGCGGGTGGTGCCGAACACGTCGTTGAACGTATGCGAGCCGAGCCCGAACTCGGGGACGTTGGTCTTACCGATGACGATGCTTCCGGCGGCTTTCATGCGGGCCACCATCAGGCAGTCGAAGTCGGGCACGAAGTGCTCGAGCAACCGCGACCCCATGGTGGTACGCAGCCCCTTGGTCTCGGCGAGGTCTTTGATGGCTTGCGGCATTCCGTGCATCCAGCCGCGGGACCGGTCGTGGGCGATCTCGTCGTCGCACACGGCCGCATCGGCGAACAATTCCTCGCGGCCGCGCAGGCTGACGATGGCGTTCACCGCAGGGTTGCACTCGTCGATGCGATCGAGGTAGGCGGCCATCACCTCACGGCATGACACCTCTCGGAGGTGAATGGCCTCCGAAAGCTGTGCAGCAGAGCGATCGGTGATGTCCACTACGGCCAGTCGGCGGCATCGTCGAAGCCATCGGTTTGCACCTGCGTCACGCAGAAGGCCTGCCCGACGGGATCACGCATCGTCCACCACGTCTCGATCAGTTCGACCCGTGACGCGCCCAAGCCCTCGAGGCGGCGCGCCTCGGCCTCGACATCATCGCTCTCGATGTCGACGTGCCACCGCGGCGTACCCGTGCCGAGGCGCTGAATCCCGACAGTGACCTTCCGACCCAATCGGCCAAGATCGAAGTAGCGATCTGGCTCTCCATCCTCTGGGACCAAGTCGCGACCGAGCGCCGACGTCCAGAACGCTGCTCCGGCCTCGAAGTGCTCGGTCGGCAGGTCGAGGTACACGCCGCTACTGGTGCCGGGCACAATGCAGAACGGCATCCCAGCGGGGTCGATCAGGCGCGCCCAACCGTCGAAAAGCTCATCGACAACGGCTCCCGCAGCTACCACCCGAGCGATCGTCGCGTCGACGTCGTCGCTGACGACGTCGAGATGCCACCGCACCGACCCACCGCCGATGCGCTGGACACCCACCTCGAATCCGCTCCAGGTGCCGAGCATGTAGAAGGCCCCGGGGAACGTGGTGGCATCTCGTCCCGCGTAGCCGAGCCCGTCGCGCCAGAAGCGGCAGGTGACATCGAAGAGATCGCCAGGGACGTCGATCCAGAACGACGCCAGCCGAGACCGGTGCACGGCCCAACGCTACCGACCCTTCACGGCCGCGACCACGCGACCCCCGAGGTAAGGTCGTGGCGATGGGTTCGATTGGGGAGTCGATCACGCTGCAACAGCTGGAGGACGACCCGTATCCTGCGCTGGCCCGACTGCGCCGCGACGAGCCGGTGGCATTCGTGCCTGATCTCGACATGTGGTTGATCACCCGTTGGGACGACGTCGTGATGGTCAACGAGCGACCCGATTTGTTCACGTCGGCGACCAAACCCAGCTGGCTCAACACGGTGCTCGGCGTGAACATGTTGGGCAGCGATGGCGCCGATCACCGCCGCCAGAAAAACGCGCTGCAGCCGACGTTCGCGCCGACCGCCACGGGCGCGTGGCTCAACGAACGACTGCCCCAGATGTGCGACGAGTTGATCGACGGCTTCGATCCCTCCGGCACCGACGTGATGACCGCCTACGCCGAGCCGATCGCTGTGCGGGCACTTCAGGACGCGCTCGGCTGGACGAACGCGACGTGGGAACAGATCGCCGGCTGGACGCGTGGTGTGTGCACCGGCTTGGCGAACTTCACCAACGACTCCGAATTGGCCCGGGTGGCCGCCACCGCCAACGAGGAGTCGGGCCTGTCGATCCGCGAACTCGTTGTGCCGAAGCTGGCCCACACCGGGCTCGCCGCCGAGGAGATCGTCAACAACGTGCGGCTGTGCATGTCGGGGGGCATCAACGAGCCGCGCGACGGCATCGCCCTGACAGTGTGGGCGCTGCTCACCCACCCCGATGCGCTGGCGGCGTGCCGTGCCGACCCGGGCTTGTGGCGACATGCATGCGAGGAGCTGTTCCGGTGGATGTCACCCGTCGCCACCGCGACCCGGCAGACGACCGTCGATGCCGAGTTGCACGGCGTGACCATCCCTGAGGGCGCGCTCGTCGCCGGTGTGTTCAGCTCGGCCAACCGCGATGAGCGCCATTGGACCGATCCCGACCGCTACGACGTCTACCGCACTGAAGGCCCGCACATCGCCTTCTCGACCGGTGCACACGCGTGCCTCGGTGCCTGGCTCGGGCGCAGCACCGTACGCGTCGCCGTGCAACGGCTGCTCAAACGGTTGCCCGGTCTTTCACTCACGAAGTCCGTAGAGATCCGCGGGTTCGAGTTCCGTGGGCCCGTCGGGCTCGCTGTGCAATGGTGACGACCGTTTGAAGTGAGTGTTCGAGGGCGACGACGTACCGCTGTCCCGAGTGTGACGGAGGCGACATACCTAGATTCGTGGAGACCCACAAATACGCATGTCGCCCGATGCGCCCAGCTGCCTCATGCCTCACACTGAGGTCATGTTCCACTCGTATCAACTCTCCACCATCCTCGTCGCTGATCACCAGGTTCGGCTGCGCAATGCCGCTTCCCGTCGACGGATCGTCCGCCGCAACAAGGCGCCGGCCGGCGACTTGCCCTCGGCGCGCGTCTCCCCGGTCGCGTGGCGCGACGGCGCCGATTCTGTGGTGAACGAACAGCGTGTCCACTGCATCGCCTGATCGTTGCAGCGGTATTGTCGAGGCAATGCTGTCTGGGCGTAGCGGCCTGTCGTCGACGATGGTGGGCCGTACCGCGGCGCTCGCTCGATTGACCGGCTTGGTCGAAGCCACCGAGGTTGCCATGGGCGATGGCCCCGAGCTCGTGCTCGTGTCGGGCGAGGCGGGAATCGGCAATCGAGGACCTCCATTGGGTCGATGCCGACAGCGCCCACGTGCTCGAGCACCCTCGCCCAGCAGCCATTGCCACGCCTGGTTATGGTCGGCACCTATCGCCCCAACGACCTGTCGCGCCGGGCGCCGGGCGGCGAGCTGATCAGCCGTCTGGAACGGCAGCACACAGTCGAGCAGCTACGTCTCGAACGCCTCGACCGCGGTGAAGTGGTCACATTGCTCACGGCAATCGGCGGCACGCCTCCGTCGTCCGGGGCCGTCGACGTCAACACGCGAGCGTGAGGTCGCCTCGCTGATTGCCGAAGGCCTGACTAACGGGCAGTTGGCCGAACGCTTGTTCATCTCCCCGAAGACGGCGGCCGTGCATGTCTCCAACATCTTGATGAAGCTCGGCCTCGGCGGTCGCGCCGAGGTAGCGGCGTGGGCCGTACAGCAGGGGATCGACGCCAAATCGGCCTGACGATCACACTGGCCAGGTCGGCGTTTACGACTCGCGCCCCGATACGGGGCCGCAACCATCAAACGCAATGGTATTTTCGGCAGGGTGGTAGCCGATCAGCTCATCGCGGCGCGGTACCAGATGGCTCTGTCGCTGGGGTTTCACATTGTCTTGTCGTGTGTTGGGGTGGCCTTCCCGGCGATGATCTTCGTGGCCCACCGACGCGGGTTGCGTGACAGCGACGACATCGCCCTGTCGTTGGCCAAGCGGTGGTCGAAGGTCGCCGCGGTGCTGTTCGCTGTCGGCGCGGTGTCGGGCACGATTCTCAGCTTCGAGATGGGTCTGTTGTGGCCGGGCCTGATGTCGCAGTTCGGCGACGTGATTGGTCTGCCGTTCGCACTGGAAGGCATCGCCTTCTTCGTCGAGGCCATCTTCATCGGGATCTATCTGTACGGCTGGGGTCGGCTGCCGGCCCGCACCCATCTGTACACGTTGATACCGATCATGGCATCTGGGGTGTTCGGCACGTTCTGCATCCTGGCCGTGAATTCGTGGATGAACGCGCCGAGCGGCTTTCGACTGGAGGGTGGCAAGGTCGTCGATGTCGACCCGCTTGCCGCCATCTTCAACGACGCGTTGCCGATGCAGTTCCTGCACATGTTGTTGGCCGCGTACATCGTCACCGGTTTCCTCGTCGCCTCGGTGTACGCCACCGGGGTATTGCGCGGCCGTCGCGACCATCGCCACCGCCTGGGTTTCTTGGTGCCGTTCGCCTTCGCCTCGATCGCCGCGGTCATGCAGCCGCTTGTCGGCCATGTGGCGGGCATGCGCCTGGCAACCCAGCAGCCCGAGAAGTTGGCGGCGATGGACATGGCCGTCGACACCGAACAGAACGCACCGCTCACCATTGGTGGCGTACTCGTGAACGGTGATGTTCGTGGAGGCTTCGAGATCCCCGGTCTCGGTTCGCTACTGGCGCGCGCCGGGTTCAACCGCCCGGTGCAGGGGCTGAACGACTTCGACGTCGAGGATCGGCCGCGTGCCAATGTCGTGCACTGGTCGTTTCAGGCGATGGTCGCCCTCGGCACGGCGTTGGCGGTCGGTGCATCGCTGTTTTGGTGGCGACGTCGTCGAGGCCACGATCTGTTTGCATCGAAGTGGGCGATGCGCCTGGCAGTGCTTGCCGGGCCGGCCGCTGTGCTCACGTTGCAACTCGGTTGGATCACCACCGAGGTCGGTCGCCAGCCGTGGATCGTGTATCGCGTGCTACGTGTCGAGGACGCGGTTACCGCCAACAATGGGGTGTGGATCTCGCTGGCGATGCTGGTGGTCGTGTACACCGCGATGGGAGTGGTCACCGTGCGTGTCGTGCGCAGCATGGCGGCGCGCTGGCGCGCCGGCGACGGCGATGATCTGCCCACTCCCTACGGGCCGGTGTCGTCGTGAACCTCAACGACGTGGTCGCCGCCATCTTGTTCGTAGGCGTGATTGCCTACGCCGTGTTCGCCGGCGCCGACTTCGGCACCGGGGTGTGGGACCTGTCGGCGGGCGACGCCGAGCGTGGTGGCCCTCTGCGCGCCCAGATCGACCGGTCCATCGGCCCGGTGTGGGAGGCCAACCATGTTTGGCTGATCTTCGTGCTGGTGTTCCTGTGGTCGGGTTTCCCGGTGGCCTTCGGGGCGATCATGACCACGCTGTTCATCCCGTGGATGCTGGTCGGGCTGGGCATTGTGTTGCGCGGCGCGGCGTTCGCCTTCCGCAAGTTCTCGACCAGCGTCACCGAGGCAAGGTGGGAGGGCGCGGTGTTCGCCGCCTCGTCGGTGATCACCCCGTTCTTTCTGGGCATGATCGCCGGGGGTATCGCCGGTGGGCGCGTGCCACTGGAGGGCGGCGACGTGTGGACCAGTTGGACCGGCCCGACGTCGTGGATCGGTGGCAGTTTGGCGGTGTTGACCTGCGCGTTCCTGGCTGCCACCTTTTTGGCGACCGACGCCGCCCGTACCGGTCAAGCGGAGTTGGCCGCGCATTGCGGCCGACAGGCCTTGCGCACCGGCGCGGTGACCGGTGCGGTTGCGCTGCTGGCCATATTCCCGCTACGGGCCGACGCCGCAACGCTGGTGCATCGCCTTCAAGGTCGTGGATCGGTGCCCGTGGTGGTATCGGCATTGGCCGGTTTGGCGGCCTTGGTGCTGCTGCGACAGCAGCGTTGGCCGCTAGCCCGAGTCGCCGCCGTAGTGGCCGTTGCCTCGATCGTGATCGGCTGGGGAGTCGGCCAGTATCCCGATGTGCTGATCGACCACGCCACGATCGACCAGGTCGCCGGCGCACGATCCACGATGGTGAGCCTGGTCGTGGTGTTCGGTTTTGCCGCCGTGACCGTGGTGCCGTCACTGGTGTGGCTGTACATCTTGGTGCAGCGACCGATCACTGGTCGCTCGAACCCTTCCACAGGTTGATGCCGGCGTCGGTTGCATAGTGGTCGACCTCGGCCAGTTCGTCGGACGTCAACGCCATGTTCCCCAGCGCAGCGACATTGTCGTCGAGCTGCTTGACGCTGCTCGCGCCGATCACCAACGAGGTCATCCGCGAATCGCGCAGCGCCCACACGAGCGCCAGCTGAGCAAGTGATTGGCCACGACGCGCCGCTATCTCGCCGAGCGCTCGAACCCGCGCGAGTCGCTCGTCGGTGATCGAGTCGGCTTGCAACGCGCCCCCGGTGGCGGCGCGCGAATCGGCCGGAATGCCGTGTAGGTAGCGGTCGGTTAGCAGGCCCTGGGCGAGCGGGGAGAAAGCAATGCACCCGGCGCCCACCTCGTCGAGAGTGTCGAGCAGGTGATCCTCCTCGGTCCAGCGGTTGAGCATCGAGTACGACGGCTGGTGGATGAGCAACGGAACGTGGTGCTCGGCCAGCAGTCGGGCGGCCTGGCGCGTGCGCTCCGACGAGTACGACGAGATGCCGACGTACAGCGCCTTGCCCTGATTGACGGCCGACACCAGCGCGCCAACCGTCTCCTCGAGCGGCGTGTCGGGGTCGACGCGGTGTGAGTAGAAGATGTCGACGTAGTCGAGACCCAAGCGGACGAGCGACTGGTCGAGCGAGGCGAGCAGGTACTTGCGCGAGCCGAGGTCGCCGTACGGGCCGGGCCACATGTCGTAACCGGCCTTCGTCGAGATCACCAGTTCGTCGCGGTAACCGGCGAAGTCGGCGGCGAGGATGCGCCCGAAGTTCGCCTCGGCCGCGCCGTAGGGCGGTCCATAGTTGTTGGCCAGATCGAAATGTGTCACGCCGAGGTCGAACGCCCGGCGACAGATCTCGCGCTGCGTCGTCCACGATCGATCATCGCCGAAGTTGTGCCAGAGCCCGAGCGAGATGGCCGGCAGCAACAGACCGCTGCGACCACACCGGCGGTAGATCATCGACTCGTAGCGGGCAGGGTCGGCGGCAAACGACATGTGCCAAACACTACGCGACGGCCAGATTGGGGAACCCGCCGAAGTGTTTGCCCTACTCAGGCATTGATTAGCATTGAGCGATCGAGATGAGGAGACCGCTATGACCAGCCTGCGCGATCGTCCAAACACCGCCCTGTTGGTGGTGGACGTGCAAAACGACGTGGTGGCCAACACCCACCACCGCGACAAGGTGATCGCGAACATCAACACCCTGATCGACAGCGCCCGCGCCCAGCAGGTGCCGGTGATCTGGGTACAGCACGCCGACGACAACCTCACCCATGGCAGCGATGGCTGGCAGTACGTGCCGGAGCTGCAGCGCCTGGAATCCGAGCCGCTGGTGCACAAGAAGTACGGCGACTCCTTCGAGGACACCACCCTTGAGTCCGAACTCGCCCAACGGGGTGTCGGTCGCCTCGTCGTCACCGGCGCACAGACCGACGCCTGTATCCGGGCGACGCTGCACGGCGCGTTCACTCGCGGCTACGACACGCTGCTCGTCAGTGACGCCCACACCACCGAGGACCTCTCCGAGTACGGCCTGCCACCGGCCGACAAGGTGATCGCCCACACCAACATGTACTGGACGTGGCAGGCGGCCCCCGGACGCAGCGCCAGCGTGCTCGACACCGCCGACGTCAACTTCGACGCAACCAACGATGGTGCCGTGCCAGGTCTCGTCGAACTGTGAGCCCGATCTCGCCTTGTCATCAGGCGGTCAGCGGGCTCACACCATATCT
>JANNHY010000120.1:0-3343 GCA_031404635.1 Ilumatobacteraceae bacterium
GTGGTGTGGGGCTGGTGTAGCCCCACACCACAGCACGGGTTTGCTATACCGCCAGCACGAAGTCGCTGATGGTGATCCCGCTGACCGCATTGGCGTTGAGCCGGATCGTGCCTTGACCGCTGACGGTGATCAACACCGTGCTGCCGCCACCATTGACGATGGTCACGTTGCCAGCAAAGGTTGCCGCAGTGATACCAAGCCCACTGAGATCGATCAGATCCTGACCACCAGTCGGGTTCGGATCGAACCCGGTGATCGTGTCATCACCGAAGCCGGCGAAGTAGCGGAACACATCGTTTCCAGCAGCCCCGTTCAAGGCGTCGGCATCGGCGCCACCTTCGAGAATGTCGTCACCATTGCTGCCGTTCAACGAGTCCAGTCCAGCACCACCGATGATCACATCGGCACCCACTGAACCAGTCAAGATGTCGTTACCGCCGCCACCATCGATGGCCACGATCCCGGTCAGCGCCACCGTCGAAAAGACGAGGGAGTTACTGGCAGGCGAGCCGACAATACGAACATCGGAGTGCCCATCAGCCGTGATCGCCTCGACCTGGGAGAACGAACGCAGACCGATATCGGTGCCGTTGCTACGAGCGCGGATCGTGTCCACGTTCAAACCACCGGTAACCGCATCGAATCCTTCGCCGACACCATCGAACCAGATGCTGTCGTCACCAATGCCCGTCGAGATCGTGTCGTCACCGGCATCACCCGACGCAATGTCGTTACCGGCACCTGGCGACAAACTGTCAGCGCTGGCCCCACCGTGATACTCATCCTCACCGAGCGTACCGGTGAGAGTGTTGATCCCGGAGTTGTCATCACCGACACCAGGGAACAAGTCACCAACAACCGTCGTCGCTACCGAGGTCCTAGTCTCGGCAGACCCGGCGAGGTCGACGAAGGTCACCACAACCGCCAAACGCCGGTTGGTCTGGCCCTGCAGCGGAGTGAAACTCGAACCCGTTGCGCCAGCAATGTTGGCCGTAGGCGGACCACCACCAACGGTGCCCTGGCGCCACTGGAAACCGAACGTCCCCGGCACACCATTGACATCGACAATCCCAGCCGTCAAAGCCGACACCGCAGTCCCCTCCGTCGGCGTGACATCACTCACCACCGGAGCACCAGACGCCGGGGTGTTGATCACACCGGTACCTGTCAGGCCGACCGCACTCGGAATTCCGGCGTCGGTGTTGACCACCAACTGCGCAGTCAACGGACCAGTAGTAGCCGCCGGAGCGAACGAAACGCTGAACGTGCAACTCGACCCCGGTGTCAACGGTGACAAACCGACGCAGTTCGATGTTGCACTGAATGACGTCGCATTGAGCCCACCGATCGAGAAGCTGGAAACGTTGATATCCGTACCGCCAGTGTTGGTCAACGTCACCGGCAGAGTCGCCGCCGCAACACCGATGGCACGAGTCCCAAACGCCAGCGGCGACGGAGACAACGCCAAGTTCGGAAGATCCGACGTCGAGACAATGAACGGCAGGGCACAGGTCCCCGGAACGATCACTGCATCGTCACAGAAACTGAGCTGCTCAATATTGCGCAACGTATCAGTCCCATCCGCCAAAGTCCCACGAGCATGAACAACCGTGAACACACTCGGTTCGAGCAGACTCACGTCATAATCCGTGGCCGGACCAGAGAACACCGCCGTATCGATGTTCCCAGCAGTGTCGCCGGCGGTCGGCGTCACAATGCTGCGAACTATGTCGATGGTGCCGGGGTTGATTCGTCCGGCACGCACGTCCGTCTGAAGCTGCTTCATGCCGTCGGCGAATCTGAAGTCGGCGGGGTTGGGTGTGGCGGGGTTCGGTGCTCGTAGCTGAGCGTTCATCCAGCGGTCACCGTCGATGATGTCGTCACCGCCACGGCCTTCGAGCAGGTCGCTACCGCGGCCGCCCATGATGATCTCACCACCGGTGAACGACGTTGCTCCAACAGGGAGCAGCGCACTGATCCCGTCGATCCGAGCGATACCGGCAGCGGTGAGCTCGTGCCCAACCATGTCGGCCGCGATACGGTCGGTGCCCCGCAGGAAGTCGTTGGAGTTCCAGCCCGACAAGCCTTCTGTCAGGTCGAAACGGTCACGAAGCTCGTTGAGGTTCGGAGCAAGGACGACATTGATGCTCATATCGGAGTCGACCGGGAGAGGATCGCCGCGGTATGTGGCGATGTCCCAGCCGAGCATGCCTTCGAAGCGCTCGGTTCCGAGGACATCGCCAACCATGACGTCGTCGCCGCCCTCGGAGTCGTAGTCGTCGTCGCCCTTGTTGCCGATGATGACATCGTGGCCTTGGTTCGGGTCGTTCTGGAACTGGTTGTTCTCGTCACCGACGAGGAGGTCCAGCTGTGGGCTGCCCTCAATCCAGTCATTGCCCGCACCAGCGAACGACTCGAGACCACCGTCACCGGCGTAAATCACGTCGTCGCCGGCGCCGCCGAAGACCTCGGAGGTGTCGTTGCCGGCCATGACGTAGTCGTCGCCGGCGTTGCCCCTGGAGCAGGTCGAATCCCGGACCACCAAAGATAACGTCGTGACCCGGGCCGCCCTTCATGACGTCATCGCCGAAGGTGTCGGTGAGGATGTCGTCTCCCTCGCCGCCGGTGGGGGTGTCGTTACCGGTACCACCCTCGAAGATGTCGTCGCCACCGTTGCCACGCATGGTGTCGTCACCTTCGCTCGAGAACGCCTTGTCGCCGGCTGTATCCGAGCCGTTCCAGATCACGTGCTCGGGGCCGTTGAAGCGGATCGTGCCGTTCGGAAGGCGCACGAGCAACGCTGACTCGTCGTAGCCCAGTGTGGTCGTATCGTCGGGGACCGGACCACTGGTACCGAGGTTCGCCAGGTTGAACACGAAGTCCGGCCGGGAGAAGATGTCGGACGGACTGCCGACAAGCGTGGTGTTGCGCATCGCCAGTTCGGCGAAGGAGTTGGCCTCGAGCTGGGGCAGCAGGTTCAGACCATCGAGACGCTCGAGGTAGTAGAACCGGTCGGCGTTCTGCAGATTCTCCATCTGCAGCTCGAAGACGAAGTTGAACGTGGTGCCCAACATGCCGCCAAAGGGAGCTTCCCGCTCGGCCAAGCCACCGATCCAGAGATCGACGACGTCGAGACCAGTAGTGGTCGTGCCGTCCGCAAGGTTGGCCCAAGCGCCATCACCGAACAAGAAGTCGGCTCTGTCCGCCGGGGGCAGGATGTTGTCTGCGCTCTCATCGCAGCCGGCGGGATCGTTGACCGCCGTGCACGGGGTCGAAGGATCGTCGACGAGAATGCCATCCAGTCCGGGCAACACGGTGCCATTGACGATCTGGTCGGCCGCTG
>JANNHY010000121.1:0-1887 GCA_031404635.1 Ilumatobacteraceae bacterium
ACACATGTACCTGCCCGAACTCCCACCGGTCGACGTAGTCGTGCGCACCTCCGGTGAGCGGCGCATCTCCAACTTCATGCTGTGGCAGTCGGCGGGCTCGCCCGTCTACTTCACCGAGCAGACCTGGCCCGATTTCGGGGCAGCCGAACTCGACGAGGCGATCTCCATCGCCATCGCCCGCCGGCCATCGTCCTAAGCCTAAGCGAGTCACGAAATATTCGGTGGCACCGAATGAACCGTGACTCGCCGGAGCCGAACCGTCGGCAAAAACGATTCGGCCGCTACCGTCACAGACGTGGCCGACCAGCGGAGCGTGACGTCGTCGCTCGCCAAGGTCACATCGGCCCTCCCCGCCGCTGAGGAGCGACCCGGCCAGCAGCAAATGGCGTCGGCCGTCAACGAGGCGATCGGCAGCGGCAAGCACCTGATCGTGCAAGCCGGCACTGGCACGGGCAAGACGATGGGATATCTCGTGCCCGCGGTGCTCACCGGGGCGCGAATCGTCGTTGCCACGGCGACCAAGGCGCTGCAAGACCAGTTGGCGGCCAAGGACCTACCGTTCCTCGAAACCCACCTCGGTCAACCATTCGACTGGGCGGTCCTCAAGGGCCGCAGCAACTACATCTGCATGCAGCGGGTCCGCGAACTGCAGCCGTCGGCGGCGGGCCAGGGTCAGTTGGAGATCGAAGAGTTCGCGGCGACCACCCAGGTCGAGATCAAGCGGCTGTGCGAGTGGTCGGGTGCGACGGAAACCGGCGATCAGGCCGACCTCACCTGGTCGCCCGCCGACCGTTCGTGGCAGGCAGTCAGCGTCAGCAGCGACGAGTGCCCTGGCGGCAAGCGATGCCCGATGGGCGAGGTGTGCTTCGCCGAACTGGCCCGCGAACGGGCTGCGGTTGCCGACGTCGTGGTCGTCAATCTGCACCTCTACGGCCTCAACGTCGCCAGTGGAAACGTGCTACTCCCCGAGCACGAGGTTGTCGTGATCGACGAGGCCCATCAGCTCGAAGACATCATGAGCGACACGGTGGGTGTACAGATCGGGCCTGGCCGATTCACCAACCTTGCGGCGGTCGTGCGCCGGGTGATCGACGACCCGGCGATCGTCGGCGGGCTCGCCGAGTCGGCGCCGGCCATCCGCGAGGCGTTTCGACCGTTCAGCGGCCAGCGGCTGAGCACACCGTTTCCGGATGCGATTCAGCAAGCCCTGGTCGAAGGCCGCGGTCGTATCGAGAAGGCGCAGTCAGCGTTGCGGGCGATCGATACCGAGTTGCCCGAAGCACAGCAGCGCAAAGTGCGCGCTCAACAGGTCGCAACCCGAGTGCAGGAACACATCGACATCGCCCTCGGCCCCCACGAAGGATACGTTGCCTTTGTTTCCGGCAGCGCTGACCACCCCCGGCTGGAGATCGCCCCGCTCGATGTCGGCCCGGTGCTCTCCGGTGGTATCTGGACGCAACGCACGGCCATCCTCACCAGCGCCACGCTGCCGGCAACGCTCGCCCACCGAGTCGGCCTGCAAGACGGGACGTACACCCAGATCGACGTCGGCAGCCCGTTCGACTACGGCAATAACGCGCTCTTGTACTGTGCCATGCACCTGCCCGACCCTCGCTCACCGCAGTTCTCCGGCGCGGTGCACGACGAGTTGGCAACGCTGATCACCGCAGCCGGAGGTCGCACATTGGCGCTGTTCACCAGTTGGAAAGCCATGGACGCTGCCGCAGCCGCGGTGAAAGAGCGGGTCGACGTGCCGATACTCACCCAGCGCGATCTGCCCAAGACCGCGCTCGTCAAGGCCTTCAGCGACGACGAGTCGTCGTGTCTGTTCGCCACGGCCGGCTTCTTCCAAGGCGTCGACATCCCCGGGCGCACACTGTCGTTGGT
>JANNHY010000122.1:0-2954 GCA_031404635.1 Ilumatobacteraceae bacterium
CGTCTGGTGATCTCGAAGACGACCTTGTCGATCATGTAGTTGTCGGGCGTGACGGTGCCCGACACGACCGGTTCCCCGAGACCGAACGCCGAGTCGATCACGATGCTGGAGCGGTCCCCGTTGGTCGGGTTCAACGTGAACGCCACGCCGGCGGCCTTGGGCAGCACCATCTGCTGCACGGCCACGCTCATCGCCACCTCGGCATGCGGATATCCGTTCTCGTGGCGATAGGCGATAGCCCGATCGGTGAACAGACTCGCCCAGCAACGCACAACGTGGTTGACGACGTTATCGACGCCGCGGATCCACAAATACGTGTCTTGCTGGCCGGCGAAGGATGCGTCGGGCATGTCCTCGGCGGTGGAACTCGACCGCACCGCAACCGCAACGTCGTGAAATCCGGTCCGCTCGCAGAGCTGCCGGTATCCGTCGCGAATCGTCGCCTCGGCCTCCTGCGAGGGCCCGGCATCGAGCACCATCTGCCGGCAGCGTCGCGCCCGCTCGGCGAGCGCGTGCAGGTCGCTGACGTCGAGGCCATCGAGAAGTTCGTGCAGGTGCGGCCCGACATGGTCGCGGTTCATCGAATCCGCAAACGCGTGGGTGGTGACAGCGAAACCCGGCGGAACAGGAAACCCGGCGACTGTCATGGCGCCGAGGCTGGCGCACTTCCCGCCGATGATCGGCCGGTCAGATTCCTGGTAGTCGTGGAAGAAGATGGCGTGATCCGCCACTACCACGACACCCCTTCATAGGCATCCCAGCAACGGCGGGTGGCCTCGGCCCCGGCAAAGTACGCGGCGCGCGCCGACCGGCGCTTCTCGTCGGTGTCGAGATACCGCTCGGCGAACTCTCCGACGTGTCCGCCATGGTCTTCGTCGACGGCGATGTGAATGGTGTGGAAGGCGTAGTCGTCGGGTTCCAGCAGGTGGCTGTAGTGGTGCTTGAAGCCCTCCACGGCACGGATGTAAGCCGGAGGGATCTGGTTCTCGATGCCCAGGCTGGCGCCGAACTGGAACTCGTACCATGGCCGCTGATGAGCGAGGTTGTAGAGGAAGCTCTCACTGAGCACGGCCTCGACGTTGGGCGTTGCCTCGGTGATCACCTCGTCGGGCGCGCCGAGGGCACGGGTGAATTGGAACAGCCAATGCAAATGACCGTGGCCCGACTTCGACTGGATGCCGAGCACCTCCTCGCCGATGTTCTCGATCACGCTCTCGGTCATCTCGTACGGAATACGCCCCAACCAGATCGAGAGGAACCGACGGGTGTGGTAAGTCACCCCGTGATAGTGCTGACGGGCCCAGCCCACCAACTCCTCTTTCGTGGCCTCGCCCTGCGTAACGCGCTCGACCCAACGCGCCTTGTCGAGCGTGCGACCCGACGCAATCAACTCGTCGCGCATCTCGTCCACATATGCATCACCATCGAACGACATCGAACGACCCCCCTCGTGTTTGAATCTCCGGGCACTGTTGCACCGTGGCCACCTTCACTCAAGGTCGCCGTTCCGGATAGCGGAACAATCTTAACGGCCATTGATGCACGGTCGCTGCGAGAATGGAGAAGTGCAATTGTCCGACCTCGCTGACCTGATCCGTCGCCGCCGCACCAGCATGCTGGTCGACAAGGAGCGGGCAGTGCCGCACGACGTGATCCGCGATCTCTGCGAGCTGGCCCAATGGGCACCGAATCACAAGCGGACCTGGCCGTGGCGATTCGCTCTCGCCGAGGGCCAGGCCCGTGCCCGGCTGGGCAACGTGGTCGCCGAGGCGATGCAGGCGTACGGTGATCCGCCCGAGAAGGTCGACAAGACCCGAACCAAGTACCTGCGCACGCCCGCCGTCTTGGTGGTCGGTTCCATCACCGGCGACTCACCACTGCGCACGGGGGAGAATCGCGATGCGGTTGCTGCCGGCATTCAGATCCTGTTGCTCGCCGCCACGGCGCAGGGGTTGGCCAGCTATTGGAGCTCGTGCCCCAAGGGCGCCAACGACGTGGTCGCAGACCTGTGCGGCTTCGAACCGGGCACTCACATCAGCGCCCTCATCTACCTCGGCTGGGCAACCTCCACCGTCGTACCAACAGGGCGCCCGACGCCCGAGGTCAACGTGATCGCCGGCCGATGACTCCGACCGGTGACCAGGTACTAGTACCAAGGTGCAATGGCGGCTTGACCGCCCGGCGAACAAATATGAGCACGACCCCGCAAGCCCGTCCAGCGGAAGGGTCCGTATCCGCAACACCACTGGGAGCCCGATCGTAGCCCGAGCGATCGGGCTTCAGTGATTCTTGGGCCGCCGCCAGGCGACATCCGGGGATCATCCCCAGATGCTCCTTCGCGGCGCTGGGGTGACCACGACGGCGCCTGTCAGCGCGCCGATGGCGGTAATGCACAACCGGGTGTCTTCGCCGTTGACCTTCGACTCGCACTTGCCACAGATACCTTCCTGGCAGCCGCGCCTCGGCCGCACATGCTGGGCGATCTCGCGGATCGCCTTGAGCGCGGCCATCGTCGGATCGGCGAAGATGGAGTACTCGACATCGTCGACGGTGAGCACGGTGAGCACCGGCGGCTCGCCAGATCCCGCAAAACCGCCGCCGTCCGGCAAGGTTTGCATCTCGACGGTCATGCGTACCAACTCGGCTTCGCCAACGTCGGGATCTCCAGCTCCAACCCGCGGCCGCGATAGGTCAGCACGGCGTGTTCGTGGTCGTCGTAGACCTTGATGCGCACATCTTCGGTGTTGTTCGGCTCGCCGGGATCGTGCGCACCGGCTGGACTACTTCCAAGCTGCAAACGGCCATCGTGAACGCACACAATCAGCATACTTACGGGTTGGTTTCGCTGCTGATAGGGGTGAATAACCAGTACTATGGGCAAACCGTATCCGTGTACTGTACCGAGTTTCGGGCGCTGCTGGGCCTAGCTGTGGTCTTTGCCGGTGGTCGGCCCG
>JANNHY010000123.1:0-2546 GCA_031404635.1 Ilumatobacteraceae bacterium
ATGTTTCGCTTCGCCGTGGAGACCGAGCGCCGGTTCTACCTGGCCAACGACGTCAAGCTGAATGTCAGCGGAGACGCCGCCAAGCCGGTGATCGAAGTGGAGTTGAGCGACGCATGGGTATGGGATATGTACCGAAAGACCAGGTTCGTGCCCAAGGTCCGGGTGCTGACGTTCAAGGACGTCAACGTCGAGGAGTTGCCCTTCACCGAGCTGTAGCTCCTTCGCTCGCCAACCAGGCCCGCGGTCGATGGGGCGAGGACCTCGCCGCCCGCTGGTACACGGCGCACGGCTACGAGGTCGTCGACCGCAACTGGCGGTCGGCCACCGGCGAGATCGACCTGGTGGCCTGCTCGGCAACGCTTGTGGTGTTCTGTGAGATCAAGACCCGAGCGTCAGACCGTTACGGCCCGCCGGAGGCCGCGGTCGGCCGGGCCAAGCAGCGGCGGCTACGGCTGCTTGCGGTCGAATGGCTGGCCGCCCACGACAGGCACGGCTCGATCCGCTTCGACGTCGCCGCCGTCACCGGGGTACACCTCGAGGTCTTCGAGGCTGCGTTCTAGCGACCACGACGAGTGAGTAGTCGGCCCGGCTTGGCGACGAACTTGCGATAGGTGTTGGAGCCCGTCACCCCAGTATCGTGCCATTTCCGTGGAAACCATCGAGGTCAGTCGATCGTCGGGCATCGTCACGATCACCATGAATCGCCCTGCGAAGAAGAACGCCGTGAATGGCCAGATGTGGACTGAGCTGCTGGAGACTTTCCGTGGCGTCTCGACTAGTGAGGATCGCGCCGTCGTGCTCACCGGTGCCGGAGGCGACTTTTGCGCCGGCGCCGATCTCACCGCTGGTGGCATTGGTGAACCGGGAGAGCATCAACTGGCGGCGATGCGCCGCGTCGGTGACGTCGCCTTGAGCCTGCACCGCCTGCCGATACCGACGATCGCCAAAGTTCGTGGGGTCGCCGTGGGTGCCGGTTGCAACATGGCCTTGGGCTGTGACCTCGTGGTGGCCAGCGAGAATGCCAGGTTCTCGGAGATCTTCGCGCGGCGCGGGCTGTCGATCGACTTCGGTGGTTCGTGGCTGCTGCCGAGAATCGTCGGTATGCATCGCGCCAAGGAGTTGGCGCTCTTCGCCGACATCATCGATGCAGCCGAGGCCGAGCGGATCGGGCTGGTCAACCGGGTTGTGCCCGACACTGAGCTCGACGATTTCGTCGCCGCCTGGGCGGACCGGCTGGCGGCGGGCCCCCCGATCGCCCTGGCGATGACCAAGCGGATGCTCAACAACTCGCTACAGGTGACCTTCGAGGAAGCGCTCGACGACGAGGGTGTCGCCCAGTCACTCAATTTCACGACCGCCGACACGATGGAGGCGATGAGGGCCTTCGTCGACAAGCGCGAGCCGAGGTTCGAGGGGCACTGACCGGTTCGGCGCGCTGCTGCTCAGTAGCGTAGGCGCCGTGCGGTATGTGCGTCCGGTCCTCATCGGGGTGCTGATCGCGTCGTCGTGGTGCGGTGTGGCCGGTGCTTCTGCCCCGACAGAGCCGCCCGCTGATCCATCCACAACGGTGGCTTCTGATCTCCTCGGTCCTGAGCTGCCCGCTGTGCAGGAGCCACCGCCGATTGTCGGTCCGCTCGTGCCGTCGAGCCCACTGGTGGTCGTACCGGCAGGCTGTACCGCGCCGCCTGCACCGGTTGCGGTATTCCTCGGCACGTTGGCCGGCGCCGACGCGACCACGGCCCGCTTCGCCGTGCAACAGATCCGTGCCGGCAGTCTCGACGGCTACGCGGTCGACACGATCGTCGACGTGCGCTACGACGACGACATCAGGTTCCTGCACGTCGGCCAGCAGTACCTGGTGGGCACCGCCCCCGATCCGCTGGTCGGCGTGCTGCGATCCAAGGTGCGCGTGCCCCCCGCGTTGTTCGGCGGCGATGCCGTGATCGGCATCAACGACACCGATGTACGCTGCCCACGCGTCGAAGACGGTGTCACGACACTGCTCGCTGACGGCACCGCCGTCGATACCGGGGTGCTGGCGCCGTTGAAGACCGCCAAGAAGTCGCTGCTGAGAGCAATTCTAAAACCACTGGCGATCGCCTTCGGAATACTCGTCATGCTGGCTGCGATGAAGCTGTTGATCTTCGCCATGGTCCGTGCTGTACGCGAATCCGTGGTCGAAGACACCGCGGTGGAGTTCGATGTGCAACGCGACCGGCAACACGCCGACACCGACGCCGATCTGATCGCCGCCACGAACACCCCGGAGCGTGATCGGGTGGGTCGAGACTAGGTCCAATGCGGTTCAGTTAGCGATAGCCCTCCCCGGCCGCCACTCGCCCCAACCCGGCGATGAGAGATGTGCGTCCTCCGACGGCTCATCTCTCATCGCGCCCGCCGGCATTCGCCAGGGATGAGAGATGTGCGTCCTCCGACGGCTCATCTGTAAGGAGAGTAGACGGGCGCAACCTTCTGAGCAGGCACGACGCGACCGTCGTCCCGGAGGGACTCTCATCACCCACGGTGCCGCGCCAGCGGCTACCCAC
>JANNHY010000124.1:0-4814 GCA_031404635.1 Ilumatobacteraceae bacterium
GCGTCGATGTCGTTGATCTCGGCGCGGCCGATGATCGATTCGTTGTCGTTGTGGGTGACAGTCATTGGTCAGCTCCTGGTGAGCGATGGCTGGAAGGCCGGGAGGATGAATGCTTGGATGAAGGACCTGGCCGACTCGGGTTCGCCGAGGTCGACCTGTTCGGACGGGGCAAGGAAGTAGCTGATGACCAGACGGGAGAGCAGTTCGACCAGCCGTGCGCCTTCGCGGCGTGGCAGGTAACCGTCGACCAGCGGGGCGAGGAACACCGTGGCGACGCGGATGATCCGCGGCACACCGTCGACGGTCAGTTGGCCGAGGGTGTCACCAGGCTCGGAGGCCAGCATCAGCGACAGGTGCTGGTCGCTGCGCAACTCGTGGGTGGCATGCATCACGCAGCGAACGAGGAGGTCTTCGAAGTCGGCGGCACCGTCGAGGTGGGCGCTCAATCGGGTGAAGAAGTCCTCCA
Source organism: Ilumatobacteraceae bacterium (assembly GCA_031404635.1). Classification (GTDB taxonomy): domain Bacteria; phylum Actinomycetota; class Acidimicrobiia; order Acidimicrobiales; family Ilumatobacteraceae; genus JAENVT01. Next base: position 467 of record JANNHY010000124.1, read on the forward strand.
GCTCGCGGACCCGCAATGCCTCGAACAGGATGTCTTTCCCGCCGGGGAACATGCGGTACAACGTGGCCCGCGACACGCCGGCCTCGTTGGCGATGTCTTCGATGGTGACCTTGTCGAGCCCCCAGCGCTCGCAGCACGACTTGGCGGCGTCGAGGACGCGCAGTTCGGCTGGGTCGAGACTCATCATCTGAGACAGTAAGACAATCTGTGTCTCATTGTCAATGGGTCGGACGGACCACTACTGCGCGGATCAGTCAATTCCTGTCACAACCGGCCGGCGTCGATGATCCGCTGCACGAAGGCCCTGGTGCGTTCCTGTTGGGGGTGCTCGAAGATCTGCTGCGGTGGGCCTTCCTCGTGGATCACGCCCTCGTGGAGGAAGCAGACCTTCGAGGCGACTTCTTTGGCGAAGCCCATCTCATGAGTGGCCAGCATCATCGTCATCCCATCTCTGGCCAGGTCGCGGACGATGTTGAGCACCTCGGCGACCAGTTCGGGATCAAGCGCCGAGGTGATCTCGTCGAGCAGCAGCAGCCGCGGCTCCATCGCCAAGGCGCGCACGATCGCGACGCGCTGCTGCTGGCCACCGGAGAGGCGGTCGGGGTACTCCCCCTCCTTGTCGTCGAGGCCGACCTTATTCAGCAGAGCAATGCCGCGCTCCTCGGCCAACGCCTTTGGGTGTCCGAGTACCTTGATCGGCGCAAGCGAGACGTTCTGCAGCACGGTCATGTGCGGGAACAGGTTGAAGCTCTGGAAGACGATGCCGATTTCGCGGCGTAAGGCATCGACGTCGATGCTGCGCCCGCTGACCCGGTCGCCGTCGAGGCGGATCACACCCTCGTCGATCGTCTCCAGTTGGTTGATGCACCGCAGCAGCGTCGACTTGCCGCTGCCGGACGCGCCGATCAGGCAGACCACCTGATGCAGTTCGACGTCGAGGTCGATACCTCGTAGCACCGGGTTCGAGCCGAACGTCTTGTGCACGTCGCGGAGTTCGAGAAAGGCCACGTGTTACCGCCCCGCCAGGGTCTTGGCCTGTTGGCGACGGATCAGACCGTCGAGCCAGCGGGTGAACGGGATGGTGACCGCCAAGAACAGCAGCGCCGCCATCGAATACGCGGCCAGCGTTCCCCTCGAGTTGTTGATGAACCGAGCACGGTTGACCACGTCGAGAACGCCGAGCACACTGATCAACGCGGTGTCCTTTTGCAGGCCGATGAAGTCGTTGAGCAACGGCGGGATCACCCGCCGCACGGCCTGGGGCACGACGACATGACGCATCGTTTGCGAATACGTCAACCCCAACGACCGGGCAGCAGCTGTTTGACTCCAGTGCACCGATTCGATCCCGGCGCGGTACACCTCCGATACATACGCGCCGTAAGTCAGGCTGAGGGCGATGATCGCGTACTGGATGTCGGATAGATCGCCCACGATGGGCACCTTGGCCTGGGCGAGGCCAAGGCCGGCAATGTAAATCACCAACAGCGACGGGATCCCCCGGAAGATGTCGACGTAGACCGTAGCCAGAAAGCGGATCGGTCTGCAGGCCGGCCCCGGCAGGAGCCGCATCACGGCCACCACGAGCGCCCATACCAAGACGATGACTTCGGCGATCATGAACACTTGGACGTTGATCCAGAAGCCCTTCAGCAGCGATCGCCAGGCGCTGCCATCGGTCAACGTTGCCCAGCCGAAGAACACCCGCGACACGGCTCGATCGTTGGCGGTGAGCAGCCAGGCGAGAAAGGCGACGATGTAGACCGACAGGCCGATCCCGACCGCATACCACGACAAGTCGCGGGCTCGCTCGCCTTCGTGCCGCGCCGATTCGATCTCACCGTCGGTGGCGAGACGGCCGGCACGAATCGAATGCACCATCGCCGGAACCCCCGCCGGCGGAAACAGCAAGGCCACCGTCGCCGCCTTGCGATACGTCAGCACCCGGCCCACCCGCTTCACGGCGGGCGGACCGGATGCCACCGAATCGTTCAAGGCAGGCTCAGGCGGCTGGAACTTCGACGACTGGAACCGTCGACGGATCGCCGCCGAGATACTTGGCGATCAGGGCGTTGATCGAGCCGTCGTCGATCAGGCCCTGGATCACCGGGTCGAAAATCGCCTTCTTGCCGCTGTCCTTGCCGTAGATCGCCCCGTATTCCTCGCCGGTCTGGAACTGGGCGACGACCTCCTGCTTGCCACCGGACTGGGCGGCCTGGCCGAGGTTGATCGGGGTGTCGATCATGACGCCGTCGACCTGGCCGGCTGTCAGCGCCGCATACGCCGAGGCCAGGTCGGGGTACGACTTGACGTTGTCGAGCTGCCAACCGGGCACCTCGCCCGAGGTGACGTAGAACTCGGCCGTCGTCGATGCCTGAACGCCGATGGTCAGCGCCTTCACGTCGTCCCAGCTGGCCACGGCCGTTCCGGTGTTGACCAGCAGGCCCTGGTCACTCTTGAAATAGCCCTGCGAGAAATCGACGACCTTGGCGCGTTCCTCGGTGATGGTCACCTGCGACAAGATGAGGTCGTAGCTGGTCGGATCGATCTGTCCGGCAACGATTGCATCGAAACCCTCGTTGCGGAACTCCATCGTCAGGCCGCACCACTCGGCGATCATGTTGGCCATGTCGTACTCGATCCCGCTGGAGATCGCGTCGGGGTCGACCTCTTCTTTGCTGGTGCCCCAGAAGTTGGGGCCGGGCAAGCTGGTGACCACGCTGAGCACGCCTGCCTTCACCGGCTTGCAGTCGTTGGCGGCCGCGGCGGGCGCGTCACTTGCCGCGGGCGCGTCACCTCCGGCAGCGGGTGTCTCGGTGTCGTCGCCACACGCAGTGACAAGTAGGCCGGCGGCAAGGAGGCCGACGATCAGTCGCTTTGTTTTCATGAGTTTCTCCCCGTTGTTCACGTGTTCACGGCCGAGCCGCGCTCCGACACCGTAGCCGGGGAGACTGCTTCGTTGGTTTAGGGTGTCGCTGCGTGAACACGACTGCGGCCGATGACGTAATCGAGCCGCATCGTCGACCGGGCTACGGTCCGTTCCTGCTCGTCGGATTCGTGGGTCTGGTGGTGTGCACCAACATCGCCAACATCGTCTTCGCCCGCTGGGTGACGACGCGGCCCGAGCAGCTGATCATGCTGTCGTCGCGCAACCGCTACCTGATCGGCGCCGTCGGCGCCGGCATCTCGCCGGTCGCCTATACGGTGATCGCCACCGTGCGCCTCACGCTGGCTGCGGCCGTGTGCCACTTCCTCGGCCGGGCCTACGGCGACCAGGCCCTGCGTTGGTTCACGCGATTCCTGGGGATGTCCCCCGAAGCAGTCGATCGCTTCGAACAGCAGTACCGCACCGCCGAATGGGTACTGATCCCGATCTTCGTCGGCAGCAACATCGTCTTCGTGCTCAGCGGCACAGTGAGCACTCGCTGGCGGCGCATCGTGCCGCTGCTACTCGCCGGCATCGCCGGTCGGCTGGCGTTGCTGTGGTGGTTGGCCAAGCAGTTCGAATCCGAAGTGAAGTCGGTGATCGACTTCCTCCAGCGCTACCAGCTGCCGATCATCATCGGGTCCATCGTGCTGGTCGTCGTCACCAATGTCTCGAACATCCGCCGTGGACGCGGTTAGGGATGAGGTTGTTCAGATGCCGAGGATCGAATCGAGCCCGAGGGTCAACCCAGGGTGCTCGGCGATGTGCTTGCAGGCCAGCATCACCCCGGGCATGTAGCTGAGCCGGTCGTAGCTGTCCTGGCGGATCGTCAGCGTCTGTCCGTGGGCGCCGAGAATCACCTCTTGGTGGGCGACCAGGCCTCGCATCCGCACGGAATGCACGCGGATACCCCCTGGCCCCACGCCACCGCGGGCTCCCGGATACAACTCGTGCTGCGTCGGATCGGCCGTCCACTCGCCCGAGGCGGCAGCCATTCGTTGCGCGGTGGTGACCGCGGTGCCGGACGGCGCGTCGATCTTGGCGTCGTGATGCAGTTCGATGATCTCGGCGCTGTCGAAAAACGGCGCGGCCAACTCGGCGAAGCGCATCATCAGCACCGCACTGATCGCGAAGTTGGAAGCGATCACGCAGTTGCTACCGCTGAACTCCGACCGGAAGTTGGCGATGTCGGCGTCGTTGAACCCGGTCGTGCCAACAACGGCATGCACGCCGTGCATCGCCAGCCATGGCAGGGTGACGCGGGCAGCCTCGGCGACGGTGAAGTCGACGACGACGTCGCATCCGGCGTCGGCCAGAGCCCGCAACTCACCGGCGATGGTTACCCCGTGGCGGCCTTCGCCGACGGCGTTGCGATCGACCGCGGCGACCAGGTCGAGGTCGCGATGGAGAGCGACCGCTTTA
>JANNHY010000125.1:0-2813 GCA_031404635.1 Ilumatobacteraceae bacterium
TGACCGCCTACGACGCCAGCTACGTCGCGCTCGCCGAAGGACTCACCTGCACACTCCTCACTGCCGACCGCCGCCTCGCTCGTGCTCCCGGGATCAACTGCCCGGTCGACCTCCTGACGATCTGACTCGAGCATCTCAGCGGATCGTCGATCGGGTACGCACCAAATCCACGGCCTTCGTCAACAGGGCTATCGTCGGATCAGTCGACCTCGATGCTTCGGAGCTGTTCGGCAGCGGCAGGACTGTCGTGCCGGGCGATGACCCAAAGTTGGGCAGGGTCAATCGGTGGTAGTGGTGGCTGAGGCGTCTCGGACCTTGGCCATGTCGCTCCATGGAATCGTTGGGCATGCATGGCGAAGTTCGAGCGAGATCGACTTGGCGGCTTCCCCAAAGATCTCGAGGCAACCCGCCAGTACCTCAAGGTCAGCTGACGATGACGCCCGGCCCATTATCGGACGGCGCGTGGCTCGCCGCGAAGCGTACGCAGTTGAGGCCGTGCAAGAACCGGGAACTGCCCCCCACACGCCTCGCGTGAGACTCCTCGTCATCCGGCGAGAGCTTTGGTGGGCCGTGGCTCGTCGTACTTGATTGCGTCGGCGACGCCAACTACGACTGGGGCGTATCATGTTCGGATGGAGTTCGAGCGGATCACGATCGATCCAGCCAAGATGCGAGGAGCCCCGTGTATCCGAGGCCTCCGGATCCCCGTCGCGAGCGTGATCGGTCAGCTCGCTGCTGGGCGGTCCGCCAGCGAGATCCTCGCCGACTTTCCTGATCTCGAAGCAGACGACATCACGGCCGCGCTGGAGTACGCAGCTGAGGCCGTGCAAGAACGGGAACTGCCCTTTACCCGCCTCGCGTGAGATTCCTCGTCGACGCCAGCACCACATCTCCTGGAGTCGACCGGTTCTCGCTCAGCCGATCACTGTGTAGGTGATCGCCAGGTCGGTCGCTCCGGAGCGCAGTAGTGGTGCATCGACAGTTACCGCGATCGCGGCGTCGAGAAGAAGTGCGGCAGCGAGGGCTTCCGCGTTGAGGAAGTTCAGAGGGCGGGTGACCGCAAGGGCTTGCATGACGGGCACGACGACGCGAAGGCTGAGGAGTCCAATCTCCTCGGGCAACTCCCCCAGCGACGCGAGCACACCTAAACGAACCGCCTCATCGAGCGCTTGGAAGCGGCTGGACAGTGCCCCTGCGCCAGACCCTGCGGTGACAGCGCGACTGAGTCGGTAGTACCACGATCCGGTCGTGAAAACCTCGCCTCGGGCGATCGCAGTGTTGATCTCGGCGGGAGCCGTGTCGCTGAGTGCCACAAGCAACAGTTGGTCGTCGATGAGGATCAAGTCGACGAGCTACTGCACGGCGAGGTCGGGATCGGCTTCGGCGATGGCGACGAGGGCGCGCAAATAGCCACCATCACGCCGCCAATCGGCAACAATCTTGCGTGCCTCGTCACTGAACGCCGACTGGATCGGCCCCACACGAGGCGGAGTCAGTTCCCCCGAAGCGGCTGCACGAGCACGCCCGCGCGCCACGGCCGCTGCAAGATTCGCATCGAGCCCTTGCCGTGTCGCCATTGTCCGACAGTGTACCGATGTCACCACTCAGCTTCGATCCTCTGCCCAACGGTCCTCCCACAGACGAAGCCGCCGCCGAGTCCATCAAGTGTGGATCGGCGCTGCGTCACGATGCGAGCGAACTGGTGGGTGATCCCTGCGATTCGTGGATGCGGCGCATCCGACTCCGCGACCTAGGAGATCCGCAATGACCAAGCCAAAACACCTACGGACGAACCAACAGCGGACTCGAACTCACCGACGATGTCATCGAGGCGATGACGATCGAGGTAGAAAAGGGCCTTGAAATCGGCAGACTTCGGCGCCGTCCGGGCAGGCCGGCAATGGGATCTGGCCCCGCCGCGACTCTGCCTGTCCGGCTCGATCCCGAGCTTCGACAAGCGGTCAACGATCGCGCTGAGGCTGACAATGTGACACCATCTGACGTCGTTCGAGAGGCAATCCGCCACTACCTCAAGGTCAGCTGACGTCGTAAAGACCCTGCTCAACTACTGACCGGCTGCCCGCCAAGGTGTCGCCAACTAAGCCAGCAACTCTGCCCGGACTGATGGATCACGAGGTTTCTTTGACCCCCGCACCGAGCCGCTGCGCCTGAGTGAAACAGCCGTCGCCCCACGGCGATCCCCCTTCGCCTGGCGGGCGACCGCCCGGTTGTAGAACGCCGAGGCGCCGTTGGGGTTGAGGCGGATCGCCTCGGTGAGGTCGGCGATGGCCCCGTCGGCATCCCCCGCTTGGCCCTTCGCGATGCCTCGGGTGAACCAGTCCTTTGCTGTGAACTGATGCTCGACGGCGGGAACTAGACCGCGAATCAGCCGGTCAACGTCGGGGTGGAAGTCGGGGTCATGCCGCACCCGGCTTCCGTTGCGGTACGAGAGATCAGCCATCGACCTTGGGTGTTGGTCAGCCTTCGGCACGCCGGCCCCGTCGACCAGCACGGGCACCACAGGGATCCCACGGCGCAGCGCCGCCTCGACCTCGAGACGCACCCAGTCGCCTGGGTTGCCAAGTCGCCGCTGCCCCACCTCGTCGGTCACTTCCAACCATCGGCGACCGATGATGACGAGCACCACGTCGCAGTCGGCGACCATCCGGTCAATGTGCTTGCGGAAGTCGACACCGGGCGGGATGGCGTCGACGTCGAAGAACACGTTGCCACCGCCGAAGCGGGAGGCGAGTCGGTCGTTGATGCGGCCGGCGATGTTGATCGAATCCTGCCGCCGGTACGAGATGAACACC
>JANNHY010000126.1:0-1828 GCA_031404635.1 Ilumatobacteraceae bacterium
CTGAACTCCGGTGGGCCCGGCGCAGGCAAGACCACGCTGTTGAAGGAGTTGCTCGGAGCGGTTTCACCCTTGGAACGAATCGTCACCGTCGAGAAGGGTCTGCTCGAACTGCGACTCGAACACGATCCCCGCCATCCCGACGCGCCGGCGTTGTTCACCCGCCAGGCCAACACCGAGGGCCGCGGCGCGGTGTCGGCGCGCGAACTGGTCGAACTGACCCGCCGGATGAACCCTGACCGCGTTGTCGTCGGCGAGTTGGTCGAAGACGAGGCGCTGGAGATGCTCGACGTGGCGTCGATGTGCAAGCGCGGTTCCATGGCCACGATCCACGCCCACACCGTCGAGGCGGTGCTCAGCCGCCTCGCCTTCTACGTGGCCAAGAGCAACACCAAACTGCCCGAGTACGCAGTGTGGAGCCTGATTGCCGAAACAATCGACTTCGTGATCCATATCGACCTGGTGCGCAACGCCGACGCCGGCGCGCCGCAGCGCTGCGTCACGTCGATCGTCGAGTATGGCGGTCGCAGCGAGAACGGCGGCGTGCGCACCACGGAGACCTGGGGGATGAACGAGTTCGGCCAGTTCGTACAGCGCAACCCGTTGTCGGAGAATCACCTCCGCAGGTTGCGGCTGGCCGGTGTGAGCAACGGAATGTTCGTGCCCAACGATGGGATGTTGGCCCGATGAATCGCGACGAGTTGTTGCTGGCTGTAGCCGCGGTGTTGTTCGTCGTCGGTGTTGCAGTTATGTGGTCGGGGTTGCACTACCAGCCCGCTCCTGTCCGCGAGGTGTCAGCGCGGCGGCTGCCGATCGCTACGGCGGTCGTCGCCGGGGCACTCGTCGTGGCCGTTTCCGGATGGATCATCCCGTCGGTCGTGATCGGTGCCGTCGTTGGCTGGGTGGTCGATTCGACGCGTCGCCGTCGTGGGGGTGACGACGGCGGAGTCGAACTCACCGAGGCGCTGGCGTCGTGGGTCGAGAACGTGCGCGACGTGTTGCGGTCAGGGAACCAGCCGCTCGGTGCCATCGGGGCGACGACCGACACCTGCCCACCCTCGATCCGCCCTCAGGTGCGCTCGTTGTTCGCCCGCCTCTCCGCCGGCCAGCCGCCAGAAGTGGTTTTCCGGCGCTTCGCCGACGACATGGATGAACCGCTCGCCGACCTCGTCGCCGTCGGATTGCTGATCGCCGTGTCGCGGGGCGCGGAAACCGAAGACGTGTTGTCAGCTCTGGCGGCGCAGGCCCGCCATCAAGCCGACCGTCGACGCATCGTCGAGGCCGAGCGGGCCCCGATGCGCCGCGAGGTGTGGATGGTTTCGCTGGTGATGTGCGCGCTGCTCGGCGGGGTGTTCTTGCTGGCCCGCAGCTCGTACCTCAATGCCTACGACGATGTTTCCGGGCAGACCTTCCTTGCTCTCATCCTGGTCGGGTACGGCGCATTGCTGGTATGGGTCGGTCGGCTGGCGACGTTTCCGCGGTCCTCACGATTCCTCACACTCCGTCAGGCCGATTCATGACCGCCGTCAGCCGGCTGATTGCGGCCACTCTGCTCGGTTCCGGCGGCGTGTGGCTGCTACTCACCGGTATCGCCCAGCGCCGACCCTCGCTGGCCAAGATGTCGGCCCACCTCGCCCGCCCGCCGATGATGGTTGCTAGCGGCCCGATCGACGGCTGGGCGCGCATGGGTCGCCCGCTGGCTCGTCGCTTGCGGTTGCGGCGTGATGTGGTCGCCGACCTTCGCCTGATCCGTCGGTCGCTCGAGGTCCACGCCGCATACCTGATGGCTGCTGGCATTACTGGGTTGTTCGGTCCGTCATTGCTGTTGGCG
>JANNHY010000127.1:0-2402 GCA_031404635.1 Ilumatobacteraceae bacterium
GCGCGTAGAAGGCCCCCAGTTCCTCCTCGGGCACGCCGTAGACGGCAGCCCGTTCGGCGCCCCACCCCTTGGCGAAGATCCCCGAGCCGCGCACCACGCCGTCGGGATTGATGCCGTTGACGCGGATGCCATGCCCACCCAGCTCGGCGGCCAGGAGCCGAACCTGGTGGGCCTGGTCGGCTTTCGCCGCGCCGTACGCCACGTTGTTCGGTCCGGCGAAGAACGCGTTCTTGCTCGAGATGTAGATGATGTCGCCGCCGATGCCCTGGTCGATCATCGCCCGGGTGGCCTCGCGAGCCACGAGGAACGAACCCTTCGCCATCACGTCGTGCTGGATGTCCCAGTCGCGCTCGGTCGTGTCGAGCAACGACTTCGAGATCGAGAGCCCCGCGTTGTTGACGACGAGATCGACCCCGCCGAACGCGAGTGATACCTCAGCAAACGCCGCGGCGACCGCCGCCTCGTCCGTCACGTCGACCGGGATCGCAATTGCTCTGTCGGAACCTCCGATCTCCTCGGCCACTGCCCGAGCAGAGGCTTCGTCGCGATCAGCGATCGCCACACAGGCCCCCTCGCGCGAAAGGCGCAGCGCGATTGCTCTTCCGATGCCAGATCCGCCTCCGGTGACGATCGCGACCCGGGTCGACAATGCCTTGGATGCGGGCATTCGCTGGAGTTTGCGTTCTTCGAGGACCCAATACTCGATGCGAAACTTCTCTGCCTCGTCGATCGGCGCGTATCGGGAGATGGACTCCGCACCCCTCATCACATTGATGGCGTTGATGTAGAACTCGGCCGCCACTCGCGCCGTCTGTTTGTCTCGCCCGAAGGCGAACATGCCGACGCCAGGTACCAGCACGATTGCTGGGTCCGCTCCTCGCATCGCCGGCGTCGACTCATCGGCGTGACGTGCGTAGTACTCAATGTAGGAGCTGCGGTACTGCTCGTGGAGGAAGCGAGCACGCTCGGTGAGTTCCTCTATGGAGGCTGACGGCGGCACGTCGAGCACCAGCGGGCGGACCTTCGTGCGCAGGAAATGATCGGGACATGACGTCCCGAGTTCGGCCAGTCTGAACATCTGCTCCCGGGCCAGGAAGTCGAGAACCAGCTCACTGTCATCGAAGTGGCCGACCTGTGCTCGATCGGTCGATGCAAGGCCACGGAGGAAAGGTGCGAGTTCGGCCGCGCGCGATCGGCGCTCGTCCGCCGGCAACGGCTCGAAGCCAGCAACCACGTCTCCGAACGGATGTGGAACACCATGCGCGTCCAGATACTTCTGCGCTGTCTGGATGATCTCGAGCGAGTTTGCCTCGCAGACATCGCTCGTATCGCCCCACGCCGTAATGCCGTGACCACCCAAGATCACACCGATGGCATTGGGGTGCGAACGGTGCACCTCAGCGATGTCCAGCCCGAGCTGAAACCCTGGACGGCGCCACGGCACCCAGACCACTCGGTCACCGAAGATCGTCTCGGTGAGTGCCGGGCCATCGGCAGCCGTCGCAATCGCGATCCCCGCATCTGGGTGGAGGTGGTCAACGTGCTGTGCCTCGACGAGGCCGTGCATCGCCGTGTCGATCGACGGCGCCGCACTCCCGCAGCCGTGAACGCAGTACTCGAACGCATCGACCATTTCATCCTCGCGTCCCACTCCCGGATAGACATCGACCAGCGCGCGCAGGCGGTCGAGCCGAAGCACTGACAGCCCAGCCTCTGCCAGGGTGCCGAGATCGCCACCTGAGCCCTTGACCCAAAGAAGCCGGATTGACGCTCCCGTCACTGGATCGACGTCGTTCCCCTTGGCCGAAGTGTTCCCGCCCGCGAAGTTGGTGTTGCGCGGGTCGGCGCCAAGTCGATTGCTGCGCCCAAGCAACTCGGCCACGGTGTCGTTGGACATACCTCTCACGCTCCCCAGCCCGCGACATCGCCGCCGACGCGGTCCGCTCGAATCTGCTCGCCGTAGCCGGACCGCCGGTACGCGGCGATGGGATCGGCCTCGAGACCTTTCGACTCGCGGAACGCTGCGACATGCGGTCGCACGTCGGTGCTGAAGGCGTCCATCAACACGCCATTTGCTTCAAGCACGTCGCCTGCCATCTGTGCCGCCCTGAGCGCTTCGAAGTCCACGAGCAGCGCCTTGGCAGTGGCCTCCTGAACATTCATCACTGAGCGGATCACCGCCGGAATCTTCTCCTCGATGTTGTGGCACTGATCCAACATGAAATTTACCCCGGAAGCGGGCAGGTGCGCCTTGGCCTCGGTGATCTCGAACATGATCCGGAACAGCTGGAACGGATCGGCCGACCCGACGATCAGGTCGTCATCGGCGTTGTACCGGGAATTGAAATCGAACGCCCCCAAACGGTTCTGCCGCACCAGCTGCATCACGATGAACTCAATGT
>JANNHY010000128.1:0-10971 GCA_031404635.1 Ilumatobacteraceae bacterium
AAACCCGTTCCAAGATAAGTATTCCCATGCGGTTAACGCAGTAAGGCCCGTGACGAGACCATCACGTTGATAGGCCGGAGGTGTACACGCGGTAACGCGTTCAGCCGACCGGTACTAATCGGCCGAGGGCTTGGATTTACAATGCTCGTGCTTGCTCTGGAGTGCTCGGAGGGCACCGCTTCGGTTTTCGACCGGGCGGACCCATCCTTGACAACAGATTTCGGTGGCTATAGCGGCAGGGTCACACCCGTTCCCATCCCGAACACGGAAGTTAAGACTGCCAGCGCCAATGGTACTTGGGGGTAGACCCCCTGGGAGAGTAGGACGCCGCCGGATTTCTCAACCACGGACGCCCTTTCGGGGGCGTTCGTGGCATTTTTGGGGCGCGTGCTCAGCGTCATCGCAACGATTCAGACCTAGGCTCCGGTGTTCTATGCCGTCGTACGACCGTCGACCCGCTTCGCAACCACGGCGCTCGCCCCGGTCCAATGGGCGACAGGCGACGCCCGGTCGACCTCGGCGACAAGGCCGGCCGACCGACGGCGCCGAAACCAGCGACACTCGTCCTGGGCGTCCGGCCCCCCGTTCTGCGCAGGCGGGCTCGCCGAGGGCGGGAGGCGACCCTGGCCGGCGGCGCGGCAGCGATCGACGAGAGGTCGCCCACACCGGCCGACGCGGTGACGGGCGCGGCTCGGCCAGCCGGGATGCGCCACGACGCTACGGCGACGACGGTCGGCGTAGCAGAAACCCGCGGCGCGATCCGCGAGCGGCAGGCGTCGAAGACGGCGAACGACCACGGCGCTACGACTCGACGCGCGCCCGCCAACCCGGCCAACGCGTTGATCGCCCGAATTCCCGCCCGGACGGGCGCAACCGTTTGCCTCCAAGACGAGTAGAGCCACCCAAGACGGCCGCCCAGATCCGCTCGGCCGAGGTCAAAGCCGCCCGAGGCCTGCGCGAGCCCCGTCAGCAGGCCGCTCCGGCACCTTGGGAGCGCGAGCAGTGGATCGACGACGGTCCGTTACGCTCGGCCGCTCGCAAGGCCGCCGAGCGCGCCCAGCGTCGTGACGCGTCCGATGACGGCTCGAGATCCAGCAGTCGCCGCAAGTCGTTCGAACTCGCCCCGCTGGTCGCCGAAGATCTCGAGCGCAAAGCCCCCACCACAGACGCCGCCAAATACCAGGAGCGGCTGGCCACGGCCGCAGACGCGCTCGATCGGGGCCGCTTCGATGACGCCCGGCGAATGGTTCAACCAGTTCTGCGCGATCTTCCGGCGATGGCTTTCGGCCACGAGATCGCCGGCTTGGCGCTGTACCGCACCGGGCAGTGGCGCAAAGCAGCCGCTGAATTGGAGGTGGCCCGGCAACTCGACCGCTCCGTCAACCATCACGCTGTCCTGGCTGATTGCTACCGGGCGTTGAAGCGCTACGACATCGTCGACCAACTCTGGCTCGAACTCCGCGAGGGTTCGCCTGCGCCGGCGTTGATGGCCGAGGGGCGCATCGTCGCTGCGGGTGCGCTGGCCGATCAGGGAGACCTGAAAGGTGCGTTGAAGCTGATGGAACGGGCCGCCGATGTGCCCAAGAAGGTCCGCGAACACCATCTTCGGCAATGGTACGTGCTCGCCGATCTCCACGACCGATCCGGCGACATCATCAAGGCCCGCCGGTTCTTCGGCATGATTGCCGAGGTTTACCCGCAGTTCGCCGATGTCGGCGATCGTCTTCGCGCCTTGGGGTGCTAGCGACAGCAATCGAATCGGCGAACTCGATGACACCCCCTTGGTATGACACCCCCTTGGTACAGTCAAGACGCGGCTTCCCCCGAGCAGATCAACCAAGTGCGTCAAACCTCGGCGCGTCGGAGGTCGTCCATCATGAACGTTGTCTTCCTGCAGGGTCGCTTATCGAGCGATCCGGTGCTTCGCGAGCTGTCATCGGGTAGCCGCTTGCTGTCGTTGGAGGTGACGACGTCGACCGATGCCGGTTCGGCCAACGTGCCTGTCGCCTGGTTCGACCCGCCGGCACTTCCCGATTGGGGCGCCGGTGTCGACGTTGTTGTGCGCGGCGTAGTCAAGCGGCGCTTCTATCGTGGCCCATCGGGCACGCAGAGCCGCACCGAGGTGGTCGCCGCCGAGGTGTGCGAGGTCAGCAAGCGCCGCCAAGCGCAGCGCCTGCTCGAAAGGACTGTCAACGCCCTCGGTGCTTCGTAGCTCGGGGCAGCTACGATCAACTCCCGCTGACCGCCAAGAGGCCGTGCCGATCCCTGCCGGGTCGTAAACCAATTTCGAGGAGTGTCGTGGACGTGTCCACCCTGCTCGGCGCCGATGCCGAGACCCTGTTGAACCATGTGTGTGCCGGCGTGCGGCGCGAGCAGTTGATGCTGCCAGGCCCCGACTTTCTGGATCGCTCCCTTGCGGTGTCAGACCGGCCCCCGGCAGTGCTGCGAAACCTTGGGCAGCTCTACGGTCACGGCCGCCTGGCCAACACCGGATACCTGTCGATTCTGCCCGTCGACCAAGGCATCGAGCATTCGGCGGCCGCTTCGTTCGCCCCCAACCCGCTTTACTTCGATCCTGCCAATATCGTCGAACTGGCCATCGAGGGTGGGTGCAACGCGGTGGCCACCACCTTCGGCGTGCTCGGTGCGGTCAGCCGCAAGTACGTCCATCGCATCCCGTTCATTTGCAAGGTCAACCACAACGAGCTGCTGACCTACCCCAACAAGGCCGATCAGGTGATGTTCGGCACCGCCCGGCAGGCATTCGATCTCGGCGCGTCCGGTGTCGGGGCGACGATCTACTTCGGATCCGACAACAGCACCCGCCAACTGCAAGAAGTGTCGCAGGCGTTCAAGCAAGCCCACGATCTCGGCATGTTCACCGTGCTGTGGTGCTACACCCGCAACAGCGCATTCAAGGTCGACGGCGTCAACTACGAGGCGTCCGCCGACCTCACCGGGCAGGCCAATCATCTCGGGGTCACCATCGAGGCCGACATCATCAAGCAGAAGCTGCCGGAGAGCAACGGTGGCTACAACGCGGTGAGCGCCCTCGGAACCAGTTCGTACGGTAAGACCAATCCATTGGTCTACGACACGCTGACGACCGACCATCCCATCGATCTCGCCCGCTGGCAGGTCGTCAACTGCTACATGGGCCGCATCGGGCTGATCAACAGTGGCGGCGAGAGCAAAGGCGCCGGCGACCTCGGCGTCGCCGTGAGGACTGCCGTGATCAACAAGCGCGCTGGCGGGCAGGGCTTGATCTCGGGCCGCAAGGCGTTTCAGCGTCCGATGGCCGAGGGTGCGGCGCTGCTGCAGGCAATACAAGACGTATACCTCGACTCTTCGATCACGGTTGCCTGACGACGGTCGAGCCGTCGAACCAACTACAGATCGAGGGGCCGGATCACCAGACCGGTTCGCAGCTTGGGTGTGAAGAACGTCGACTTCGGCGGCATCAGCAGCCGCTCGATCGCAGTGCGCCGAATCTCGTCGATGCTTGTCGGGCGAATCAACACCGCCGCGTCGGCGTCTCCTGAGCGCAACAGGGCGACAACGTTCTCGACACCATGCTGATAGTCGACGTCGATCGCTGCACCATCGACGCCACGAACGTCGGCGAGTGCATGCTCGAGGTACGCGCCGTCGAGGGCACGAACACCTTCGAAGGCGGGGGGACGAGGTGTCAGCCATACCCCGGAGCCATCGGGCCGTACCATGCACATCGCCCCACGATCGATTGCTTCCGCAGCGAAGCGAGCGGTGACGGTGCCTGCTTCGGCGAGGAGGCAATACGTTGCCAATCGAGCTTCCAGGGCCGCGGCGCTGACGCCGCGGTAGACCCTATGGATCGCGTCGATGCTCAACTGCTCGTCGACGAGTTCGGCGACATAGGTCATCGTCAACTCAGCGTCGGTGTCAGCACGGCCAGTGGCGCGGCGAACTTCGTCGCGAAACGAGCGGCTGATCGCATATCGATGGTGGCCGTCTGCGATCAGCACCGAGTTTGCGGCGACTGCCCCGCTGATTGCTGCCAGGCGGGTGGGGTCAACGATCCGCTCGACCCGATGGACGACGCCGTTGTCGTCGGTACACCGACCGATCGACTCACCCGGCTCCTGGAGAAGTTCGCTCAAGCCGGCGGTCAGTGACAATCCCCAAACCGGTGAGAGGTTGCAGCGCGTGGCGCGGGTGAGATCGAGCCGATCGGTCTTGGCCTTTGGAGTTGTCCGTTCATGGGGTAGTACCCCGTCGGCTTCCTCGTTGACTACCTCCAAAGCCCCGATCACCCCGACCGTTCGACGGCGGCGCCCGGTCTCGTCGGTGAACTCCATGCGGTACAGCGTGAGCGATGGTGACGGGTCGCGCACGAGCACGCCATCGTCGATCCACGTCGCCACCCGGCGGGCAGCAAGGTCGTAACGATCAAATCCGTCACGATCGAGGGGAACATCGACAGTGACGATGTTGTGATCATGGCGTCGCAGCAATGCCTCGACGTCGCCCGACGAGACGACGTCATACGGCGGCGCGGTCACATCGTCGAGGGGCTCGTCAGGCGAGTATCGCAGTGCGGCGAACGGTTCGAATCGTGGCACCCGTAAAGGTTGGCACCTGGCGTGCCAACATGGCCAGGTTATGGATGACATCGTGAGCGAGCTAAGCGATCCGCTGCCTGCCAGCGGTCCGTGCGTCGTGCTGTGCGATCTCGACGGTGTCGTCTGGTTGGCGCAGCAACCGATACCCGGCTCGGTGGAGGCGATAGCCCGGTTACGAGCGGCCGGGCACCGCGTGCTGTTCGTGACGAACAATTCGTCGGCCAGAGTCGAGGTGCAGGAGGCAGCGCTTCTAGCTATCGGCGTGCCAGCCGCCGGCGACGTCCTGACGTCGGCAAACGCCGCTGCGCTGCTGATCGAACCGGGTGAGCGGGTACTTGTTTGTGGCGGCGAGGGCGTCGTTGAGGCTGTTGTCGGCCGAGGTGGGGTCGTCGTCGACGTCGACGTCGACGTCGTCGTGGTCGGCTTTCACCGCAGCTTCGACTACGAGGCGATGTTGCGGGCCAGCCGCGCCGTTCTCAATGGTGCCCGCCTGGTCGGCACCAACGACGACGCGACGTACCCGACCCCCGACGGTCCAATCCCCGGTGGTGGGGCCATTCTTGCGTCGATCGTCACCGCCACGGGTGCGGCGCCGATCATCGCTGGTAAGCCACACGAGCCGATGGCGGTGTTGGTGCGGGCGACTGTTGGCGACTCGGCAGCGAAGGGTGCGGTGATGGTCGGCGACCGCCCGGAGACCGATGGATTGATGGCGGCGACGCTGGGCTGTCGCTACGCCCACGTCGAGTCCGGTATCACCGCCCCGGGCCTCACGGTGCACCCCCGCCCCGACCTGATCGCGCCGAACCTCGCGGGTGTGGCAAAAGTCCTGATCGCTGAGGGTGTAGCTCTACGGTAGGCTGCTTGCATGACAGGTTCACCACTCCTCAAGCGTGCACTCGACTCAGGCATGCAGTTCACCGAGATGTCGCAGAAGAACGCCGAAAAGCTCGTCTCCGGCTTCGTCAAGGCGGGTCAGTTGCGTCGTAAGGACGCCGAGAAGACCGTACAGCGCTTGGTCGAGCGTGGTCGCTCGACGACCGAGCACTTCGTCAGCCTGATCCAGGCCGAGGTTGCCAAGCAGCTCGGCAGGTTCGCCCAGCGACTCGACGATGTCGAAGCTCGTGTCGAAGATGTTGCCAGCAACTTCGGCATTGCATCGAAGGCCAAGGCCCCCGCCACGAAGGCTGCGGCCAAGCAGGCTCCAGCGAAGAAGGCTGCGGCCAAGAAAGCTCCGGCTAAGAAAGCTCCAGCGAAGAAGTCTCCGGCGAAGAAGGCCACCGTCAAGAAGGCCACCGTCAAGAAGGCGCCTGCAGAGCAGTAACAGGTGTCAAGGCGCCAGCGGCTCGACGCTGACATGGTGCGCCGCCAATTGGTTCTCAGCAGGGCAGAAGCGGCGCGAGCGATCGAGGCCAAGCTGGTCTTGGTCAACGGTTCGATCGCCGACAAACCCGCCAGGCTCGTCGATCCCGCCGACGCCGTGGTGCTGCAAGGGCCGCTTTCACCGTTCGTCAGCCGAGGCGGCGAAAAGCTCGGCGCAGCGCTCGACTCGTTCGGCATCGACGTGACGGGTCTACGGGTGCTCGACGCCGGTGCATCGACGGGTGGGTTCACCGATTGCCTGCTGCAGCGCGGCGCCGCCCACGTGGTGGCACTCGACGTCGGCCATGGCCAATTGCACCCGAGAATCCGCAGCGACCAGCGTGTTAGCGCGATCGAACGCTTTCATGTCCGTGACCTCACCGCCGCCGCGATCGGTGGTGAGGTCGATTTCGTCGTCGCCGACCTGTCGTTCATCTCGATCACCCGTGTATTGACGCCGTTGATCGCGGTGTGCCATCCGCACGCAGAACTCGTGCTGCTCGTCAAACCGCAGTTCGAGGCCGGCAAGGCGGAGGTCGATCGCGGCAGCGGTGTGATACGGGATCCTGCAATTCATCAACGAGTATGTAACGAGGTGTCGGCGGCCCTGGAAGCTCGGGGATGCGACGTGCTCGGTTGGACCGACTCGCCGATCACCGGCGCTCACGGGAATAGGGAGTTCCTTGTGCACGCCCGCCTCGGTCAAGCAGGATCTACACCATGACCGACGTGCTGCTGGTGGCCCACCACGACAGGTTCGAGGCTGCTGCGCTGGCCAGGCTGGCGGCGACATGGCTGGCCGAACACGGTCACTCGGCGTGGATGACACCACAAGACGCCGAACCGCTCGACCTGCTCGATCTGGTCAACGAACGCAAGCCTGAGTGCGCTGGGTTGGCGTTGAGTCTTGGCGGCGACGGCACGATGCTGCGAGCGGTCAAGATGCTCGGCGGCGCCGGCGTGCCTATCATCGGTGTCAACATCGGTCTGCTCGGCTATCTGACAGAGGTCGAGCCGCCCGGGCTCACCGCGGCCTTACAGCGCTGGGCCGTGGGACCGGAGGCCGGAGAATGGCGGATCGAGGAGCGGATGATGCTGGATGCAACCCTGCGCCGCTTCGGTTCCGATCACCTCGAGACCTGGACGGCACTGAACGAGGGGGTCGTCGAGAAGCAAGAGGCCGGCCACACGGTGCGGCTGCTGGTGCGAATCGATGGCGCTACGTTCACGTCGTATGCCGCTGACGGATTGATCATCGCCACTCCCACCGGGTCGACCGCCTACTCGCTTTCGGCTCGCGGCCCGGTCGTGTCGCCGAAGCATCGCGCCCTGCTGCTGACACCGGTGTCGCCGCACATGCTGTTCGATCGCTCATTGGTGCTCGACCCCGACGAGGAGGTCGAGATCGAGGTCATCGGCCATCGTCCGGCGACACTGTCGATCGACGGTCGCACGGCAACGAGCCTTGCCGAGGGCGACACGGTAACCGTTGGGGCCTCGACCTCGGTGGCCCGCTTCGTCCGCTTTGGCCAGCGCCGCTTCCATCAGATCCTCAAGACCAAGTTCGGGCTGTCGGACCGCTAAATGCTGCACGAGTTGCACATCGAGTCGATAGGGGTCATCGAGACGCTCGATCTCGTACTGCTGACCGGTTTGACTGCCTTCACCGGCGAGACCGGCGCCGGCAAGACGATGCTGGTCGAGGCGATCAATCTCCTTGTCGGTGGGCGGGCCGACCCTGCCATGGTGCGGGCCGGGGCAGCCGAGGCGCGAGTCGAAGGCAGGTTCGTCGTCGGCGACGACGAGTACATCGTGTCGAGAGTCATCCCGACCGACGGCAGGTCGCGGGCTTATGTCAACGGTCGGTTGGCAACAGCGGCGACGTTGGCGGAGTTGGGGGCTCGCACCGTTGATCTCCACGGACAGCACGCGCATCAGAGCCTGCTGTCTACTGCGGCGCAGCGCCATGCGCTCGACCGCTTCTGTTCGACTGACCTGGAACCACTGCGTGCTGCCCGGGCGAGACTCACCGAGATCGATGCTGCACTCGCAGCCTTGGGCGGCGATACGCGGGCGCGGGCCCGCGAGATCGACCTGCTGCGCTTCCAAGTCGGCGAGCTCACGAGTGCGGGGATCACCCATGCCGACGAGGACGACCGGCTGACGGCCGAGGAGGACGCGCTTGCTGACGCAGCGGCCCATCGCCAGGCCGGCCAATCGGCATGGGCGGCGCTGATCGGCGACAGTGGTGACACGGGCGACAACGCGGCTGCCGACGGCATCGGATCAGCCATTGCTGCCCTGAGTGGTCGAGCACCATTCGAGCAGTTCAGCACCCGTCTGTACGCAGTGGCCGCCGAACTGGTTGACGTCGGGCGCGAACTGCGCACCTTCACCGAGGGCCTGGATGAAGACCCCCAACGCTTGGGTGATATCCGCGAGCGGCGACAAGTGTTGCGCGACATGCGACGCAAGTATGGCGATTCGCTCGCCGACGTGATCAGCTTTCAGCGCCAGACCGAGGCACGCCTGGCCGAACTGGAGAGCTACGACCAGCGTGTCGCGGCGTTGGAGCTGGAGCGCACTACGGCCGCAGCCGTCGAGCGACGGACGGCACAACACGTGCTGGCAGTCCGTAGGGCCGGCGCATCCAAGTTGGCCGCAGCGGTAGGCGACGTCGTGCGTTCGCTGGCGATGCCCCACGCCGAGATGGAAATCACCGTCGGCGACGAGGCTCCAGGTGACGATGTCACATTCTTGATCGCAGCCAATCCCGGCCTGCCCATGTTGCCGCTGTCGCGGGTGGCGAGCGGTGGCGAGTTGGCCAGGACGATGCTGGCGTTGCGCCTGGTGGTGACCGAAGCCCCGGAGACCTTGGTGTTCGACGAGGTCGACGCCGGCATCGGTGGTGCCGCGGCGACAGCTGTGGCGGAGTCGCTTGCCAGGCTCGGGCGGCGCCATCAGGTGATGGTCGTCACCCACCTCGCCCAGGTCGCCGCGCTCGCCGACACCCAGATCATGGTGACCAAGACGGTGTTCGAGGAGTCGGGCGGCGACGGCACCACGACGGCTGCGGCCAGGAGGGTCGACGGTGTCGAGCGCATCGCCGAGGTCGCCCGGATGTTGAGTGGAGGTCGTGGGGGAGACTCGGCGCGGCTGCACGCTGCCGATCTACTGGGCGACCGGTTGCGCCCTTCGTAGCCGTACCGCTCGCCCGTGCAGGCGCCGCAGCACCTGGCTGGCGGCGAGAAAGACGATCGCGCCACCGACGGCGTCGAGCCAGTAATGGTTGGCGGTGACGACGACCGCCAGCAAGGTCAGCGCCGGATAGAGCACGCTCAGCGCCCGAACTACTGTGTGCCGGGCAAATGACCACAACAGGGTCCCACACCACAACGCCCAACCGAAGTGCAGGCTGGGCATCGCCGCGAAGCGATTGGCGATTTGCTTCGCGGCGGCTGATTGGTACGACCAGAGTCCACCAACGGTCTCGAGGGTGTCGACGAAACAGTGGCACGGGTACATCCTGGGTGGCGCCAACGGGAAGGCGAAATAACCGATCAGGGCCAATGCAGTAGTCATGCCGAGCAGGTTGCGGTATTGCCGGTAGTGCTCGTGCCGTCGGAGGTACACCCATATCAACAGCCCTGCCGTGATGACGAAGTGCAAGGTTCCGTAGTACACGTTCATGATCTTGATGAACCACCTCGCGCCGAGGAACGCTCTTTGAACGGCGGATTCGTTGTAGATGCGTAGCCATTGCTCAAGATCAACGAGGTGGTTTGCGTTTGCAAAGGCTCGTGGATTCCGTTCGCCACCGCGTGCGAAGCGACGGATCACTTCGTAGCCGTAGTAAAAGACGACGACGATCACCAGCTCGCGCAACCAATGCGAACGGGGAGCCGGACTGGTCTCCGTCAGATCACGGTGCGCCTCGGAGGGAATCCAATCCCTCAACTGGCGGGCCTCCATCCGGGACAGCCTAGCTGAGGCCGTTCCGGCCGAACCGGCGACGACGGAGCTCGGTGGATCCACGCGCCTGGCTCGCAGCGCGGTATGATGCTCTCCCGTTATCAGTTCGCCTGAGACGGAGGTCCTCGCCCGATGCCGAAGCACATTTTCGTGACCGGAGGCGTTGCCAGCTCCCTCGGTAAGGGTTTGACCGCGTCATCGCTCGGCCGATTGTTGAAGCTGCGTGGCCAGCGGGTCACGATGCAGAAGCTGGATCCGTACATCAACGTCGACCCCGGCACGATGAATCCGTTCGAACACGGCGAGGTGTTCGTCACCGATGATGGCGGCGAGACCGACCTCGACCTCGGTCACTACGAGCGTTTCATCGACGAGCCGTTGACCCGTAACTCCAATGCCACCACCGGGTCGATCTACCAGGCGGTGCTGGCGGCAGAGCGCCGCGGCGACTATCTGGGCAAGACCGTGCAGGTCATCCCGCACATCACCGACGAGATCAAACGGCGGATCACGCGGTTGGCCACCGACGACGTCGATGTGGTGATAACCGAGGTCGGGGGCACCGTCGGCGACATCGAGATCCTTCCGTTCCTCGAAGCGATTCGCCAGTTTCGCAAGGAGGCCGGGCGTGACAACATCTGCTATATCCACGTGACGTTGGTGCCATTCATCGGCCCGTCGGGGGAGCAGAAGACCAAGCCGACGCAGCACTCGGTCACAGAGTTGCGCAGCCGCGGTGTCCAACCCGACGTGATCGTGTGCCGCAGCGAGACGCCGCTCAGTGACAACTTGAAGCGCAAAATTTCCAATCTGTGCGACGTCGACGAGCGCGCCGTGGTCAACGCTGCCGATGCCAACAACATCTATGAACTTCCGTTGATCCTGCACGACGAGGGGCTCGACGACGTCGTCTGCGACGTTTTGCGCCTCGACGCACCGCTCGACCTCGGCCCATGGCAGCAAGTCGTGTCGATGATCGAGGCGGCGACAAAGCCGGTGAAGATCGGCCTTATCGGCAAGTACATCAGCCTGCCCG
>JANNHY010000129.1:0-3794 GCA_031404635.1 Ilumatobacteraceae bacterium
ACCCGTGCCCGGTTGACGCGATCGAGATACGTGGCTGTCGACGTCGCGGTGCTCATCGGGGTCATTCTTGCTCAGACGAACGACAGCGACATGGTGTCGCCGACCGAGACCGATTCCGCGGCCTGGCGGGCGTGGTAACTGCTGCGGGTCAACGGGCTGGCCTCGACGTGGCCGATGCCCAGCGACTCGCCTACCCGCTTCCACTCCTCGAACTCGGCAGGCTCGACCCACCGTGCAACCGGCAGATGGTTGGTGGTCGGGCGCAGGTACTGGCCGATGGTGACGATGTCGACCCCCACGCCGGCCACGTCGGCGAGGCAGCCGTCGATCTCGTCGGGGGTCTCGCCCATCCCGACGATCAACCCCGACTTGGTGGTCAACCCGGCGGCCTTGGCGCGCCCGAGCACCGAGAGGCTGCGCGCATATCCCGCAGACGGGCGGACTGCACGCTGCAGTCGGGCAACGGTCTCGATGTTGTGGTTGAGCACGTCGGGGCGAACTTCGAACAACAACGCCAGCGAGTGGGCGTCGCCCTTGACGTCGGAGATCAACGTCTCGATACGTGTGCCCGGACAGCGGTCACGGATGGCCACCACGCAGCGGGCGACGTGAGCCATCCCGCCGTCGGGCAGGTCGTCGCGGGCCACCATCGTCAGCACGGCGTGGGCGACACCCATGCTGGCCACGGCTTCGGCGACGCGGCCCGGTTCGTCGTCGGCGGGCGCCAGCGGCTTGTCGGTCTCCACGAGGCAGAAACCGCACGCCCGTGTGCACCGCTCGCCGAGCACCATGAACGTCGCCGTGCCGTCGGCCCAACAGTCGCTGAGGTTCGGACACCCGGCTTCCTCGCACACCGTGACCAACCCGAGGTTGCGCACCGTCTTCTTGAGGGCGATCACCTCCGGCCCATGAACCACCTTGGGGCGCAGCCAATCGGGCTTGCGGGTCGAGATCGCCAGACCGTCGGCGACACCGACCTGGGCCAAACGGCGCACGACGGCCCCTGGGCCCTCACCACGGGAGAACGCCGAAAGGTCGTCGGGCCGGTGCTTCCAGGCGACGTCTTGGCGCTCCATCGCACCGCTGCCCCACACGTCGGCAGCGTGACGGGCGACGACCGCGGCGACATCCTGCAGCGACACCTCGATGCCTTCTTCGGCCAGCGAGGTGACCGGCATGTCGGCGATGCCGCAGGGCACGATGTAGTCGCGCATGTAGCGCATGTCGGGCGCGATATTTAGGGCGAAGCCGTGCATGGTGCGGGCGCGGGCAAGGCGCACACCGATCGCACAGATTTTGCGCGGGTTGGGGCTGCTGACACCGACCCACACACCGGGGTACTCATCGAGGCAGCCAGCGTCGGCGACGCCGATCTCGCCCAGGCTGGCGACGATCACTCGCTGGATCGCGCATACATGGTCGGCGGCGCCGATGGCATTCGACACGTTGACGATCGGGTAGCCGACCAGCTGCCCCGGCCCGTGATAGGTCACGTCGCCTCCCCTTTTCACCGCGACCAGTTCGGCGCCAACCGAGAACGGGTCGACGAGCACGTTGACGTCGAGGTCGGCGCGCGGACCATGGGTGAACACGTGCGGGTGCTCGAGCAGCAGGAGGTGATCCTCCGTTCCGTGGTTGAACAGCGCCTGTTGCACCGCCAGCGCCTCGCGGTAGGGAACCTTGCCGAGCCAGCGGACCCGCAGTGTCATGTCACAGCTCGGCGGACCAGTCGCGGGTTTCGAGCGTCTGCTTGACCTTGACCAGGAACCCGGCCGCGTAGGCCCCGTCGAACGCCCGGTGATCCCAGGCCATCGCCAGGTTGCCGACAGGATGGATCGAAATGCCCTCGCCGCCGTCGGCTGCTCGGACGACTACCGGCTTGCGGACAATTGCATCGGTCGACAGGATTGCCACCTGCGGCTGGTTGATTATCGGCATCGTCAACACGCTGCCGGCCGAGCCGTTGTTGGAGATCGTGAACGTGCCGCCGCTGATCTCGTCGGGGCCCAACTTGCGGCTACGGGCCCGCCCGGCCAGGTCGTTGATCTCGCGGGCGATCGCCCGCAGGCGCTTGGTCTCGACGGCGCGGACGACCGGCGCGAGAAGGCCCTGGTAGTCGAGATCGACGGCGATACCGATGTCGATGAAGTTGTGCACGACGAGAGCCTCATCGGAGACGGTGGCGTTGAGATGCGGGAACTCCTCGAGTGCCTCGACCACGGCGCGGGTGATGAATGGCAGGTAGGTGAGCCCGAAGCCCTCGGCCGATTTCCATTCTTGCTTGACCTTGCTGCGGGCTACGTCGACATTGGCGTAGTCGACCTCGACGACGCTGAAGGCATGGGGGCTGACGCCCTTGCTCATCACCATGTGGCTGCCGGTGAGCTTGCGGATCTTCGACAATCTCACCGTCGAGTCACGCTCGCCTGTGGCGACGGGATCCTGGGTCGGCGGCGCAGCCGGGGTCGGCGGCGCAGCCGGGGTCGGTGCTGCGGCCGGCGGAGCCGGGGTCGGCACTGCGGCAGCGGCTGGCTCGGGGGCGGGCTGCGCCGGCGCTGCGGAGTGATCGATGAAGTCGAGCACGTCGTCGCGGGTGATCCGCCCACCGGGGCCTGTGCCGGTGACGAAGTCGACGTTGATGTTGTGCTCTGCGACCAAGCGGCGAACGACCGGCGAAAGCAGGCGATTGTCGAACGGTTCATCCGATACGGCGGGCTCGGCCGGAACCTGTGCCGCCGCAGCCGCCGGAGGCGGGGGCGGCGCGGTGGCCACTGCGGCGACCGGTGACGGATCAGCGAGTGGCGCCGGTGCGGGCGCGGCGGGCGCTGGCTCGGGGGTTGGCTCGGGTAGCGCAGCGGGCGCCGGCTCGGGGGCTGCAGCAGCAGGGGCTGCAGCAGCAGGGGCTGGAGCAGCAGGGGCTGCGGCGGACGGCGCTGCGGCAGCCTCGCCAACGACGGCGATCACTGCACCCACCGGCACGGTGTCGCCTTCTTTGGCACGGATCTCGGTAACGGTGCCGGTGATCGGCGACGGCACCTCGGTGTCGACCTTGTCGGTGCTGACCTCGAACAACGCCTCGTCGGCGGAGACGGTGTCGCCAACTTTCTTGAACCAGCGGGTAATCGTGCCTTCGGTGACGGTCTCACCGAGTTGCGGCAACGTGACATCGGCCATGGTGTGGTCTCTCTCCTCGAATAGGATCAGGCGTTCAGGCCGCGGCCCGTCAGCGACAATACGGTCTCACCGAACAACTCGCTGAGGCTCGGGTGCGGCTGGATGAATTCGGCAACGTCGGCGACCGTGGCTTCCCAGTTCACCGCCAGATATCCGCCGCTCAGTTGTTCGGTGACCCACGGGCCGACCATGTGCACCCCGAGGATCTGTCCGGCCGTGCCGTCGGCCTGCCTCTTGGCGATGATCTTGACCAGGCCGTCGAGTTCGCCGAGAATCTGGGCGCGGCTGTTCGCCCGGAACTGGTGCTTGGCGACCACCACGTCGTGACCAGCCTCGCGGGCAGCCTCCTCGCTCGGCCCCGCAAAGGCAACCTCGGGGTGACAGTAAATCGCCCATGGCACCCGATCGTAGGCAACGGGGTTGGGGTGCTCGCCGAGGATGTGCTTAGTCACCAGAATGGCTTCGGCGTAACCGACGTGAGCCAGTTGCGGCGTGTCGATGAGGTCGCCGAGCGCGTAGACGCCAGGCTCGCCGGTGCGGCAGTACTCGTCGACCTCGACAAAGCCACGGTCGGTGACCCTCACAGCCGTGCCCTGCAGGCCGAGCTTGTCGGCGAACGG
>JANNHY010000130.1:0-11929 GCA_031404635.1 Ilumatobacteraceae bacterium
AGGACGGATTCCACCGGTGCCGGCCACCCGCAAGTCGCCGACGAGCGCTCCTGGTGTGAGCAGATCGATGTAAGCGAGGGCCATCATCAATCCGGCCGATGGTCCGTCGGTGTTGCCGGTCCGGACGTGTGCCCAGAGTGGCAAGTGGTCCGATGCGGTTGACCGGTTCTCCGGTTCGACAACTTCGTTGGCCAGCCGCCAGGCGATGTTCTCGATCCGCATCATGTCCGATTCCGGACCGACGGTGGCGATGGGTGAGTGCTCGAAAACTTGCAGGCGGGTACCGCCGTCGAGGTAGGCCAGCCGGTACCAGGTGGACATTCCCTCGTAGAGCTCGTCGTCGTCGAGTTCAATTCTGGCGGCCTGACCACCTCGCCCGAAGCCGGCTTCGCTGTCCCAGAACCCTGGGGACGGCACATCGACGGCCGGACGAAGGTGAGTGCCGGCCGTACTGGCGGCCTCGGCTGGGACTTGGCCTGCGACGCCGACGCCGGCGAGCAGTGTGAACAGGGTTGCGACGGAAACGAATCGGGATGCCATGCACCGCACTGTCAAGAGCGAGGCTTAAGGGCGAAGGCGAGGGCCTTCATCCGGCCTTCGTGCGCCTTAAGGGCGACTTATCCGAAGAGCCTGCTAACCCGCTGCTGACTGGTCAGTCGGAGCGTTCGAGTTCGAGCCAGGCAGCTTCGACGTCGTGGGCGATGTCGAGCGACGACGTCAATGAACGGAGAGCGGCGGGAAGCTGGCGAGCTTCGGGCAGCCACCCCGAGCGGTCAGCCGGATTGTTCGAGTTCGACCCAGGCAGCTTCGATCTGGCGAGCGATGTCGAGCGACAGCTGATCGAGGTTCTCCGGCGAGCCCTCCCGGAACAGCCGCACCATCCCCTTCAAGAACGCATCGGACCCGATCTCGGGGGGCATCGCGTCGGACGCATCGAGGCGCAACTCGTCGGATCGAACCGCAGCCTGTAGTTCCCCGACGATCTCACGCTGCACCAAGTTGACCATCGTCGTCGCGTCGAACCCCACGTTGGCCGGCAGCCCGTTGGACCAGTCGAGCTTCGCCGTTGCGGCGCCGAAGTCCGCGGATGCGAGCGCGGCCATCACCTTGCGGACCTCTGGACGGTCCGTGATGGCGACTGCCAACGACGCGGACCCCACGACAGCATCGTCATGGCCGAAACCGAACGCCGGGAACGCGAAGACCCCTACGGGATGGTCGAGCGTGTTCTGGAGCTCGAGAGGCATGAAGCTGGGGTACGGCGTCATCAGGCACTCTGACTTCTCGACTAGATCGCGTAAAGCGAAAGTGAACAGTCGGTCTGCGGCCTGGGCGGGGGTCGTGTCGAGGAACCCTGGCGTATGAACCATCTCGCCGACGGTGCGAATGGCCTTCACGACCCGCGGATCGTCGAACGGCACCTGGTGCTTGATCCACCGCGCGTAGAAATCGGGTCCCGCCGTGCGCAGCACGACCGATTCGACCCAGTCGGTCACCGGCCAACCAGTAAAATCGCCGCTTTCGATTCCGAGGCAGAACGGGGTCTGGCCGTCGGCCACCATCTCGCTGGCGAGACTCATGAACGATGCCCAGTCAGACGGCGCCTCGTAGCCGAGATCGGTGAACTCCGGCTCGTTGGTCCAGATCAGCGACTTGGACACCAGGTCGACAAACACGCCATGGATCGCTCCAGTGTCGCTCGGCCACTCCCCGTTGTCGCCGACACGGGACAGCGAGACCAGATGGGCGCCGTAGTCGTCGAGCAGGGTCGCCTCGTCGACGAACGGGCGGAGATCGATCAATGGGCGGACGGCTGATAGGTCGCGTAATCCCCTCGGATCGCCCGTCCAAATGTCGGTGGGAAATCCGTCCGCGGCAAACGAAGCCGCATCGCTGTCTGCTCCCCGGGCCACGATGCGAACACCGTACTGCTCGCCGAGCGCGTCGAGATTTGGCTGCCACAGGGCACTGTCAATCGGGACGCCCATGACCACTTCGGCCTCTTCGAGTGCGACCGCGTTGGTGTAGGCGTCCAACCCGCCGAGGTACTGAAGCCCAGCGATTGACACATCGGCCGCGCAGCCTGTGTCACCGAAGTAGAGCAGGCACTCGGCGCTTGAGAGCGTTCGGACGGTGCTCGCCTGGGCGAGATCCATCAGCTCCTCAACGCTCAGCACCCAGACGCCCTTCACCCCGTCAGGCCCGAACCGGGCCGCGGTCGGCGTGTCGGGCTCGACTGGGTATTGCACACCAATCTTCTGCAGCGCCCAATGGACGGCATCCACGGCCTCGGGCACCGCGTAGCCGAGCGTCGCCGTCGCCCGGACGGCTTCCATTGCCAACAGAAGCGAGAGCTGGGGGTCACTGGAGAGCGCCGAGGCGGAGACGTTGGCGAGGCGCTGAGCCTCCTTGGTACCTGCCAGGTCGGCCTGGGCGTCGCGAGCGTCCTGGCGTTGCACCCAGGCGAACACTGCTAGGGCGGCCACCAGCGCTGCGGTCAATGCCGCAATCCACAGTTGCCGGCTGCGCCGCCGCGCCCGGCGTTCCGCGTCGGTCGTGCGACGCTGCTCGACTTGGCGGACCTGCTGTTCCTCGGTCCGCGCCGCAAGACTCGCGTCGAGGAACTCGTGTTCCGGTGGGCGGAGGCCCATCGTGGTCGTCTGGGACCACGCTGCGATCGAGTCGAGCCGCCCTCCTTGCAAGAGAAAATCGCTCGATTTGCCGGAAGCCAACCAGGCGTTCATCTCGACGGCGAGGTGACGGTGGGTGCGGAGGTCGTCGCGTGCGGCCTCGATCCACTCGCGCAGTTTGGCCCACTCCGTGAGGAGGGCCTCGTGCGAGATCTCGACGGTCGGGCCACGCGTCACCGGGTCGCGGTCGAAGCTCAGTAGGCGATGACGCCCGAAGGTGTCGAGCACGCGCTGCACCCGTCCGCGCTGGTCGAGCTCCTCCACCTCGGCGACCAGCGTGCGCCGCCGGGTCGGGACACTCGTACTGTCGTCGTCGAGGCTGACGAGGCGCAGGAAGACGTGCCGGACTGTTTCGGCAGCTTCAGGCCCGAGCGAACTGAGCAGCGAATCGGCACGCTTCGCCAAGGTGCGCGATACCCCACCCCCGGCTCTGTAGGCACCGATGGTGACCGTCCGGGCGACGCGGGCGTCGAACAGCTCCGTCAGCGCGTATTGCATGAGCGGCAACGCCCCCGGGCGGTCGACGATCTCGCCGACCATCTCGGCGACCACAAGGTTGTCGACGTTGACGCCGACCTTGGCGGCCGGGCCGGTGATGGCCGCTTCGAGCTCCTCGGTCGACATCGGAGTGATCACCTCCGTGCCGTCGCGTATCAACTCACCCAGCCCGCGATGGCGTAGCGGGCGATCGTAGAAGTCGGCCCGCAAGGTGATGACGACCCTTGTCCTGCTGCGCGGTGCAGTGACGAGCCCGACGAGCTCGTCGATGAAGCGACTCGCCGTTTCCTCGTCGACCTGCGTGAACAGCTCCTCGAACTGGTCGATCACCAAGAGCAGCTGGTCGCGTCCGTCGGGAAGGACCCGCTCGACGGCTCGCCGCACGCCACCGGGTGCGAGGACGATGTCGACCATGGAGGTCGGGGTATCGATTGCCACCTGGCTGAGAGCTGCCTCGAGCTCCTCGAACGGGTGGGGCGCCGGTGTCATCTCGACTCGGAACCAATCCTGCGACATCGGCAACGCGCCGGCCGCCAACGCCGGCATGAGGCCTGCACGCACGGCACTCGACTTGCCGCTGCCGCTCGGGCCGACCACGGCCACGAACCGTCCGCGGATGCCCGGCTCTCCCAGACGGGCGATGAGCCGCTCGACCAGTCGCTCGCGCCCGAAGAAGTCGGCGGCGTCGGCTGCCGCGAACGCCCGCAAACCCTTGTACGGGTTCTCGATCGCAGCATCGTCGAGCAGCGCTGTCGGAGCGACGCCGAGCGCTTCGGTCAACGCCTGGCCGAACACGGCTGCGCTCGAATACCGGCGAAGCGGGTCTCGGTCGGTGGCACGATCGAGCACCGTGCGTACCGTGGCGGGGAGAGCCCCGCGAACCGCCTCGTAATCGCCGGTCAGTCCGCTCAGCGCCCTGGCGGCGACGACCGCCAAGCTGTACACGTCGGAGGCCGGCGACATCGGACGCCCACCAAGCTGCTCGGGCGACGCGTAGGGCTCGTTGAGCGATGCGCCGATCGACGAGTTTGCCGCGGCGATGGCGCTTCCTCCGTCGGGCGCGAGTGCCATGCCGAAGTCGGTGAGGTACGCGTTGCCGTCGCGGTCGATCAGGATGTTCTCCGGTTTCACGTCGCGGTGGACGACGCCGCTGCGATGAGCCGACTGCAGCGCGCTGGCGAGCTGGGCGAACACCGATGCGGCCCGAGCGGGTGGCAACGCACCTTCTGCAAGCGTGTCGGCCAGGCTGTTGTTGCCGATCAGGCGCATCACGAGATACGCGGCATGCGGCTCGCGCCAGTAGTCGTAGAGGGGGACGATGTGGGGGTGTTCGAGCCCAGCAACGATCTGGGCCTCGGCCTCGAATCGGCGGATGAACTTCGGGTCGTCGGCGAGCTCGGGCGCAATCACCTTGATCGCGACCTCGCGTCCCACACTCGGTTGATAGGCGCGATAGACAGCGCCGAACGCGCCGCGGCCGAGCACGTCGCGCAGCTCGTAGCCTCGCACTGTCAGCCCAGTCCGCGGCCCGCCGGCGGCAGCGGCAGTGTGTCGGTCGAGCAGTAACGCATCGTCATCGGTGAGGATCTGCTGCTCCAAGTCTCGGATCGAGCGCGACGGATCGACGCCGACCTCCGCAACGAGCCGCTCGCGGAACGCGGCGAAGGCGCGCAGAGCCTCAGCGGTTCGGCCGCACCGATAGAAAGCCAGCATCAGCGAGGCCACGAACCCCTCGCGCAACGGATGCTGACGAACCAGGCCTTTCAGCTCCGAAACGAGCTCGCCCGACAACCCCAGCCGAAGGTCGGCCTCGACTCGCATCTCGGTCGCCTCCAGGCGGAGCTCTTCGAGACGAGAGATGTCGGCCTGGGCCCACCCTTCATACACGAACTCCTCGAAGGCATGACCCCGCCACAACGCCAGACCGTCGCGAAGCGTCGCCGCGGCGGCCGCCGGATCGGTCTCGGCGATGAGCCGTGCCTCGGCGACGCATCGCTCGAACCGTCCGATATCGATGTCCGCGGAATCGACCGATGCGACATAACCGGGGCTCCTGGTCAGCAACACGGTGCCCTCCGAGCGCTTGGCACGGTCGGGCTCCAAGGCGCCGCGCAGCCCGGACACATAGACCCACAACGAGTTGTGCTTGTCGGCTGCGCCCGCTTCACCCCACAGCTCGTCAAGGATCCGATCGGTCGACAGCACCGTTCCGGCGTTGGCCAGCAACAGGGCCAGCAGCGCCCGCTGGCGCTGGCTGCCGAGATCGACCGGGGCGCCGTCGCTCAGGACTTCAAGCCGTCCGAGCATTCGGTACTCAATGCCCATCGAATCACCTTCCGTGCCGGATCCTACGCCTAGCGAAGGAGCTGGAGATCGGACGATGCACCCACCGACTTAAAACTGGCTTAGCCGGAGCGGTACGCCACTCGGCGAGCGGACGGCTCACACGCGACCGACCATGTCGGACGTCGCCGTCGGGAGCATCCAAAACAGTTGCTGGTGTCCATCTTGGTGGCTAACTGTCGATCACCAGGTGGATTTGGCACCACTCGATAGACTGCAGCCTGGATAAAAGACCTGCTCAGTGGATACGCCAACACGAGTTGGACAATATTTTCGGGACTCTTAATCCGCAGGTTCTGGGTTCGAAACCCAGGGGGCGCACCACGAAGTACCAGGTCAGACAGTCATGCGCCCCTTGCGGGGCGCACCCTGGTCGATGAGAATCGGGTTGGGTCGGTGGGCAGGGTTGTGTCCGGGGCATCATGAGTCCGCTGGCAAGCAGCGTTCCGGCAAAGCCCGCAAAGGAAACGCGGCGTTGCGCAGCGCGTTGTGCGAAGCAGCATGGTCAGCGGCCAAGACCCGCGATACCTACCTGGCTGCACAGTTCAAGCGGTTCTCGCGTCGGTTCGGGAAACGCAACGAAGCAAAGCCATCTTCGCCGTCGCCCACACGATGCTCGTCGGCATCTGGTGGATGCTCACCGCCAACGTCGACTACCAAGAGCTCGGTGGTGACTACTTCGAACAACGCACCGACCAAGCCGCCCAAACTCGCCGTCTCGTCCGCCAACTCGAACGCCTCGGACACCAAGTCAGCCTCACCCCGGCCGCCTGAACAACAACGACCACTTTCCGGGCTACGCCCGAAACGGGGCTGCCGCCCCGCGCCCCGCGCGCGCCCAAGACCCTGCCACCCAGGGGATTCTCGTGTCAGAGGGCATCTATGGCGGCGGGCTTAGTGTGTTCTAGGCAAAAGGTGACCAACAGGGTGACCAACCCGTTGAGGATTCCAGACCTACACCCGCTGGCCAGTCACAGGCGGCCCGCGGATCGCGCGAGTCGACAAGATGTGCCTGAACGCCGACCAACAACAAACAGCGCCGTCCCATGCTGCTATGGGACGCAGATAGGGCCTTGCCCCGCGGATGCGGGCAACGGACTCGCTCGGACCCCCTCTCGCTGCGGGAGCTGCTGGGAGAAGTTTGGGTTGCCGATGCCACTCTCGCCGGTGCAGAACCTGCGACATAGAGGTCTAGAAGCGTACACAGCACCAGCGATCAGAGCGAACGTCAGCAAATGTGGCCGTAAACGCGACACTCCGCTGTCGTATTGACGGAGCGCACAGAACACTCCTCGACCGCGGCGCAGAACATTCGCTACATGCTCGAGACGCGCTCATGGAACCGTTACGCGCTCCCGAGGGCGTGTCCCAGAATGCACACTCGAACGTCGAGTTCGGGTATCACAAATGTGCCGCACCGCAGCACTCGCCTGATCAACTTTGACGGACGCTCGGCGTGATGGTCGAGACCCAAGATGCGCCAGCAGTCCCGGCGTTTGGTGCTACCCCGCACCCGCTCATCTCACCGCGCGTTCTGGGATAACGTTGAACGCCCGGAGCGCTCGGACCAGATCGCCGAGTCGGGCGCGATCGTTGAGCAGCGGACGCTTCGGGAGATCCTGCCGACAGCGATCTGCTTGTCAAGGCGGTGTAAATGCCCGGCGTCAGAAGACGGCTCGTATGCGCAGGTTCCGCCCGTCGGCGATTCGCAACGCTCGCTTAGTGGGGGGTAGGTTGACCGGCACAATGTCGACTTCGTCGAGGGGGACGATGGGACCGCGGTCCCTGTCGGACGGGACGGCCTGTGCCGCAGGGTGTGGAGGTGGGAGTGGTTGATGGTGACGGGGCGGCGCGGTGGCGGCCTGCGGCGATGGTGCCTGTCATCGGGTCCCTCGTGCTGTTCGTCACGGTGGTAGTCTTGTTGATGGCCCGGTTGGCCGTACCGACCGACGGCGCCGGGCATCTCGACGGGCGCCCGTTCGACGAGCTCGGCCTCGTCGTCGCCCCGGTCGACCCCGGGTCGACACCGCTTCGAGAGGGCATGGTCGTCGAGGCGATCGGCGGCGTGACCATCGACGATCTGCTGCGCAACGGACCGATCGCGGGCGGGGCCGTGGAAGAGGTTCATCGCTACCGCGTCCTAGAC
Source organism: Ilumatobacteraceae bacterium (assembly GCA_031404635.1). Taxonomy (GTDB): domain Bacteria; phylum Actinomycetota; class Acidimicrobiia; order Acidimicrobiales; family Ilumatobacteraceae; genus JAENVT01. The sequence goes on from JANNHY010000130.1 coordinate 7,678, forward strand.
GGCAACCGCGTGCGCGACGTCGATGTCAGGCTCCGCCCGTTGCGAGCCGGACGCGCCGCGGGCGCCATGGGTGTCCTGCTCCCGTTCGGCGTGGTCCTGCTCGCGATCGGAACGTATGTCTTCGTCCGGCGGCCCAAGGAGGGGTCCGCCAACGCCCTGTTCGCCTTCGGCGTGGCGATGTTCGGCATCGGGATCGGCGTCGTGTACGGCTTCGAGCCCTCCGACGTCGCCTTCCGTCCGTGGTTGTTCTCGCTCGGTCGGTTCGTCAACGAAGCGTCGTTCGTGACCCTCCTGTTCTCGCTGTCGTGGTTCGCCGTCGTGTTCCCGCACCCTCCGCCAGTGCTGCGCCGGTACCCGTGGCTGATCGGCGCGTCGTACATCGCGCTCGTCGCGCCGCTGCTGGTGGAACCGGCGCTGATCCTCAGCGGACGAGCCAGCCTCGGGACGTTGCGCGCCCTCTACGACGCGAGCGGTGTGCTCGTGATCCCTGTGTTCGTCGTGATGGTCGCGAGCCTGGTCGTCAACGTGCGCCGGGCCCGCCGCGATCCCGAAATCCGCCGCGACCTCACGTTGGTGGCGGGCGGGCTGGCGACCACCGGCGTGCTCTTTGCCGGTCTCAATCTTGTTCCCGATTCTGTGGCCGTCGTGCCGGAGTCAGTCTTCGTCTTCGCTCTGCTGCCCCTACCGCTGTCGGTCGCGTACGCGCTGCTGCGCCATGGCCTGTTCGACACCCGGGCCGTGGTCAACCGCACCATCGTCTATGTCGTGCTCACCGCCGGTCTGGTGGCGGGGTACACGGCGGGGATCGCCGTCCTGCAATCGGTGCTGCGCGTGAGTGACCTAACGGCCTCGGTGCCGTTCACAGCATTGTTGGCCGTCGGCTTCGCCCCCGTGCGGGACCGGGTGCAACGTCTCGTCGACCGGCTGATGTACGGCCGGCGGGATGAGCCGTACGCCGTCCTCGCCGAGGTAGGCAGGGGCCTCCAGGCGAGCGGCGAGCCCGTTGAGTCGCTCCAGCGGCTCGTCGAGGCCATCGCAGACGCGCTGCGCCTGCCGCACGTGGCGGTTCGCCTCGGGACCGGCTCGGCCGACCCCGCTGCGTCCAGAACGACGGCCGCCGAAACGGGGTTTCCTGTTGGCGAGCCTCTCCGGCTTCCACTGGTTCACCAGGGCGTTCGACTCGGGCTCCTCGAGGCCTCCCCGCGCTCGGCCGGCGAGCCCCTCGGCCCCGCGGACCTGCGCCTGTTGACCGACATCGCCGGCCAGGCGGCCGTGGCCACCAACGCCTTGCGGTTGAGCGACGCCCTCGCTCGCTCCCGGGCCCGGGCGGTCACGGCGAGCGAAGACGAGCGCCAGCGCATCCGACGCGACCTCCATGACGGGCTCGGTCCCGCCCTGGCCGGCGTGTCGCTGCAACTCGCCGCCGCCCTCGACCACCTCCCCGGCGATGCCCCCGCCGCCGGCTTCGTCCGCCGTGCCGACGCCGCCGCTGCCATGGCCAAGACCGAGGTCCGCCGCATCATCGACGGCATGGCACCCGTGCAGCTCGACAGCCTCGGCCTGATGGCAGCCGTGCGTTCCCTGGGCGACCAGCTCAACTCTGATCCCGCCGCTGGGAGCGCCGGGCATCCGGTGGTTGGCGTCGAAGGGCCCGCGTCGGTCGAAGGTGTCGCCCCGGAGATCGAAGTCGGCGCCTACCGCATCGCCGCCGAGGCCATGCTCAACGCGTGCCGACACTCCGGTGGGCGCCGGTGCGACGTCCGGGTCCGGGTGAGCGGCGAGGCGCTCGTCCTTGAGGTAGTCGACGACGGCGTCGGCATCCCCTCGGCTCCGACGCCCGGCGTCGGACTCCGCAGCGTCCACGAACGGGCCGTGGCCATGGGCGGCGCGGTCGAGATCACGGTCGGTGCCACCGGGGGCACGTGCCTCACCGCAACGCTGCCGGTGGCCAGCGCGGACGAGCGGGACGCCCGTTGATACGCATCGTCGTGGTCGACGATCACACCATGATCCGCGACGGGCTCCGGGCAGCCCTCGGTACCCGCCCGGACCTCGAGGTGGTGGGGGAGGCGGCGAACGGTAACGACGCCGTCGCCGTGGCCGAGGCGCTCGCCCCCGACGTCATTGTGATGGACCTCCACCTGCCCGACATCGACGGGGCGACAGCGACCAGACGCATCCTGACCGCCCGCAGTACGACGAAGGTGCTGGTGCTCACGATGCACGCCGAGGAGGACGCCGTTCTTCGGGCCCTGCGGGCGGGCGCCCGCGGCTACCTCCTCAAAGACGCCGGGCGCGACGAGATCGAGTGGGCGATCCGCACCGTCGCGGGCGGAGGCACCGTGCTCGGTGCCGCCGTCGGCAACCGACTGGTTGACGCCGTATCGGGCTCGAGAGGCTCGCCGAGCCTGGCCCCCTTCCCCGAGCTCACCGACCGCGAGCGGGAGCTGCTCGAGCTGCTCGCCCAAGGGCGCTCCAACGCCGCTATCGCCCGCGTGCTGTTTCTCAGCCTAAAGACGGTGCGCAACCGGGTGTCGACCATCTTCGCCAAGCTCGGTGTGCACGACCGCCCAGCGGCGATCATCGCCGCCCGCGACGCCGGCTTCGGAAGGGGCTGAGCCGTACCCCCTTGGGGACACCGGACCCTTCCGATCGGGACAGCCGGCCCCTCATCCTCGTTGCAAGGGCTGCACAGCGCAGCCGGACCCTAGGAGGGCACATGGACAGGTGGCGAACGACGGCGACTGCGATCATCGTCATGGGCGGGCTCGCGGGGACAGCGTGCGGCGACGACGGTCGGAGCCGCGACGACTTCGTCGCCGAAGGCAACGCCGTGTGCGATCGCATCGTCGAGATCCGCAATCGGGTGGCGGGCGAGCACTTCACGTCGCAGACCGAGCCGCCGACCGTCGAGCAGGTCCAGGGCTTCTACGCCGAGTACGGCCCCCTGTTCGTGGACCTCATCGAGGAGCTCGCGGCGGTCGAGCCGGCCGACGACGACCGGGAGGTCTTCGACCAGATGATCGAGGACCTCCGACGGGCCGCGGCCACGGTGGCCGAGGGAGGCACCGACCTCGAGGTCACCCAGCGCCTCTACGAGACCGACGAGGCAGAGATCCACGCCGGCGACGAGGCCGTCGTCGAGCTCGGCCTCAACCCCGAGTGCTAAGACGCCGTCACCGACCACGAGGCGCAGAGCCACCACAACGACCTGGCAGCGCCGTCAGCATGTCCCCGAAAGAGGATCCGACCGAGCGCGCACTGTCGCCGCAGTCGCGACGCACAGACGCCACGCCTGATGGTCAAGCCCCTCGCGCCAGCCGAACAGATCGACGACGGTTCTGCGTTCACTCCCCGCGGGCGGGAGTGTCCCAGAACGCGCGAACGCCTCGAGAGGCGACTCGCCCCAAGGTGCCGCACCAGGGCGGAGCCCCGATCGCACGGTCCGCACGGTCGGGCTTTCACTCCGTTCGAGTTCCGACACCGACGGCTGCGTGACGAGTAGTCGCCGTGCAAGTTCGACCTGAGTGATGTCGGCGAAACGGCGAAGCTCCGCGTCCCCAAGCACGCGCTCAACGAGCTCGTTACCACCGGCCGCGTCGTGCAACTTATCGTTGACGCCACCGCGCACGCGACTCCACCGTCACCTCGAGCGCGAACGCATCGAACCGACCGCGCTCAGCTCGCATTTCTCGGATCGGACTGACCGATGCCGCTCCCCCATCGCGCTAGGCAGGCCGGCCGAACGACCAGGTTCGAATGGAACGACCTAACTGTTTGAGCGAACGCTGCCCATGTCCGGGAATCGGAGACTGCCCACGAGTTCCTCCGCTGCTCAGAGCCCCATTTGGGTGTTTGCCTCCCCTCCCTGTTGGACGTTCTCTCAAACCGCCCGCGCATTTGACTTGCGCAGGCGACACCCGGATGCGCGGGATCGCCTTCGATCTACCACGCGTGGCGCTACGTCGTTGAAGTTCAGACGCGGGCAAGCCGGCCGACATCACGGGCTATCTGAGCGAGCCCGCGCAGCACACGCGGCGCCTGTCGGTCACAAGGCTTGACCGTGCGGCGTCAGGCCCGCGCCGTGTGATCAATCGGCGGGGAAGTAGCCCACCACGTCCACGACGAGCTGTGTCGACTGAGACGTGTGAAAGCACACCGCTCCGCCGCGGCCAACCTTGACGAGGACGGCGTTCGGCACCGTCTGTCCGGGAACGTAGTTGAGGTTCGAGGCGAGCGGCGCAGCGATGCC
>JANNHY010000131.1:0-1989 GCA_031404635.1 Ilumatobacteraceae bacterium
CGGCTCGGCGCTGGAGACTGGCGTGTACATCGTCGGGTAGGTCACGGACCAACACATTTGGCATGCTTGCATTGTGCTATCAATCGTGCCGAACAGGCAACAGACTTCGTGGTGCATGCTGCACACTCGGGGATCGGCTGGCACTCCCGATTCACAATCGCACACTCCCTAATAGGTGTCTGGGGAGTCTGGGGAGTGGCGCGAGATCGGCAGTTCGGCACGGATGCTGGTGCGCTGTGGTCAGTGGTCGATGTAGCGCAGGATTGCCCGGAATGGGCGCTGTTCTGTATCCAGACCTTCCCGCTCGCCAGCAGCGCCGACGAGCCAGTCCCCACTCCGGCGTCGGGCAGCGCTCGTCCTTGCGTGGGAGATCCGTCGTTCCTCAGATTCAACGGCTTACGAGGTGCTGGTTGCCTCACAGTGCGAACCCGTACGGGTTCGGGCCGGTGGCGCTGCTCGTTGTACGACGGCGTCATCCTCCAGGGAGCGGGCACCAGTCAGCGATCGCCGAGCGGAGTAAGTGATCAGGGTGCGAGCAGGCTCCCGAATCGAGAATCGAACGTCTCGCTGGGTTCGACCGCAGTCGCCTGGGCGTAGCGGCTGACTGTCGTAGTGAACCGGTCGAGGAAGCCGACGTTGCCAAGGAGGCATGGATAGAGCGGTCGCCAGGAGTCGATAAAGCCAACATCAAGCGTCCAGGCGATCGGTTCGGCGTCGATGCCAACGGGTGGATGAGGATGGCGAGTACAGGTTCGCAGCCAGTGTCGACAAGCGCGTCTACGATCGGCCGGACGGCGCCAATTGAAAATCTCACGACAGGTCTGAAGACTGTTCGCCCGCGCCGGAGGTGGTCCTCCTGGTAGAAGGGGTAGACGAAAGTCTGCGCTGTCATCCAAGTCCGACGAGGACCGGCTCGTCTTCGCGTGGCGCCCGCATGATCGATACGTTGAGGTCTCGATCCTTGATGAGATCCCACAGGTCAACGAGCGTGGCCGCGTCAGCCACCACTCGATCAGTAGCGTCGTCAATTGCGACATAGCGGCCGGGAAAGTCGCTCAGATTGGGATGACGGGGCTTCATGCACATGGAGCCTACCTCTCGGGTCACACGCCTACCTTCGACTCCTGCACGTCCAACCGCGAGGACGCGTTGGTGAGCCGTCGCACCCGAACGGCTCGGCGAGTTCGTCGGAGGTGTGCTCGATCAGGAACTTGTCCGCCCTCAACGACGGGCTGCGACTTGTCCTCGAGCTGGATTGACAAGAGCGCCGATCCACGGAGTTCGTTGGCGTTGGAGCGGTGCGGTCGGTTGGGTGGGGCGTTGGCCGAGCCATACGGCTGTGAGTACGAGGGCGCCGCCGAGCAGTTGGGTGGCGGCGAGGGTTTGGTGGAGCACGATCCAGCCCGACACGGTGGCGACGATCGGGCTGGCCAGACCGAGCAGGGAGACCTGGCTGACAGGGAGCTTGGCGATGCCTCGGAACCACAGCAGGTAGGCGATGGCGGTGCCTGCGGTGGCCAGGCAGGCAGCGACGAGGGGCTGTACCGCTCCGAGTGTCGCCGCGACACCGCCGGGAAGCCGGTACGCGGCCGCGAACAGCAACGCGAAGAACGCACCGATGTTCAGTACGCCGAGCACCGCCGCCTTCAACCACCACACACCCTGCGGTCGTCGGCGAGCGATGGCGACGAGTATGAGTCCGGCCGGCAGGGCTCGTGCCGCTCCGGCGAGCAGCGGTCGGCCTGGCGGCAGGAACTCGGTCGTGGCCAGGTAGGTCAGGCCCCACGCTGCGGGCGCGAGCGCGGTGACTGCGACGTCGGCGAGTCGCGCCGTGCCTGCGGTGGGCTGCATGGTTGTCACGGCGTCTGCTCGAGCATCGTGCGCAACCGGCGCAGATCGCGCCGCAGGACATCACCGGTGCGGGAGATGCCCTCACCGTAGAGGATGTCGAATTCCACCTCGCGAAAGGGCGGAGCGACCTTGTTCTTG
>JANNHY010000132.1:0-2906 GCA_031404635.1 Ilumatobacteraceae bacterium
CTCGCCGATGTCGTGGCTCGATCAAGTCATCGCCTACAGCGATCCGAGGGTTCCCAACGGCAAGTTGCAACTCGGCGTGCCCTCCTACGGCCGCAACTGGGGCCGCCAGGTGAACGACACCGAGATCTGCCCCGATGGGGCGTTGCGCACGTCCAGTGTGGAGTTGCAGAACATGCAGGCGGTGATCGACGCCCACGGCGTAGCGCCGACTCGCCATGGCTCGGGTGAGATGACGTTCTCCTACGACGTCGTCGCCACCGGGTACAGCACGACGCCGATCCCAGCGCCGCCGTACGTGCCGCCTACTGGCGTCGTCCGTGCCGTTCCCGGCGCCGCCGGCGGCACGGCCAATGGCTTGCAGCCCGCCCTGCGGCTGACACCACCGACCACTCAGCAGTCGTGCACCGTTCGGCACTTCGTCTATTACCCCGACGCCACGACCATCCAGATGCACGCCCAGGCCGCTCTCACTGCTGGCTGGTCGGGCGTGGTGATCTGGGCGCTCGGCTACGAAACCGCCGACGTGTACACGGCGCTGGCCAACACCACACCGTGAGCCTGCACGCCCCCTCTGCGAATCCCTCTCGCTCTGCTCAACGCGTTCAACGATCGACGCGCTGGGTAATACTGTTCGACGTATCGCACAAGCGGGGTGACTGGTTACGCCCGGTCACCGGCTGGAAGGCAGAGCCGGCTGAGCGGGCGAAGTGGGAACAACGCTATGGGAAGTTGGAGAACTAAAGTGGACAAGCTCAAGGACGAACAAGAACGTCGTGACCTTGCATTCGCGAATCGGGGCATCGTTTCGGATGAGGACGGCGAGAAGGTCGAGCCCGCCAACATCTCTCAGATGGTGTCGCTGAGACTGGACGGAAGGTTGGTGACGGAGTTGAGGCGGCTGGCCGAGTCACGTGGCACCACATTGAGCGACGTGCTTCGAGACGCTGCGGCGGAACTCCTTCGGTCGGAAGAGGCACGAACCAACCGCTGGCTGATGGTCTCCTATCAGACTCGGGTCGGGCGGGTGCAGAGGACCTCCTCGGTGGGCTACTACGAGACAGGCGATCAACATCTATCGCATTCTGATGACCTGGTGGGCACGTAGAGTCAGGCCTCCCGGGCTAGTCTCGGGTCCGTTACTTGTTCGTAGTGTTTGACCTGGAAGTTGCGCGGGTAGTAGTTGCCCGATCACTATTCGTAGAAAAAGGTTGACATTTGCCCACGCCTGCCGTAATCTGTCTGTCATATAGGCGTTAGCACACCGTCCCGTTGCTGACGTAAGTTCTGGGGTACCGCCTCTGGAGCTGGCCCGTCCGCCCGCTACCAGGTCCAGGTGTGGTACCCCAGCCTATTTTTCCCCTCAGGGTCACGCGGTCAGCTCGCGCCGGCCCTCCAGCGCTCGGCCGAGGGTCAATTCGTCGGCGTATTCCAGGTCGCCACCGACCGGCAGACCACTGGCGATCCGTGTCACCCGGATCCCGAACGGCTGCAACATCCGCGCCAGGTACAGCGCCGTGACCTCGCCCTCGGTATTGGGGTTGGTGCACACGATCACCTCTTGCACGCCTTCGGGTTCGAGACGGGCGAACAGCTCTTTCATCTTCAACTGTTCCGGCCCGATCCCGTCGAGCGGGCTCATCGCCCCGAGCAGCACGTGGTAGCGACCGCGGAACTCGCCGGTCTTCTCGATCGAGACGATGTCGCGCGACTCCTCGACGACACACAGGGTCGTTGCGTCGCGCCGATCGTCGAGACAGATCGGGCACAGTTCGCCGTCGGCGAAGTTCCAGCAGCGAACGCAGAATCGCACCCTGGCCTTGGCGTCGCTGATCGACATCGCCAGCCGGGTGACGTCGTCGGTCGGCAGTTTGAGTAGGTGGAAGGCGATGCGCTGCGCCGACTTCGGGCCGATGCCGGGCAGGCGGCCGAGCTCGTCGATCAGCGCTTGCACGGGCTGGGTGTAGACGGCCATCAGCTGCGCTCCTCGATGATCTCGGAGCCGGGGAAGGCTTGCGTCAATCGGTCGATCGGTGAAACGACGGCCTCGGGCGGCACATCGACGAGATCGCCGGTGTCGACGTCTTCGTCAGCCGGTGCAACCTCGACGCGCTTCAGCGGGACCACGTTGTCATCGTGGACAGCGGCGTGGTCGACCACCAACGACAGTGGGATCGCCCGCCCCGCGGCGACGGACAGCGCCCGTTCGACCTCTCGACGGTACTCCTCGGCGCGGACGCGATGCGGCTCGCCGGCGAAGCTGATGACCAGCGCCCCGCCCGACATCGCCCCGACATGGGCGCCCATGTAGATCGCCTTGGTCATGCCGCGCAGCGCCGGGCGGACCTGCTGCTCGAAAAGGTTAGCGACCTCGCCATCACTGATCGCCGCAGCCCCCGATGGCGGCGATCCGGCCTGGGAGGCCGGCGCACCTGTCGCCGATTGCGAGGGGTGTGCGGTCGCTGGCGTTGCCGCCGGCGCTGCCGTTGCGCTGGGCCCGGCGTCGCGCCGAGCGCGTCCGCCGATCGTGGCCCGCCCGGTGCTTGGGTCGGTGGGCACGGCCCTGGCCTGCGGGGACGCTGTCGCCCCGGCGGCCACGGCCTGCTCGAGGTGTTCGAGCCGTGACATCAGACTGTGCAGATCTGCCCCGGCAGCATCGTGGGTCAACTGCACCAAGGCGACCTCGAGCAGCAGCCGCGGATCGGGGGCGTGGCGCATCTCGACGAGCATTTCGCCGAGACGTTCCATCGCCCGCACGATCGACGCCGCGCCGAGACGGGTGGCCTGCGATGACACTTCCTGTTCGCGCTGGGCAGGGAGTTGCACCAGTTCGGGCGCCATCAGAGCCAGGAAGCAGTCACGTAGATGTCGGATGATCTCTTCGGTCAACGTTCGCGGGTCGCCACCTT
>JANNHY010000133.1:0-6943 GCA_031404635.1 Ilumatobacteraceae bacterium
GGTGTGCACGGTGCGAGCGAACTCGCCCGGTGTTGAGCGTTGGGCGACAGCGGCGAGAAAGTCACCGCGGTCAAGAAGCGTTGCCGGTCGTCGCCACCGAGTTTTTTGACGGCGCCGGCGAGGACGTCGACGTGGGCGACAGACACCGCACCGTCGGCCAACGCCGCACCGAACTGCGGGAGGGCGTCGATTGCGGCGCCGCGTTTGAATGGTTGCAGGGCTTGGCCGAGCGAGACGCGGGTGGCGTTGGCGACAACTTGTTCGGGAAAGATCCCGGCGACTCCAAGCCCAACGCGGCGAGGCGTTGGGCGACGGTGATCTTGTGTGCTTCGGCCCAAGCAACGACGCGGTAGAGACCTTGTAACACCTCGGTGCAAGAATCGACGGAGGCGCGAGAGATGTCGGTGGTCGCCAGTTGGTCGACCAGTTCGACGATCTCGGATTCGTTCATGGATCGAACTGTAGTACTACCTATCCGGTTAGCTCCAGCAGCGCCCAGCGACGGCTAGATGCAGTGGTCCCGGCGGCATCCGGCGAGGGCGCAACACAAGATGATGTGGTCAGCCCAGGGTCGCTGGAGTTAAGCAGATACGCAGTACTGTAGTTCGACTAAAAACGCTTGTCAACTCTACAACAAGGAATTTCTCAAACTAATCATGTCCTAACCGAAAGAGCCATCTCACCTGCCATGATGGGCTCAAGAGGGTGGGGGCTATAAGAAGCTCAGGGTTCGGTCAGCGACGCGGGTTGGACGAACACAGGGCTCAGTCGGTGGCGACCGTGTGCAGCAGCTTGCGCAGCAGGTCGCGCAGTTGTGCTCGTTCGTGCTTGTTGCGTTCCAGTACCGTGAGCTCTTCAGTGATGCTGTGCGCTGGCTCGCAACACAGCGACGTAGCGACGGTCGAGCACGACCTCGGCACTGTCACACTGAAATGATCTCGATCAGGTGCTCGATCCCGACAAGGTCTGCGGCATTGCGGGTGTAGAGCCGGGCACCGTGGGCATGCGCTGTCGCTGCGATCAAGAGGTCCATCACCCTGGATCGCGGTTGACGGCCGGTGTAGGCAACCGCTGCCGCGAGTTGCCCGTAGCTGATCGCCACGTCGTCGTTGATCGGGAGAGCGTCGAACTTCCGCTGGAGGTCGGAGAGCCTCCGCAGTCGCTCCGCCCGGATGGCCGCGTCAGCGGTGACCAGCACGCCGAAGTGCAATTCGGCGAGCGAGGCGGCGCTGATCGCAAGTTCCCCTTCCAGCTCGGGCACTTCCGTGGCGATCAACACGCTGGTGTCAAGCAGTGCCTTCATCGCTGCGTTCCCACGGGTTGGAGACGGACTGATCGATCAGGTTGCGGTCGAGTTCCCAGTCGGGGTCGGGTCGGCCGGCGAACAGATCCGCGATGTCGTCCCATCTCTGCCATCGTTTGGGAGCGGCAGGAACCATCCGGGCGGCGAGACGACCCGCGACCGTGATCTCGATCTCCTCTCCACTCTCGGCCCGTCGCACGAGCTCGGATGCGTCTTGACGGAGTTCTCTCAGGCCCACGGTGGTCATCACACGAACGATAGCACAAGTGCTACGTCGTCACCACTGCAGGGCACTCCGCCTGCGATACCTTCCAGCTCTCGTCGATGCATGCAATCCAAGGCCCCAACGACCCGATGAACGCCGTCGATCCCACCGGCGCAGGTGTACTAGGATGGCATCCATAATCTAGATAAACTAGTCGTGAACAGCCTTTATGACTAGTATACTGATCAAACATGGCTGCGTTCTCGTACTCCCCGGTCACCACGGAAGCTGTTCGCCTGCTCGGAGCCCGTGTGCGGCTGGCCCGCAAGCGGCGCCGTTTGACGGTCGCCCAACTCGCCGAGCGTGTAGGCGTGAGCCGGGTGACGATTCAGAAGGTCGAACGAGGCGATCCAACGGTCTCGCTTGGCACTGCCTTCGAAGCGGCGACGCTGCTCGGCGTCGCCCTCTTCCACGCCGACCCCGACCGGCGCCGCATCGAAACCGTTCGAGTCAACGACATGCTTGCTCTTCTCCCCGAGTCCGTACGCCTGACCCGGCGCGACGATGACTTCTGACAGCAGCAGTTCGGCGCGGCCCGGCACGGCGTTCGTGTGGTTCTGGCTGCCTGGTGCCCACGAGCCAGTGCCCGCAGGGCGCCTCGACCTGGAGGGCGACGTCGTGGTGTTCACCTACGGACGTAGCTACCTCGCTCGGGAAGGGGCGGTCCCGCTGTACCTGCCCGACCTTCCGCTGACCAGCGGACCACAGGTACCGATCGTCGGCACTGTCGCCGGGTGCATCCGCGACGCCGCCCCCGACGGTTGGGGTCAGCGTGTCATCGAGAACAGCCTCAGCCGCAAACCGGGCGGCGTAGGCGAGCTCGGCTTGCTCACCTATCTGCTGGAGTCAGGCTCCAACCGGATCGGAGCGCTCGACTTCCAGCGGTCACCAACCGAATATGTCGCACGGGAGCAGACCACTGCCACCGTCGCCGAACTGATGGAGTCTGCCGACCGTGTCGAGGCCGGAATCCCGCTGTCGCTCGAGCTCGACCGTGCCCTCCTGCACGGCAGCTCTATCGGTGGGGCGCGACCCAAGGCGACGCTTTTCGACGACCGCCGATACCTGATCGCCAAGTTCTCCTCCCGAACCGACACTGCCCCGATGGTCCAGTTCGAGTACGTCGGCATGGAGCTCGCCCGTCGCTGCGGACTGAACGTCGCCCCTGTCGACATGGTCGAGGTCAGCGGACGGCACGTCCTGATCGTCGAACGGTTCGACCGTCCCGGCGACGGCACCCGGCGAGCGATGGTGTCAGCGTTGACAATCCTCGGTCTCGACGAAAACGGTGGCAGATACGCCAGCTACGCCGACCTGGCCGACCAGATCCGGGCCCGCTTCACCGATCCGAACGCCACCCTCCGCGAACTGTTTGCCCGCATCACCCTCAACGTCCTCATCGGCAACACCGACGACCACGCACGCAACCACGCCGCGTTCTGGAACGGCCACGACCTCACCCTGGCGCCTGCTTACGACGTCTCGCCGTGGCTGCGCTCGGGCGGCGAAACCACACAGTCGATGATCATCGACCGTGACGGACACCGCGACAGCCGTCTGGCACTGTGCGTCGAGGCAGCCAACATCTACCACCTCGACACCGGCGAAGCACGAGCGATAATCGACGACCAGATCGACACCATCGAAACCGAATGGGACGACGTGTGCGACGCAGCCCGCCTCAACGACGTCGATCGGCAACGGCTCCGTAGCGGCGCCGTTCTGCACCGATCAGCAAACTATGGTTACTGACTTCCCAGAACGGGCAGTCCGGTTTTCCAAAAGTGGCTAGATTTCCTGATGAGAAAGCGCCATAATCATCGGATGGAAGCTGGAGTCCGAGAGCTGCGAGATCACCTCAGCCGCTACCTCGACGCGGTACGTGATGGCCAGGAAGTGACAGTCACGGACCACGGCAAGGCCGTGGCCAGACTTGTTCCACTCGATCAGCCCCGAACCCTCGATCGTCTCATCGCCGAGGGACTCGTTACGCCGGCGCTCGTGATCAAACGCCCGCGAACGGCTCGACGCATCGCGAGCAAGGGCACCGTCAGCGATCTCGTGGCCGAACAACGTCAGTGATCGCCTACTTCGATACTTCGGCCATCATTCCCCTGATCATCGACGAGCCGTCATCAATGATCTGCACGCGTCTGTGGAACGACGCCGACCGAAGCGTCAGCGTCCGCCTCGTCTATCCCGAGGCACGGGCCGCGCTGGCCAGGGCTCGGCGCTTGGAACGCATCACCAGTCGACAGCTCACAGCAGCGATCGACGAACTCGAGGCGATCGTCACCGAAATCGACCACATCGAGGTCACCGCCGAGTTGGCCCACAGTGCGGGCGAACTAGCGCAAACACACGGGCTACGTGGCTATGACGCCGTTCATCTCGCTGCTGTGTTGGCCGCGGCGCACACAGAACTCGTGCTGGCGACCGGAGACACCGACCTCGCCCAAGCCGCGCGGTCGGTCGGAATCTCCGTCGCGTTCACGAACTGAGACCGTCGCACGATGTGTATGCTCATTTGCATGCACAGCACGAGCGTTCGGATCGATGTCGCTACTCACCAGGACCTCAAGCGTCTCGCCGCGGAACTCAACACCACCGTCGGCAACACGGTCTCTCTCGCTGTGCGAGCGCTTCGACAAGACCGCATCGGAGAAGACCTGCGTGCCGCGCTGCGCGACGACGAAGCTGCGTGGCTCGATGCCGACCTCGGGTGATGTCGTCGATCTCGACCTCGGAGTTCCCGAGCGGGGCGAGGCGGGGTTCCATCACCCGGCGATTCTGGTGACGGCCCAACGGATCCTCGACACCGGGCCATCCGTCGTTCACGTCGTCCCGTTGACGACCACGGTGCGCCCGTTCAACTCCGAGATCGTCATCGAACCCGACGATCTCAACGGTCTGGACGGTGTCGCCGCCGCCCAATGTCAACATCTCCGAGCCATCTCGCCGAGACGGATACTCGCCGTTCGTGGCAGCGTCGGCGCCGTCACGCTGGGACAGCTGCGCGAAACGATCGCAGTGATCCTCGATCTGCCCTGACCAATGCCACGACCCGGCGTTGTCTGATACGAGAATCCCCCACAGGATCGGGTGGTGGGGCGCGCCGGGGTGCGGGGCGGGCGCCCCGCTCGGGCGCGAGTGGTCGTGTCGGCCACGCCCGAGTACAAACTGAGCTCAGCGCGAGCGTGGTCATCATCTGCTACCGCATCGATCGCCCGTCGGTCGAAGATTTTGCTCGCCCGTCAAGCTAACTTGATGATGTGGATCCCGTGGTCTTGGCGAGCGCCCGCCGGCACGGTGTCCTCGACGACGACATGCTGCACGCCTACCGAAACCCAATCCGTGTGTTCGACCTCGATGATCTCGTCATGCTCGTGGGAGCCGACGCAGTCGGGCGACTCCTCGAGATCGGAGTTGCCACAGCCGAAGGTGTCGAGTTCATCGTCCACGCCATGCCTGCCCGTTCCAAGTTCACAAGGTGACCGCCATGCCAAAATCCATCCAAGAGATCCTTGATCACGCCGAGGAACTCGCGCAGCGCTTCGAAGACTTCGAACCAGGTCCGAACAATGAACGCCCTCTAGCTGAGTATCTGCTGCACCGCGCCGCCCTTGCCCGAGCCCGAAGCGAACGACAAATCGTCGAAGCAGTCGAAGCGGCCCGAGCCGATGGGCTCTCATGGAGCCGCATCGGAGCGCTGCTCGGCACCTCGGCCCAAGCCGCACAACAGCGATACGGAGCCATCACCGAGCAAGTCTGACGGCCCGCCTGATCACCGAACTCGGTCAGTGGCTTGCGTCTTTCATGGCTGCCTTGATGAAGTCGTTGCGTCGGGCTGTGAGGGTGCGAGTATCGAGGTGGTGCCAGACCCAGAGCTTCGATCTGCATCCTGCGAGTGTGCGTTGGCGATGTCCCACGATGCGTTGTTGTACGCACGACTACAACGCAACTTGCGACCTGGAGGACTGCAAGCTAACTTGTGTAGGTGGATGCTCCGCTGATCGCCATCAGCGCACGCAAGCACGGCATCCGCGACCACGACATGATCCACGCCTTCAACATCCGATCCTGGTCGATGACCTCGAGGAAGGCTTGACGATGTTCGTCGGCGCCGACCAGGCAGGCAATCTGCTCGAAGTCGGCGTCATCGACAGCAGCGACGGCCCGATCATCATTCACGCCATGTCCGCCCGACCGAAGTACCTGAGGTGAGTCCCATGCCCCGCACCGCCCAAGAGATCCTCGACCACGCCGATGCACTCGCCGCTCGCTTCGAGCAGCACGAGCCCGGCGATGACCTGCGTGACGCATCCGCGTTGCGAGCTGTGCGCGACGCATTCCTGGGGCGCGCTGAGGCAGAGCGCAATCTCGCTGACGCGGTCGTGCAGGCACGCCGCGCGGGGCACTCGTGGGCCTCGATCGGGGCGATGGTCGGCACGTCCGGCGAGGCGGCCCGACAACGTTACGGACAGTCCGTCTCGGCTTCCTGATCGGCGACTCGCGAGGGGGGCGACAGCTGGCCCAGGGAGTTCCGTGAATCAACGCGCTCAAGGTCGGCACACCACTTGCCGATTTCTTGATACGAGCGCCTCACGGCGGCAGCGAGGCGGTCAACATGTCCGAGACAGATCAGCAACCCGGTACAGACGCGCCTCCTCCACCGCCACCGACGGACTCGCCCTGGCTCGTTCCTCCGCCACCGCTGCGAAGCGCGGCAGCGACTCGCACACCGGTACGTGTCGGTCGAGGCGCGCAGGTCGCAGGTTTTCTGAGAAACGTCAGCTGGTCGAAGATCAGCCTCAAAGGGTGGATCGTCATCGCCATCGTCGTGATGATCCCCATCGGGCTGATCATGAAGGCGTTCGGACACGAATCGACAGCAAGCGAGCCGGCGCCGGCAGCGCGCTCGGGCGCTTCAGCGGCGTCTGCAGCCGACGTCAATGTGCCCACGAACGAATCACCCGAGGCCAACGCCGCCATTCCGTCGAACACCGGCGCCAACCCGTTT
Organism: Ilumatobacteraceae bacterium; assembly: GCA_031404635.1. GTDB lineage: Bacteria > Actinomycetota > Acidimicrobiia > Acidimicrobiales > Ilumatobacteraceae > JAENVT01. The sequence goes on from JANNHY010000133.1 coordinate 6,589, forward strand.
GGGGGCGACGCACCCGAGGATTCCCTCATGCCGGATCTGATCTGCATGAACCTGCAAGACGCCCAGAACGAGATTCAAGACCACGGCGTCTTCTTTTCCGGCAGCGTGGATGCCACCGGCCAGGGGCGCCACCAGATCATCGACTCGAACTGGGTCGTTGTCGGCCAGTCACCTTCGGCCGGATCACCGATCGGAGAGGGCGACGCCGAGCTGTCAGTCGTGAAATACGGAGAGACAACCCTGTGCTGAGGCGATGCCCAATTACGACGGTACGCTGTCACCTTGGGACTGTGAAGCAGTTCCGGAGCCTCATAGCGGAGCCCGGATCGACAGGTTTTGAGGCTCTCATGACAGC
>JANNHY010000134.1:0-31494 GCA_031404635.1 Ilumatobacteraceae bacterium
ACTTTCTCGTCGCCCAACGCCTCCGCGCAAGCCGACCGCGATCTACACCTCGACACCGTCAAGACACTTGATCAGCCCCAGAAGCGCGCCCGATCACGCTGGGGAGATGACGGCAACTCCGTTGGCTCGAGCGGCCTGGGCAAGTCGGCCGTCGTAGGTGACGATGCCATCGAGGTCGTCGCCGAGGTCATTGTCGAGGTAGTGCGCCACGGTCAGTATCGCTCGGCATCACGCATCGCCGCGAGTTCGCCAGACAGCCTCGGCCCGCCTTCGGGAGCAGGCAACGCGGTGATGCTGCGTCGGGCGGGGCGGGCACGACCGGCGTCGAGCAGCCGTTGCAGCCGCGACGACGGGATCGCGGTGATCTGGGCGACGGGACGGCCCCGATCGGTAATTGTGACCGTTTCGCCAGACGCGGCGTGGGCGACGACCGCCGATGCGTTCTGCTTCAGTGCGCGAATCCCGACCTCGGCCACTGGTAGTCAGGAGCGCGGTGCCGTTGCCGGCCGGTTTCCCCATCCCCGTTTCAATCCGTGGTGACGCACCATGTGCTTCATCAGTAGCACATGGTGCCTGAGGCACCCCACTGCTTGGCGGTCAAACTTCAACCGACGAGTGACATCGTCGCCTCGACGATGTCGGCGGCTGTGACCTGCCCGGCGGCGATGACGAGCCGACCTGCGCTCGACAGCGCGGCTTGTTCACGCCGCGTGACTTCGAGCAGTTGACTGATCGCCTCGGATTCGGCGACTGTGAGGAGCGGATCGCTGTTCGCTGCCGTGACGACGGGATCAGGCGACGCATCACCCAGGACGACCAGGGGCAGGTCACCGAATCCTCCGATCGCGGCTACCTGACTGCTGCTCTCGACGAGTCGGCGCGCCTCGGGTTGGTCGCCAAGAGTCTGGTCGATCAGTTCGAGGGCGTCGCTGGGCAGCAGCGATCGGACACGCTCGAGGTAGTCGGAGCTCATACCGTTCACCAGCACCAAACCAACTACGTCGTCGCCGTGGGTGGCAGCGAACATCTGCGCGTCGAGGCCGCCGGCCCATTCGCCGACCACCACGAACGGGCCGCGCTCGCCGATCGTGTCGAGGGTCTCGGCAAGGTCATCGGCGACGGTCGCGGCGGGGCCGGCGAGCCCGGCTTCCGCCGGATCGGCGGTACCCACCGGCTCGTAGGCGCATACTCGGGTGGTGCGCGACAGTCGCGCCTCGACGACGGCCCACGGCGCTCCATCGTCGCTGTCGCGTTGCAACACGACCGTCGGGCTGCCGCTGCCGGAGCAGCGGACATATGTCGTCCCCGTACGAACATCGATGGTGCGGGCGACATCGGGCACGGCTGCGGCCTCGAGGGGCTTCGTCGGATCGATTCGCAGCAGAACGTTGCGGCGGTGCGGTGTGAGCCAGACCGAACCGTGGCCCGTTGCCACTCCACCGGGCCGGTTGCCGATCGGCGACGTCGCCACCACGTCTGCGCTCCGGGCGTCGATGACCGAGATCGTGCCGTCGAGGAAGTTGGTGGCCCAGACCGCACCGTCGCCGGCGGCCAGCGAGTGGATCCAGCGACCGGTCACGACCGAGGCGGTCACCTCGGCGGTGGTCGGATCGATCCTGACGACCGAGCCGGTCTGCTCGGTACCAGTGTCGTTGACCGCCACCCAGATCGACCCTGCGGCCACGACCACGCTTCGTGGCTCGGCGCCGACGTCGATGACGGTCGCCACGCCGCCCCCGGCGAGGTCGACCCGAGTCACGGTCGTGGTGCCCAGGTTGGCGACCCACAAGCTGTCACCGTCGGTGGTGGCGAACCCTGGTGGGGCGCCGAGCGGTAGCTCGCCGATTTCCGCGGCCGTGCTCGGATCGATCTCGACGACCTGGCTCTCGCCGCCGCGCTCGGCGATCACCCACAGTCGCTGGCCATCACTGGCGAAGTTCGGTTGGCTATCGAAGCCGAGACGGTCGGTCAACGCACCGGTCGCCGGGTCGACACGGATCACCTCGTTGGGCTCGTAGCGCGACAGCCACAGCCAGCCTCCCACCGCCCGCACACCTTCGATGTGGTTCGGGATCGAGAACGTGTCGACGACGCGGTTTGTCGTCGGATCGACGCGATACAGCTCCTCGTCGAACTGCGAAGTCACCCAGACGGCGTCATCGGTCACATCCAACCCGCGGACACCGAACGAGTGACCGATCGGAATCTCCACGATGCTCGACGGCGCCGTTCCGATATCGGCCACACGTGCGGGCTCGTCCCACCGGACCACCGCGATCGCGGCAACACCGGTCAGCACCACGACGGCCGCCGCGGTTACCAACCATGCGCTGCGCCGCCGGTGCATCGGTGTCGTCGGCGACAGCTCGACCAGCGTCGTCGGGAACAGTTCGTCCAGTGTCGTCAGCGACAGCTCTGGCACCGGCTGCTCGTCCGCCCAACTCGACAGAGCCTCTCGAATCCGGTCGATGACCTCGTCGTCAGACAGCTTCATCGCTCGATCACCTTTCGCAGATCCTGCACCGCACGGTGCAGGAGAGATTTGACCGCCGACACCGAGCAACCGAGCAGCCCGGCGATCTCGGCCTCGGGCAGGTCTTCGTAGTAGCGCAGCACCACCGCTGACCGCTGGCGCACAGGCAGCGCAGCGAGCGCACCACGCAACTCGAAGCGATCGTCATCCGTCGCGCCGACCGCTGTGATCTGACGACGCTCGATCATCCGACGACGCTGATGGTTACGGCATGCATTGACGACAGCTGCGCGCAAGTAGGAAGTGGGATTCTCGATCAAGTCCCATCGCGTCCGGACCCTCAAGAACGCGTCCTGCACCAGTTCCTCCGCCGCTGGATCGGCGGCGGTCAACAGCCGGGCGAGACGAACCATCGGCGCCCACCGGGAGCGATACATGTCGACGAAACCCTGCGGCCAACTGGCGACAGCCTCGGACCGTTCGACCCGCGCACCGTCCTTGTCGGCCATCTGCACCATCTTCATACACCAAAGACACCCACCGACGCAGAAAGGTCGCGGTCAGCGTCGCGAGGCCATATCGGCGGCACCCATGAGGGCGATTGTCGGCGCCGCCGCGTCGAGCCGCGACTCGGGGTAACGCGCACCGGTGCCGTCTGCCAGCCGGGTCATCATCTGAAAGTTGGCCGCCACCGCTGCCGCGTCGATCATCACCGCCTGCCCGGCGACCGTGACGAGCGTGCGGCGAGCGTCTTGCATCTCGGCGACATCGCCGCGCATATCGGCCGCCGCTGTTGCGAACCGCAACAGTTCGCCGGCAAGCGGGATTCCGACGTCTCCGTGACCCGCGGCAACTGCCGCGAGGTCGACCTCGACCTCACTCTGCTGGCCGCTCCAACTGAGCATGCCTGCATGGGCCGTCGTTCAATAGAAGCACTCGCGAAGCTGCGACACCCGAGCGGCGACGAGCTCGATTTGCGATCGCGACAGGGTGCCGCGTGTCCAGTGCGGATCGACCATTTCCAGATTCGGGATGTATTGAGCGTCGGCCAGGCTCCACAGCCGCTGATGCTCGGCCGGCACCGAAGAGAATGCCTGCACCACCGCCGCAGTCTCATCGGGCGGACTGGTGACCCGCACCCAGTTGAGCCCCGCAGGTACCAGGTTGGCAGGAACGACTCGTGACGGCTCGCCGTCGACGGGTCGCGGTAGCTCCCACGGTGCCAGCCCGGCGGCCCGACGAAAGGCCACGACGGCCGCCACGGTACAGGTGATGCCCACAACCTCGACATAGGCGAGATCACCGAGTTCGTCACAGACATCCCCGTACCACGACTCCAACAGAGTTCCGGCGTGCGCTGCCACGCGGTACGTGGCGTCATGAGCCGCCGCAGGCGCCACCAGATCGCCGCTCAGCCAGCCATCGACGGTAGACGGCGCGGTCCAAGGTGGAAGCACGCTGTCGCCGGTCATCGCGGCAACGGCGGTGGCCGCCAGTTCCACCCGTTGGCGCCCGGTCCACCAAGTGCCCGGACGAGCGAGCGAAGCCCAGGCCTGCCGGTGAGCATCGGCGAGATCGGAACGCACGTCCAAGCTCGCTACCGTAACGCGGACCCCGGCACCCACGGGCTCGGCGCGGCTGCGCCTCGCTCGAGGATCACGAACTCGTCGGCGCCCAGCGTCATCCATGGCCCGGTTTCGCCGTCCGGCCATTGGACCCGCACCTGGGCGCCGTCGGCCTTTCCGAGGCCGATGTGCAGCCAGCCGATCTTCCCACTGGCGTGTCCGCCCCCGACGGTGACCTCGCGCACGACTGTGCGCTCGCCGACCCGAACTTCCACCCACGCCCCGATCGCATCGACGTTCGGCGCGGATTGTCGCAGGCGTACCGCGATCCATCGGCCCATCGGTGCGGGTCGCTGGGCGTCACCGCGGCCGACGTTTCGCCACACCGTGGCGTTGTGGCGACGGTTGACGACGACGAGATCGAGCATCCCGTCGAGGTTGAGATCGACGAGCGCGGCCCCGCGGGCTCGGTTGAAGCTGACGATTCCAGCAGCCTCCGCCCCTTCGGCGAAGGTGCCGTCGGCCTGGCCGAGCAGCAGGTTGTTCGGATCGCGGGACGCGTAGTCGGGCTGCGCCTCGACGTTTCCCTTGGTGATGAACAAGTCGACGAAGCCGTCGTTGTTGACGTCCTCGAACTCGGGGTGCCAGGCGGTCGACGGCAGCACGTCACCGCCCACGAAGGGACGCTGCGCAGTGACGCCACGCTGCAACGCGATGTCGTGGTACGCCGGTTGCGCTGCGCCGTCGGCGAGCGTCTGCAGCTTGTTGTCGCCCTGACTCGTGAGGAACACCTCGGGATGGCCGTCGCCGGTCAGGTCTTGGCTGGCGATGCCCATGCCCCAGATCTGCAGCGGCGCCCAACCGTCGGCCTCGGTGTATCGGCGTGGGGTCTCGCCCGGTGCAACCCGCCACAACTGCTCCTCGCCGTCGATGTAGTAGTTCCTGTCGTTCGCCATGCGCAGATCACGTCGACCCGACCGACCCCAGTCGCTGAACAACATCGACAACGCGCAGTATCCGGGTGTGAGAGCGATCGGGGCCGCGTACCCGTCGCCGGTCGGTGCAGGCCGCACGAGCCGGCTATCGCCGCAATCGTCGCCGTCGGGCACGAGGTAGTTGCCGAACGCCAGGGTGGGCAATGCGTTGGAGCCCTCCCACGTGGCGCTGAACCCAACCGTCCAATCGTGGCCGCCGTCGATGCCGAGCGAAGCATTGGCGTTTTCGAAGCGACACTCGCCCAGCCCGCGCAGCACGGCATTGCCACCGCGGCGCAGAACCGCGAGGTCGACGTGCCCGTCGCCGTCGATGTCGAGCGGGTACGCGCCGGTGACCGCCGTCAGGTCGGTGACCGGCGACACCTGCCGGGTGAAACGGAGCGCGCCTCCCACCGGGCTCTCGTTGAGATAGAGCGCAGCCGGCTCGCTTCCCCCGGCGAAGAACAGCTCGTCGCGCCCGTCGTCGTTGCAGTCGAACGCCCCCACGCCACCTCCGACGAAGAACTCCGACTCGCCCGCGTACGAGTGGTCGATGCCCGCCGCGTTTGTGTCGTCGACGAAATGCGGCGGCTTGCCGGCGGGCGCAGTCGATGCCGATCGACCGGTGCGCCAGCCCGGCAGCACGAGCGCGATCCCTGCGCCGACCACCGCCAGGGCGAGCGCACCGAGCAGCAACCGTCGGCGACGTGAGCGGGGCACGGAAGGATTGAATCACATCGTTCGCAACTGTGCTCCGACCGTTCGCGGTCCTAGAATGCGGCCGACCGACGAGGCCGCAGTGGGGAGACGATGTGACCAACCGGACGCTCACGCTCGGCGGCAGCACCTACCCCGTGATCCTGCCGAACGTCCGCGATTCGCGGTTGCACGTCGCTGCCGTCATCATCACGATCCACGTCCTTGGGCAGGTCGGGTTGCGATTCCAGGTCAGCGTGCCGCAGATCCTGGCAGCGATCCTGACCAGCGCGATCCTCGAAGTGGCGCTGACCTTCCGCGCCACACGCTCGTTGGTGTGGCCGGCCAGCGCGATGCTGACCGGCAGCGGTGTCGCCCTCATCCTGCGCGTTCCCGGCACGCCCCTGAACGACCACTGGAGCACCCACCGGTGGTACGTGTTCGCCGGCGTCGCGGCCGTGTCTCTGCTGACGAAGTACCTCATCCGCTATCGCGGCTCGCATGTGTTCAACCCGTCGAACGTCGGGTTGGTCATCGCCTTCGTCGTGCTCGGCAGCAGGCGAGTCGAGCCGCTCGACTTCTGGTGGGCTCCACTGAACATCTGGATGATCACGGCGTACGCCGTCATCGTCGCCGGCGGGCTGCTGATCACCGCTCGCCTGCGTCTCCTCGCTTTCGCAGCGACCTTCTGGATCGCCCTGGCGGTCGGTGTCGGGCTGCTGGCGTGGTCAGGACACTGCATGACCGCCCGCTGGGCGTTCGCGCCCGTCTGCGGGTTCGACTTCTGGCGAGTGATCGTCACCTCCCCAGAAGTGCTGATCTTCCTGTTCTTCATGATCACCGACCCGAAGACCATTCCGGCCGGGCGTGTCGGTCGTGTCGTGTTCGGCCTGCTCGTCGCGGTGGCCAGCACACTGCTGATGGCGGCGCAGACCGAGGAGTTCGGGACAAAGGTCGCCCTGCTCGGTGGCCTGGTGGTCGTCTGCGCCGCTCGTTCGATCCTCGACCGCCTGGTTCCCGAGCCACGATCGGCGGCCGACGATCTCGGCCGGTTCGTGACGCGACTCGTCACGAGCGATAGGGCCGGCGCCGGGGTACTCCGTGGTGTCCTTCGCGTCGGCATGATCGGCGCCGCCGTGTTGGTCGTCGGGGTCGGCATCGTCGTCGCCGGGGCTCCGGCGCGTGGGGTCATCGTGCCCGAGGCGGCCGACGTGCTTGGCCGCGTGCCCCACGAAATCGACCCGGCGACCTTCCCGCGGATCTCCGTCGAAAAGGGTGTCTTGGACTGGAACCACGAGATCGTCGGACCAGTGGCCCAGGAGCTCGTTCTGACCCTTGTCGAGAACCTCGAACTCGAGAATCAGGCTTTGCTGCGGGCGGATGCGACGATTCTCACCGCCGTCGACCACGGCGACAGGCTCGACGAGATGAGGGGTCGGCTCGGCGACTCGGCGGCGACCGGCACGACTGTTATCGAGCGATACCAGATCGATGACGTGAACGTGACCCTGCTGGTCCCGTTCGGCAGGCAGGACGGCCTGAGCCTGGGGCTCGAATCTCGAGGCACCGTGGCCACCGAGACGTACGACGCCGCCGGGCGCCTGCAGGCGCGGGTGTTAGCCCCGTTCGCGACGACATTCGCCATCCGCCGGGCGACCGGCGGCCGTTGGCTCAATGTCGCCGTGCTGCCAACGAAAGCCGGTTCGACCCCGCCCTGATGTAAGGTGCCCACTCGCGGAGAGATATGACCGCGAAATGAAACCCGAGGGGAGTCAGATATGCGATTTGCACGAGTTGCGTCGGCCGCCGCTGTAGCGGCATTGCTGGTTGCTGCATGCGGCGACGACGACGAGGCCAGCGTCGCCACCGACGGTGCCAGCACCGACACCGGGGGCGCCGCGGCTAGCACGCCGGTAGCCGCAGGTGGCTGCGTTGTCGGCGTGTCCTGGAACAACTACCAGGAGGAACGATGGGCGAAGTGGGACGAGCCGGCGCTCAAGGCGGCCATCGAAGCAGGCGGCGGCTCCTACATCTCCAACGACGCCAAGTCATCGGCCGAGACGCAGGCCAGCAACATGGAGAACCTGATTTCGCAGGGCGCGAAGGTGCTCATCGTGCTGGCCCAGGACGGAACAGCCGTCAAGCCGGCGGTCGCCAGTGCGATTGCGGCCGGTGTGCCCGTCATCGCCTACGACCGATTGATCGAAGACGCCACGGCCCTCTACGTCACCTTCGACAACGTCGAGGTCGGCCGCATGCAGGCCCGCGAGGTCTTCAAGGCCGTGCCGAAGGGCAACTACGTGATCATCAAGGGCAACAAGGCTGATGCCAACGCCGACTTCCTGCGCTCCGGCCACGAGGAGATCATCGGTGCTGCCGTGGCGGCGGGCGACATCACGATCGTCGGCGAGACCTACACCGACAACTGGGATCCCGCCAAGGCCCAGACCGAGATGGAGCAGTTCCTCACCGCCGCAGACAACAAGGTCGACGCCGTGCTCTCCGAGAACGACGGCATGGCCGGTGGCGTCATCGCCGCGCTCACCGCCCAGGGTCTGGCCGGCAAGGTGCCGGTGTCGGGTCAAGATGGTGACCAGCCCGCCCTCAATCGGGTTGCGCTCGGCACGCAGACCGTCGACGTGTGGAAGGACTCCCGCGAGCTCGGCAAAGCCGCCGGGGACGCAGCAGCCCAGCTCTGCAAGGACCCCGACGTGACGAAGGTCAGCGGCACGGCACCGTTCACGACCCCGGGTGGGGTCGACGTCACATCGATCCTGCTGAAGCCGATCCCGGTCACCAAGGACAACCTCAACGTCGTGCTCGACGCCGGGTGGACCGACACCGCGACGCTCTGCCAGGGAGTCACGGCCGGGTCAGTGGACGGCTGCTAGTACAAGCAACCCGATCCGCAATGTCAGCCGTAGCCCCTCGTCCGCGCCCGCGTGGACGAGGGGCTACGTTGTCTCTCGGATAAGTCTCGACGAGAAAGCGTGACGATGACTGAGGCACAGACCCCGGCGGCGACCACACCGGACGTCAACGCGGCACGGTCCTGGCGCGAAGTTGTTGCCTCAACCGAGATCGACACCCGCCTGTTCGGAATGGTGATCGCCCTCGCCTTCATCTGGATCGGCTTCCACTTCCTGTCCGACGGATCCTTCCTGACCTCGCGCAACCTCTGGAACCTGTCGGTACAGAGCGCCTCGATCGCCATCATGGCCACGGGCATGGTGCTGATCATCGTGTCGCGCAACATCGATCTCTCGGTCGGGTCGCTGCTCGGCTTCCTCGGCTACACGATGGCGATCGTCCAGACCGACTGGCTCCCCAAATCGCTCAACCTCGGCCTCGAACGGCCGTACACGTGGCTCATCGCCCTCGCCGTCGGCATCCTGCTCGGCGCGCTGATCGGGGGTGTGCAGGGCTACATCGTGGCCTATGCGGGCGTGCCGGCGTTCATCGTCTCGCTCGGCGGGTTCCTCGTCTGGCGCGGCCTCATCTTCCGGCTCGGGAAGAAGGGTCAGACGCTTGCCCCACTCGACCACAACTTCCAGCTCATCGGTGGTGGGGCGCGCGGCTCGCTGGGCGAGTGGAAGAGCTGGGTGCTTGCCTTGGCTGCGTGCGCCGGCATCGTTCTCAGCCTGTTCCTGGCTCGCCGTCGCCGTCGGCACTTCGAACTGCCCCTCCGTCCGATCGGAGTCGAGGTCGGGCTCGGCGCAGCCGGATGTGTCGCCGTCATCGCCGCTATCGGGCTGGTCGCCAACCGATACGTGTCGCCGATCACCGGGAAACCGACTGGCGTCGCCTATCCGGTGGTGATCCTGGTCGCTGTGACGCTGGCCATGACCTATCTGGCCCGGCGCCGGCGCTTCGGCCGCTACGTCTACGCCTACGGCGGCAATCCAGAGGCGGCCGAGTTGGGCGGCATCAACACCCGCAAGACCATCATGCTCACATTCGTCCTGATGGGCGTCCTGTGCTCGCTCAGCGCTGCGGTCCAGACGGCCCGCCTCAACGCTGCTGTCACCAATCTCGGCGTGCAGAACGAACTCGACGTCATCGCCGCCGCTGTCATCGGTGGCACGTCGTTCTCGGGCGGGATCGGCACGATCCCCGGAGCCGTGCTGGGAGCCGTTGTCATGCAGTCTCTGCGATCGGGAATGGTCCTGCTCAGGATCGACTCGCCGTCGCAGGACATCGTCGTCGGTGTGGTGCTGGTCACTGCGGTCGCTGTCGACGCCGCGCTCCGGCTGCGCCGCCGGTCCGGCGTCATCGGCGCACTCACCACCGGCCTCATCGTGTCGGCCATCGTCATCCAGACCGGACGCGGCTGAGGGCGGAGGAAGGGCAGCCAACCGTGAGCGATAGTTCCATCATCACCGAACCGAGCAACGCAAGGGATGTCGCGCTCGTCGAGTTGCGCGACGTCCGTGTGGCGTTCGGCGGCGTGCACGCCGTCGACGGGGTCACCGTCGACCTGCACGCCGGCGAGGTCGTCGCCCTCGTCGGCGGCAACGGCGCCGGCAAGTCCACGCTGATGCACACCCTGTCAGGGGCTCACCCCGCCGACTCGGGGGAAATCCTCATCGACGGCCAGCCGGTCATCATCAACAACCCTCGCGACGCACGAACGCACGGGATCGAGGTGATCTATCAGAAGCTCGCCCTCGCCGACAACATCGACGCAGCGGGGAACGTATTCCTCGGGCGGGAGCTGCGCACCAAGAACGGTTCGCTCGACGACTCGGCGATGGCATCGGCCACCCAGAAGGTCATGCAGCGGTTGAACCCGAGGTTCAAGAACCTCAAGTCGGCGGTCAGGACGTTGTCTGGCGGGCAGCGACAATCGGTGGCGATCGCCCGGGCCGTGCACTTCAACGCCAGGATCCTGATCATGGACGAGCCGACCGCGGCGCTGGGCCCGGCCGAGACGACCCAAGTGCACGATCTGATCTCGCGGCTGAAGTCGGAGGGCATCGGCATCTTCCTGATCAGCCACGACATCCACGACGTGTTCGATCTAGCCGATCGGATCAGTGTGATGCTGCAGGCCAAGCTCGTCGGCACCGTCAACAAGTCGGATGTCACCAAGGACGAGGTTCTGGCGATGATCATCATGGGCAAGAAGCCCGAAGACGTGTCGCGCGAAGACATCGCCGAATTCCACGGCTGACCCGAGACTGCTGCGCCGTCAGGCGTTGACGCTGATGGTGTTGACATCAAGGCCCGAGCGCGCCAAGGTGCCCGTCCATGACTTCCATTGTTCACGTCTCCTGCGCGCCGTTCGGGGCCTTGGAGGTGCGTTGTGGCTGGTGATACCGCCTGGGTTCTGATGTCGACGGGCCTCGTACTGTTCATGACGATCGGAGTCGCCCTGTTCTACGGGGGCATGGTGCGTCACCAGCACGTGCTGAGCATGATCCTCCAGAACATTTTGTGTATCGGCGTAGTCACTGTTGTCTGGCTCTTCGTCGCGTTCAGTCTGGCCTTCGACGGACCGGGCGGCTTGATCGGTGGCCTCGGCTTCCTCGGCGCCAGCGGCCTCGACGATGCCACGCTGCCTGGATTCGTTGGACCCCTCGCTCTGACGGTGCCGCCATTGGCGTTCTTCCACTACCACATGATGTTCGCCATCATCACCCCTGCCCTCATCACGGGCGCGAGCGCAGACCGACTGAAGCTCCGTTCGTGGGCGCTGTTCGTCGGCCTCTGGTCGCTGCTGGTCTACGCACCTGTTGCGCACTGGGTGTTCAGCCCAATCGGCTGGCTGGCCAAGCGAGGCGTCTTCGACTTCGCCGGCGGACTCGTTGTTCACACGACCGCCGGTACTGCCGCGCTCGCTCTTCTGCTCGTCATCGGTCCGCGTCGTGGCTGGCCTGAGTCGCTCAAGCAGATGCGACCCAACTCCATGCCGCTGATGCTTCTCGGGACCGGCATCTTGTGGTTCGGTTGGTTCGGCTTCAATGCGGGATCAGCTCTCGGTGCGAACCTCCTCGCTGTCCATGCGCTCGTCAACACGCAGGTCGCTGGCGCAGCGGGCATGGCGACGTGGTTGTTCACCGAGCGCTACAAGGAGGGTCGTGTCACCAGCCTCGGCGGCGCGTCGGGGGCCATCGCAGGGCTTGCCGCGGTTACCCCGGCGGCCGGGTATGTGGATCCAATGGTGGCGCTGCTCATCGGTGCCCTGGCTGGAGTCATCTGCCTGTACGCCACGCACTTGAAGTTCGTGCTTCGCTATGACGACGCCCTCGACGTCGTCGCCGTGCACCTCGTCGGCGGCGTGCTGGGAACCGTCCTGCTCGGCTTGTTCGCCAACGCGCAGGTCAACCCCCTCATCCCGAACGGCGTGTTCTTCGGTGGCGGAGCCCACCTTCTCGTACGCCAACTCCTCGGCGTGGGTGCCGTCTTCGTGTACACCTTCATCGTGACCTTCGCGATCGCCAAGGCCATCCATGTGACCATCGGCATGAGGGTCAGCCCCAAGGAGGAAGACGAGGGCCTCGACATGAGCGAGTTCTTCGAGAGCGCCTACGACACCCAACAGTAGCTCTGCGGATGGACGTGTTTGTCGAGACCGACCGGATGGTGCTGCGTCGTTTCACGATGGACGACGTCGATGCGCTGCTGGCGCTCGACAGCGACCCGCAAGTGCGAAGATTCGTCGAGGATGGCGAACCGGTAAATCGCGATGAGGCAGCCAGCACGATCGAACACTGGCTGGGCCATTACCAGCGCTCCGACGTCGTCGGGTTCTGGGCCGCGATCGAGAAGGAGACCGGGCGCTTCCTCGGCTGGTTCCATTTTCGACCTGGTCACGACGCTCCGCCGGACGAGCCAGAACTCGGCTACCGCCTCGTGTCCGCAGCATGGGGTCAGGGGTACGCAACCGAGGGCTCTCGGGCGCTGATCGACAAGGGCTTCGAGTCGCCGGGTATCTCGCGCGTCGTCGCCGAGACGATGGCGGTGCACACGGCGTCGCGTCGCGTGATGGAGAAGGCCGGCATGCGGCTCGTGCGCACCTTTCGCGCCGAGTGGCCGGTGCGGATCCCGGGCGACGAGCATGGCGATGTGGAGTACGCGATCTCACGGGCCGAATGGGAAGCCGAGCGCTCGACTCGCACCTCCGCGGCTCAGGACTAGGCTCCCACCATGCCGGGACGACGGATCATCGTCATCGCACTCTCGAGCTTGCTCGGCGCGTGCGCATCAGGGGCGGCCGTCTCGCCGGAAACCACGTCGCTGCCGTCGCTGACGCCGTCGGTCACCTCCACCGAAGTGGCGGTACTCCCGCCGACGCTCCCTCCGACGACGCTCGCACCCACCACCACCGAGCCGCCGACCACCACGACCGAACCGGCGCCGACGACTTCCACGTACGCGTCGTGGGTCGATGTGATCGCGGCGGAGTCGAGCGGAGTGTTCCGCATCCACACCAACGTCTGCGATGGCGGAACGAGCGGCGGCACAGGCTTCCTCGTAGCGCCCGGCGTGATCGCGACCGCGGCGCACGTCATCGAGGGAACATACGGCTTGACGGTCGACCGGTTCGACGGCGACCCTCGGCTGCCCGCCACACCGATTGCAGTGGACCTCGCCGAGGATGTTGCACTGCTCTCCGCTCCGTCGGTCAGCGGATTCGTCCTCCCCCTCGCCGACCGCGAACCCCCCTCGGGCACCACCGTCGGCCTCATCGGGTTCAGCGACGGGCGCGCCCCGGCTCGCCCGATCCGCGGTGACGTCGGGCAGATCAACCTCACAAATCTCGTCACTCCGCGCCGCGCCTTCCAGCACAACCTGCAGACGAACGGTGGCGACAGCGGCTCGCCGATCCTCGACACCGAGACCGGTGAGGTACTCGGCATCCACGTCGCCGGGTACACGACGATCCAAGGTTTCAAGTACGCCGTGTACCTCGATGCGCTGCGGTCGCTACTCGCCCAACCGTCAGGCGACCCGCTCGACGGCTGCAACCTCGGCGCCGCCCCAACCACGACCACTCCCGCCCCTACCACGCTGTCCCCGACCACGCTCCCTCCGACGACCGTCGCGACGCCGCCCGTGACCACGTCGCCGTCGACCACGGTGCTCCCCGGACCGCTGACCTACCGGGTATTGCTGGGGGACACCGTCTTTGGCATCGCCCGCGCGTTCAATACCACCGTCGATGCCGTCGTCGCGGTGAACGGTGCGGCGATCCTCGATGTCATCCACGAAAAGGATGTCATCAGGTTGCCGGTCGGAGCACGGCCGCTGTCGACAGCTGACGTGGCGACCTCCGCGTACACGGTGAAGTCTGGCGACACGATCATCGGCATCGCCCGAGCGAGCGGCACCACACCCGCGCAACTCCTGGCCATCAACGGCAGGCTGTCCACTCCCGACGTGCTGTCGGTCGGGCAGGTCCTGCTGATCCCGCAGTTCTGATCCCTGCTGGAGCCCGCCAAGGCGTGACGGCCCGGCCGCTGCGGATCGTCACCCGCCGGAGATGGCAGGGATGATCGAGACGTCCGAACCGTCGGCGACCGTCGTGTCGGCACCGTCGAGATCGCGGATGTTGTCGGAGTCGACGAACAGGTTGACGTGGACTCTCGTGTGGCCGTTCTCGTCGCGGACCCGCCGCTCCAACGCCGGGTGCGTGGCAGCCAACGAATCGAGCACCGAACTGACCGTCGCCGGCGTCGAGTCGACGACGACCACAACGGAGCTGGCGCCGGCGGCGAGGTCCCGCAGCTGAGTCGGGATCCGAACTCGAACATCCATCGTGGTCAGCGAACCGGCGCTGCCCGCACCGACATGATCGGCGGCAGGTGCGATGCAAGCTCACGCCAGCTGTCGCCGTCGTCGGTCGATGCGAAGAACTCGCCCGTCCGGGTCCCGAAGTACAGCCCGCACTGCCCGAGGCCGTCGCTCGTGAAACCGTCACGCAGGACCGTGAGATGGGCGTCGTGCTGCGGCAGACCGTTGGTCAACGCCCGCCACGTCTCGCCGCCGTCTTCGGTCTTCCACACGATGCAATGCCCGCCCGGCGTGCAGCGGTACTCGTCGCTCTCCAGCGGCAGCAGATACGCGGTGCCGGGCAACCTCGGATGCGAGACAACCGGAAACCCGAAGTCCATCCCGGCGATGCTGGTCATCGGCTCCCACGAGTCACCGCCGTTGTCACTGCTGTAGATGCCTCCGTGGTGCTGGAGGTAGAGACGGTCCGGATCATCGGCATCGCGGGCGACCTTGTGCACGCACTGACCGAACTCCGGCGCCGGTGCGTCGGGCATGAACGGCACCACGATGCCGCGGTTGCTCGCCGACCAGGTCTCGCCACCATCGTCGCTGCGGTACACGCCCGCTGCCGAGACGGCAATCAGGAGCCGTTGCGGATCCGTCGGGTGGACGAGGATCGTGTGCAAGCACATGCCTCCACCGCCCGGAACCCATTGGGACCGGTGGGGATGGTCCCACAGGCCGCGCATCAGCGAGAAGGTACGGCCGCCGTCGTCGCTGCGGAACAGCGCCGCCGGCTCCACGCCGGCGTAGAAGACGTCGGGCTGGTCCGCGGGACCCGGCGTCAACTGCCAGACCCGAGCCAATGACGCACCGGTGTCGTCGGGGAACGCCAGCGCGGCGTGATCCTCCTCCCGCCAGGTGGCCCCGAGATCATCCGAGCGCCGTAGCACAGGCCCCCAGTGGTTGCTGACCGACCCCACGAACACGCGCGTCTGCGGCCCGCGATTGTCGATGCACGTCGAGTAGATCTCCTCGCCGGGAAAGGTCGGGCCGCTGAGCGCGAACGTGTCTCGCTCCGGTCCGGCGCGCAGGGTGAACAAACCCTTGGTGGTCCCGATCAGGACGAGCGTGTCGAGTGCTTGGCCAGCCGTCGGGCGTTCTTCGATAGTTGACATCATCAATCCTCCGACTCGGAATGTTGCCAGAACTCGGGCGCTGGCGAACAGCCCAGGCTCGGAAGTCGACATTCAGACGCGGTCTATATGGGCCTTCACCGCTGCGGTCCACTCGGCTCGGTGGGTGAGCTGTGGCGAGTGGTATGCGCCCGGAATCACTGTGAGCCGCCCGTCCGGCACCGCTGCGGTCAACTCCGCGGCCTGGTCGACGAACGGATGGTCGTGCTCGCCGACGATGACGCTCACCGGGCAGGCAATCTCCCCGAGCCGGGCTCGGACCCATGTCGAGTTGCCGTCGAACAACTCCAGTCCCAGCGCCTTGAACGCGTAGGGGTCGAACCCGGAGGCCATCTGCTCGTTTAGCGCCCGCCACTGCGTCGGTGTCGCCGCAGCGATCAAATCAGTCTCCGGGTTCGCCAGCGAGGTGAAGTCGGGAAGACCGCCTGCCGGATCGAACGAGGCGATGAAAGCAGCCATCAGCGACGCGAGTTGAGGATCCTGCGGCGCGAACGACCATCCGCTGGTGTCCATGAGGATCAGCGAGCGCACAAGGTCGGGACGGGCGAGCGTCACACGCAGGGAGATGGCGCCGCCCATCGAGTGGCCGAGGAGGTTCACCGGCCCACCGGCTTCGGCATCGATGAACGCGATCAAGTCGGCGGCCAACCGGTCGATCGAGTACCTCTCTACCACTCCGAGTTTCTCGGAACGGCCGTGGCCACGATGATCGATCGCCACTACCGGCCCGAACTGAGCGACATCCTCGATGCTGAGCGCGAAGTCGTGCGACGAGCCGGAGAAGCCGTGGCAGAAGAGAAACGGCAATTCGTCGGTGCCCGTCCCCCAGCGGTCCCACGCCAGCGTCACGCCGTCCACCGAGAACCGACGAGTGAGATCAGCAATCACCGCGGCGAGCATACGCGGCTACGTGATCAGGTCGAGATCGCCCAGACAGCGGCGAAATGGGCGGCGGCGGCCGCGACAGTGAAGACGTGCCAGACCTCGTGGTACGAGAACACCGCCGGCCGCAACCGCGGCCACGTTTTGGCGAACCACCTGGCCCCGAGGATGTACAGCGAACCGGACACGAGGTACAAGATGGCCGGTGTAACGCCGCCTTGTACCCACAGTGCCGGTAGCGCCAGCGCTGCCAGCCCGCTCACGGCAGGAATCAACGCCGTGCCGATCCTGTCGCCGCCCCGCCAGCGGCCGAACTTGAACACGGCACCCACCACCGACACCGACCAGACGACCGACAGCAGGCCGATCCCCCATCTCGACGGCATCACGATCAGAACGACCGGTGTCGTCGATCCGGCTAGTGCCGCGAAGATCATGGCGTGATCGGCGCGACGCCATGCGGCTCGAGCCCGCAAGTCGTCGACCCAACGGTGGTACGTGGTCGAAGCGGCGAGCATCGAGCACACTCCTGCGGCGTAGATCGAGGCGCCCACCCTCGCCCGACCCCCGTCGGCGAACACGATCAACAACGCCAGTGCGGGGATCGCCGCGAACAACCCGAACATGTGGACTCGGCCCCGCCACGACGGCCTGGCGTCGCAGCCCAGCGGATCATCGCGACCGTCCGCCGGCATGAATCGTCGATGCAACGGCCACTCACGACCGGAGTCGTTCGACGACTGAGGGCGAGAGATCACCACAGATGCCATTATCGGCCTACTTTCCAGCGAACGCCCGACAACGTCGGACCCTGGGGGAAGCGAGACCAGGTCGTCGGCGCGCTTCGTCTCCCACGCATACCCCGCTCAGCTGCAAACGAAACATCGCCCACGCGCCAATTCCGTAGAATGCCACCTGGACCGCGTGGAGATCGCCTCACGGCACCGCCTCGTCGAGGTGCCCGCTTTCCACTCTGTAGACGAAGCCGCGAATGTGTTGCTTGTGGTGGATGAAGGGATTGACCTGTAGCCGGCGGATCGACTGGCGCACGTTCTGGTAGGGATCCTTGAAGCTCTCGATCGCCCAAGCCGGGCGAATGCCGGTTTCGGCCTCGATCTCGTCCTTGAGCACGTCGCCGACGACCCGCTGCATTCCGCAGTCGGTGTGGTGCAGCAGGATGATCTCGCGCGTCCCGAGCAATCGCTGCGACATGACCAGCGAGCGGATCACATCGTCGGTCACCACGCCGCCGGCGTTGCGGATGACGTGCGCGTCGCCGTGGGCGAGTCCCAGCATCTCGAAGATGTCCATTCGGCTGTCCATGCACGCGACCACCGCCAGCTTTCGGCGCGGCTGCAGGGCGAGGTCGTGGTCGGCGAACGTCTCGACGTACTTGGCGTTGTGCGCCAGCAGCTCGTCGGCGCTCGGCAAGAACAACGCATCACTGCTCGGGGACACAACGGGAAACCGTAGCGTGGCCAATCGGGCGGCTGGTCTCGCGACCAGTGAGGCGCTACGGGCGCGACAGCAGAACCTGCGATTCCGAAATCGCGCTTTGCTCGACATCCGCGCGAATGTCGGGCCCCAGGAAGTCACTGCTGACAGATTGCTGGGCGAGCAGCGCGGTCATGTCGGGCGCCGGCACCGGCGGGGCGAACAGGTAGCCCTGGGCGACGTTACAACCGAGGCGTTCGAGTGCTCGGGCTTGATCGGGGTGTTCGACTCCCTCGGCGATTGCCTTGAGGCTCAGGGTGTGGGCGAGGTCGACGACTGCGCGGACCATCACTTCTCCGTTTGCCCCGTCGGCGACTCGATCGACGAAGGACTTGTCGATCTTGAGGATGTCGATCGGGAACTTGATGAGGTGGGTGAGCGACGAATAGCCGGTGCCGAAGTCGTCGACGGCGATCCTCACGCCGAGGCGCTTGAGGCCGGCCAGTGCGGCACCGGCGGAGTCAACATCGTCTACGAGTCCGGTTTCGGTGACTTCGAGCACCACCGCATCGGGGGCGATCCCGGATACGGCGAGCGCGTCGCTGACGTGCTCGGCGATGCTCGGGTCCTGGAGATGTTGGGACGAGAGATTGACGCTGATGTAGAACGAGTCGTCGGCGAGACCGTTGACTTTCCAGATTTTGGTCTGACGGCAGGCGTCGTTGAGCACCCAGCGATCGATTGGAGCGATCAATCCCGTTGTCTCGGCGACGGGGATGAACTCGTCCGGTCCGACCAAGCCACGACGCGGGTGCTGCCAGCGCACCAGCGCCTCGGCGCCGAGGATGTGTCCGTTGCGGGTGTCGACGATCGGTTGGTAGTAGACGACGAACTCGCCTCGATCCATGCCGCCCAACAAATCGGCGACGACCTCGAGACGGCGGGTGGCGTTTTCGTGCATCGCCGGGAAGAACAACTCGAATCGGTCCTTGCCTTTTCGTTTGGCGAAATACATCGCCAGATCAGCGTCGCGCAGCACGTCATCACAGGTGTGGGTCCGCAGCGAACCGGTCGCGATCCCGATGCTGGCGTGCACCTGCATCTCGCTGTCGCCGACGCGGAACGGTGCCCGCAGCGCGGCCTGGATCCGCAGCGCGGCGAGCTCGGAACCGTCGTCGACATCGCCGTTCTCCAACAAGAACCCGAACTCGTCACCGCCGAGGCGAGCGAGGCTGTCTGCGGAGCGTGTGACCGTGACCAGACGAGCGGTGACGGCCTTCAGCAAGTCGTCGCCGGCGGCGTGGCCGAGACTGTCGTTGACCATCTTGAAGTCGTCGAGATCGAGGACCAACACCGCCACCGACCCGTTACGACGCTCGCCACGGCGCAGCGCTTGATCGATTCGATCGATGAACAGCATCCGGTTCGGCAGCCCGGTCAGCGAGTCATGCAGCGTTTGGCGGCGGAGCTTCAGATCGAACTGTTTGCGCTCGGTGACGTCGCGCATGGTGAACACGATCCCGTCGATGTCGGCCGTCCCCCGTAGGTCGTCGACGATCACGTCGAGATCACGCCATCCACCGTCGGTGTGCCGAACTCGCCATTCGATGGTCGCCGGCGCGGCGTGGCTCACCAACATCGCGTCGAGACGATTACCATCGGCCGCTTCCAGCACATCACCGAGCCGCGTGCCGTCGAGCTCGGCGGCATGACGTCCGAGCATCCGTTCGGTCGAGGGCGTGTGGTACTGGATGCGCCCCTGGCCATCGACCACGACGATGGCATCGGAGGTCTTGTCGACGAGAGTCTGCAACCGGGCATTGCTACGCCTGTCGGCGGATTCACGGACAAGGCTGACGATACGAACCAGTACCAAGATGATCAGCAGGCCACCGGTGAGGGCGATGGCAAGAGGATCCGTGACGTTGCCGAGAGCACCCTGCGTGAACAGTATTGCCGGGGGCACCAGCACGGCGCCCCCGATGACGAGCACCCGGCCGGCGCTGATCTGCTCGGTGCCTGGTGTCGCCGTCGACAGCCCCCGCATCGAAGGATGCAATGCTGCCGCGCCCCATGCCACGTAGAAGGCGATCCAACCGACGTCGACCGGGCTGTGCTCGGAGAAGGTTCCGGACAGGTTGAGATAGCCGTACAGCGCGTCGGCGCCGAGCAGGGCCACGAGACCTCCCGTCAGCAACCAGAACGCGCCCGGGCGGCGGCCACCGCCCACCGCCAACCGCACCGCGATCGCCAGCACAGCGACGTCACCGATCGGGTAGGCGATCGACGTCAGCCGATAGAACACGCTGAACTCGCCACTGTGCAGGTACGGCGCTATGAGCAGCACCCACGACACCAGTCCGAGACCAGCGGTGATGATGCTCGCGTCGATCACACTGGATCGATCGCCGCCGACCGATCGGCGGTGCACGAGCAGCGCCAAGCCACCGACCAACAGCGGATACATCGCCAAGTAGACGATGTCGATATACGAAGGGAACAACGCGTCAGCGTGCTGAACGAAGTTGCGGATGCTGTACAAGTCGTCGCCGACGATCAGCGTTGCCACGCCGGCCGCGAGCAGATACCAGGCCGAACGTGGCTCGGGACGGTTGACGGCGACGCCGACGAGGATGGCGAGCACCGACGACCAACCGATGATCGGCCAGACCACCAGCTTGGCGGGCTCGGTCGGCACGACGAAGTACACCACCGTCAACAACATGCCGGCCACCAAGTACCCGCGGCACAGCCAAGCCATCACGCGCTGCGTCGCAGGATCACTGATGGCGGCCGCCTGAACTCTGTCGGCGTTCAGCAATTGCACAATTGATTCTCCAGCATCCGGATACCCCGGCGCCAGGGCCGGAAGTCACCTCCCCCCCGAAGCAACCGGATAACCCCCTACCACGGGCGCGGCCGTGGAGCGGTCGATTTGTGGCTACACTTGTGGTCACATCAAAGGAGGTGGGTCGTGAGATCGATCGGAGTCAGGGAGTTCAGAGATCAGGCGACATTACTCATGGCCGCAGGTGAGACACTCGTCATCGAGCGGCACGGCGAGCCCATTGGTTTCTTCGTACCGATCACCGCCAAGGACCGGCGGGCAGGCCATGAAGCTCTCGGTCGGCTCGGCACCGTTGTCGACGACGTCATGACTCGTTCCGGCCTCAGCGAGGATGACCTCGTTCGTGAGGTCTCCCGCAGGTCACGTAATCGCTGATGCGGCTCGTCGTCGACACGAACGTGCTCGTCGGCGAACTGCTCCGTGCCTCGGGGCGAGAACGTCTCGGCGACGACCGCTCGGAGTTGTTCCTGCCCGAGCGGATGTGGGGCGAGGCGAGCGTCGAACTCCCTCGCCGCATCGCCGCGTTCATCCGTCGCCGCGGCCTCGACCGGGCGATCGGTGACGACCTCGCGTTGGCCTGCTTCGAAGCCGTCGAAGCGAACATCGTCATCCTCGACGAGGCCATCTACTCCCCGCTTGAAGCCGAGGCGCTGGCAAGATCACTTCGTGATCCCGACGACTGGGCGGTCGTCGCCAGCGCCCTCGCACTTGCGGCCGACATCTGGACCAACGACAACGATTTCCTCGGAACAGGGATTGCCACCTGGACCACCGACACCCTCCAATCGTGGCTCGAACGGCAAGCCTCTGCTTGACCTCGATCGGCGCCTGGCTCTCCCAACCTGATTCGTCAGCCGCCGGCGGGGTACTCCTTGGAGAAGTCGGCCGTCCGCCATCGCGCCGGACGCAAACGGATGACGAGGTCGTCGGCGTCGGGACTGCCGTCGACATACTCGGTGCCGATCTCGGTTCCCAGGTAGCGCGTGGCGATGTCGACGCGCGTCGCCCGATCCGTCTCCTCGATCTCGACCGGGCCGTCCACCGTCACGTATGCGTACGGGTACTCCTCGCGCTGCGCGCACAAAGTGGCGTGACCCGACCGCTCGAGCAGCTTCGCCTTCTCGGTCGAGCCTGTGGTGTTGAATTCGACGGCGCCGCCCGCAATGTAGCGGTACCAGACGGGCGTCACCAGAGGCGGGCCATCCGGGCGTTCCACGGCCAGGACACCGACGTGTAGCGCGGCGAGGAAGTCGTCGCGCTCCTGCTTCGACATCGAGAGTTCGCTCATGCGGCCATCTTCTCGCGGCGAGACGGGCGATGCCAGACTTCTCGTATCGATTCAGTACGCATCGACCAGTGGCTGCACGCCGTGCGGATCACCAGGACCCGCTCGGATGCCGCCGCGGCCTGTCGTGGCGGTCATGTGAGGATCAACGGCGAAGCGGCGAAACGGTCCTCACATGTGAGAGTGGGCGATCACGTGGAAGCACGCGTCAACCAGCGTGAGCGGATCGTCGACGTCACCCAGGTGATCACGAAGCGGGTCGGTGCCGAGATCGCGGCCGAGTGCTTCGACGATCACAGCCCTCCCCCACCCGAACGCGACGACCCGTCCCAACCCGTGTTCGCGTTGCGTGACCGCGGTGCTGGCCGCCCGACGAAACGAGACCGCCGTCAGATCGACCGCGTTCGCGGCCGCGGCCGCTGACCGATCGGGCGCCGGTCACACGGTCTTGGGCACCTTGCCCTTGTGGGTGAGCACGAAGCGCATGATCTTGTGACCGAAGTCGGCGGTCGGATCGAACATCAACGGGCATCCACCATCGATCACGGTGATTCCGTGGTCGCGGCCGTATACGGTCGCTTCGCCACAAACGCTGCCCTCGCCGAACGCGCGATGCATCCACGTCTGTTTGATGCCGAGTTCGGCACACTCGCGCATCGTCGCCTCGGCAACGTCTGGCCGGGTGGCGATCACGACCGCGTCGACGCCGCCCGGGATGCCCTTGAGGTCGTGGTAGCAACGATCGCCTTCGACCTCGTCGGCGTTGGGGTTGACCGCGAAAACCTCGTAGCCACGGGCACGGAGCCGTTTGTACACGGCATTGCCGCCATGACCTTGAGCCTTGCGCGACACGCCGGTCACGGCGATGCGATTGTTGGCCAGAAACGCCGCCGCAGCTTGCTTGACAATGACCATCACGTCCTCCTCTCGCGGGCGGACACCGAGGGAAATCGGCCGACCCGACGCCATCGACGGTACGGGGATCACGACCCATAGCCCAAGGGCGAAGGTCCTTTCGCAGGGCATGATGGAGCGGATCAGACCGCGACTCGGTCTTGAGCGACGAGTGGGCCAAGCGCCGCGGCGACGAACTTGCGCCCGGCCAACACGCGCTGGCGTAGAGTTCGCGCCGTGAGTGCTGCGCGTTCGGCCGCCATCGTGTTCGGCGCTGTCCTCGTCGGGAGCGTCATCGTCGCCCATCCGACCGTGGGCGCCGTGCCTGCGGTGGGCGAGGTGCTGTTGTCCGACGTAGGGTCCGACTTCACGCTCGTCGGCGAGAAACCCGGCCCGCTCGAATCGCTCACCCGCACCTTCGAGAGCGACCACGCCCGGGTCGACCTCGACGGGTTCGCCGTCACCGACCCACCGGGCGTGCGCCAGATGTTCCAGGTGTTCTCCGGTGATAACCCCGACTTCGCTGTCGTCGACGAGCCATCGCTCGATATCGCCGCGTGGTTCGTTCCGGCCGGCTTCGAGCACGGTGACGGCTTCGCGTCGCTGATCTTTGCGGCTCGCGATCACATCTTCATCTTCACGCTCACGACCGACAGCGCGAGCGACCTCGACCCGGTGTTGTTCGTCCGCGGGCTGGCAGATCGGCAGATCGCCGCGGCCGGAGGCCCGCCACCACCCGACGAGACGACCGGGGGCGAACTGACCGCGGCCGAAAGCGAGGTCGTGGCGATGCTGCCCGCCGAACCGCCGGCCGTGTACGGCCTGACGTCGTCGGCAACGATCACCGGGAACGACGAGTTGCGGGGCGTCGACGACATCCAGAACGAGGTCGCCGACTTCCTCAGCGAGAACGCGTTCACCGCCACGCGCGTGTGGAGCGACGACACCGGTCAGCTCCTCGGCGCGGTGAGCGTTACGAAATACCCCTACGACATCTTCGCCGCCGCGTCGCTGGGCGAATCGACACACCCCAGCAGAGCCGACGTCGTGTCGACCGACGCGCTCGACGACGTGCCCGACGTCGTCACCTACACCGGCCGCGACGAGGCCGCCGACCAGATCGGCACCGCGTTCCGGCGCGGCGACGTGTTCGTGCTCGTCCTCGTCACCCACGCCGACGGCGTTCGCGCCGAGCGGGCGGCAGCACTCGCAGCCGATCTGACGCGACTCACCGCGCCCCGCCTTCCGTCGGGCGGGACCGATGCCTACGAGTTCCCCGACACGCCATCGAAGCTGTTGGGCCTGGCCTTGAGCGCCGCACTGGTCACCGCTGCCGCGGGAGGATCGACGGCCGTGGCCCGGCTGCGCGCCCGTCGCGTCAGCCGACGCTGGGCGGGCGGCACCCGCCCGTCCGCCGGCCCGGTCGTCGACGGCGTTGGCGATGGCACCGCGATCGCGCTCGACCGCGACGCGACGCGGCTGCGACACCACGGAGCGATCGTCGCCGGCGGACAGTTGGGCGCGGTCAACGTCGGCGTGGTGGCGCTCGCCGGCGACTTCGCCTGGCAGGGTGTCGCCGTCGCCGTGCTCGCGTTCGTGGGCGGGCTGGTGCTGACCCATACGTGGCAGCGTCGCGAGCTCGGCATGCTGGGAGCGGCGGCGCCGCCCCGCCAGTTTGTGCTCCCTCGACCAGGGGGCGCGCTGGTCGGCCTGCTTTCGCTCGCCGTGCTCGGACTTGGGGTGGGGTACGCGCTCAAGGGATTGCGGTACGTCGTGCTCCGGCCCAGCCTGGCGCAGCTCAAATGGTCCGACCTGCTCGGGGTGGCGCCGCGCACGGTGGGGATCGTGTTCGGCATCGGCGGCTTCGTCGTCGCGGTGCTCGGCGGAGGGTTGTTCCGCATCGCCAGAGCGCTCGGTCGCTCGGGCACAAAGCGCGTGCTCGAGGTCGACCACCGCCAGGCTGCGCTGTACCTACGATCATTCGACGACGACAGCCTGCCGCTACCCACGATCGCCTCGGCACGACGACCGCTGCTCGAGCTTTTCTCCCTGCGCGGCACCGATCCGTTCGAGGAAGCGGTCGCCTGGGAGCTCAACACCTACGGACCCGTCGTCGCCGTCGGACGTCCCGGGCGATCGCTGGCCTCGCTCGGCGCAGCGCGCGAGCACCTGTCCGACGAGACCTGGCGCGATCAGGTGGCGAATCGCATGGATGAGGCCGGAATCCTCGCGATCGCGACCGGTGAGACCGAGGGGCTGGCTTGGGAACTCGGACAGGTGGTTACCGGTGGACACCTGCCGAAGACATTCTTCGTGTTCCCCCCGGCTGCGCCGGCCGCGATCGGGCGGCGCTGGGAGCACACCGCGGCGTCGCTGATCGGGGCCGGGCAGGCGGTCGGCTCGCTCCCGGTGCCGCCTGCGCTCGTTCACACGGTGCGGATAGACGCCGATGGGACGGCGAGGGTGACCTTCGCCAACCGGCGCGACGAGGCGACCTACCGGACCGCCGTCGATCGCGCCCTCGATCGCGGCCCAGACGTCAGGTCATCCCTCGGCGTCTGATCCGTCGGGCGCAAGGGCGGCGGCCGCGGCGCGGATCTCCCGCCGGCGAGCAGCCTTGCCCGATTCGTCGAGCCAGCAACCTTCCACGCCATCGAGAGCGATCGCCACCATGTCGTCCCAGCCCCAGCCGAACGCGGCCGCGACGGCGCTGTACTCGGTTCCGAGATCGAGATTGCTGAGCGCTGGGTCGTCGGTGTTCAGCGTGGCCAACAATCCGCTCATTCGCATCTGCGGGTAGACGTGATCCTCCAACCGCTCGAACGCGTTGGCAATGCGCACGTTCGAGGTCGGGCACACGGTCAGTGGAATCCGACTGTCGGCGACGCGCTTGACCAGTTCGGGGTCGCCAAGGATCGTCAAGGCATGATCGACACGTTCGACGCCGAGTACGTCGATACACGCTGCGATCGCCGCGGCCGGTGAGTTCTCCCCCTGGTGTGCGGTGAGCCGGAAACCTGCAGCACGGGCTGCCCGGTAGGCAGGCAAGAACGACACCGGGTCGATCCCGAGTTCGGTCGAGTCCATCCCGACGCCGATGACGCGGTCGATGCCGGTGGCGTGCGAACGTCGCAGCTCGGCCAGCGACTCCACAAATGCCAGCCCGACCGCAGGTCCGAATGCCCGGTCCATGTCGGCGATCAGCAGACATGTCGCGCCAGTCTCGGCTTCGGCGGCGGCGATCCCCTCGTCGAGGCCGGCGATGATGTCGGCGAGATCCTGGCCGCCCGCGAGGTGCCGTGCCGGCGAGAAGAACGACTCCCGATGAACCAAGCCGTGAACGGCGCCATCGATCACGCTCTCATAGGCGAGGCGTGCCCAGTCGTCGCGTGTGACGAGTGTCGACTGCACCAGCCAGAACACGCGGAGGAACCCGTCGAGCGACTCGTACTGATACAGCTCCGTCGGATCCTCGGTCGGCAAGGTCACGCCGTTTCGGCGGGCCAACTCGACCAGCGTGGCCGAACGCATCGTCCCTTCAACGTGACAGTGCAGCTCAACCTTCGGCAAGCGGTCCAGTGCCTCGGCCAACGTCAGCACATCAGCCGATTCCATCGGCGCATACTGCCCTGACAGATTTGCTTGTGCAAGAACGTCACGTGATTCGCGGCGTTCGCCGGCCGACCGGTAGGTGTATCCTTACTTCGCGATGCATGTAAGGAGGCTGGCATGGAGATTGCAGCAAGGGTGAGTTCGAAAGGGCAAGTCACGGTTCCCAAGCTCGTGCGTGATGCGCTCAGGATCGCGGAGGGTGACGAGGTCCTGTTCCGCGTTGAAGGCAACCGTGCTGTTCTCGCTCGGACTTCCGACTTCTTGACGCTCGCCGGCACGATCAAGGTTCCCGCTGCCAAGCGCAACGTCGCGTGGGACGACGTCATCCGCAAGACACGAGCAACCCGGTCAACCCGACAGCAGTGAGTGCCTTCGTCGACACGAACATCCTCGTTCGCCACCTCACCGGCGATCCTGCGGACCTGGCCGCCCGAGCGACGGCCTATCCAGCGACCGAGCCGGCACTGTTCCTGGCCGACCTCATCGTCGCCGAAACCGTGTACGTCTTGGAGTCGTTCTACAAGGCGCCAGGCGAACAAGTCGCCACCGCGATGAGATCTCTCGTTGCTCTGCGTTCCGTGATCACGGTGGACCCGGCGCTGTTGCTGGGAGCGCTCGAGGTCTATGAGATCGAGCGCATCGACTTCGCCGAGGCCTACCTCGTCGCCTGTGCCGAGTCGACGGGCATCAACCGGATCGCCTCGTTCGACAAGGCCATTGACCGAGTTGGGACGGTGGAACGAATCGAGCCGACGTCGAACTGACCCTACAAACAGAACCGAGGATCCACGGCGAGGAATTCTCACGCCTGGTGACTGAACCACCGCTGCAAATGAGGTTGGGCGGCGTTTGCCCTGTACGCTGACCGGGCAGGAACGAATGGCCAGATCGGCTGTTCGTGACGAGGTGTGCCGTCATCGAGCTTGCGCTAAAGGCGGTGATCGGGTGACGAAAGAAGCGAAGACCTCTGGTTTCGCTTTCCCCCGCACCGCGTGGCTCTCGGCCGGCGCCTTCATCGCGGTCATCGCCGCGCACGCCGTGGGTGTAGTGGGCGCCGTCACCTACCCAGTGGTGATCGTCGGTGGCATCGTGTGTGCCTTCATCGGCCTTCGGCGGTACCGCCCAACGCTGCGTTGGCCGTGGTGGGCGATGGTTCTGGCCGGGCTGCTGTGGGCGATCGCCGGCGTCGCCCGTGAGGTCACCGGCGCAACCGGTGACCTGACCGTCAACCGGTCGTTGGTCCCCGATCTGTTCGCCCTTCCGGGCTACGCACTGTTCGGCATCGCCCTGTACGGCCTGCTGCGAGCGCGCCGCGCACCTGACGATTATGGCGCACGGCTCGACGGAGTCATGCTCGGCGCCGGCGCCCTGCTGTTCCTCAATGAGCTGTTTATCCTGCCCACGGTGCACATCGAGGGCTCGTGGGTGATGGCCCGGATCGCCATCGGGATCTACCCGGTGATCTCGATGTGTCTCTTGGTGTTGGCGGCCCGGCTCGCGTTCTCGTCGGGGCGGCGGTCGCCGGCGTTCTCGCTGCTGCTCGGTGGCACGGCGTCGCTACTGGTCGGCGACATCGTCTTCGCACTCGGCGACGCCGGGTGGATCGTCGTCAACGGGCGGCTGCTCGAGGTGCCATATCTGCTGGTGCCGGCGGCGATCGGAACGGCCGTGCTGCTCCCGTCGATGCACCTCATCGACCGGCCGGCGCGTCGGCCCGTCAGCACGATCGGTCGCGGTCGGCTCATCGCCGTGGCTGGTGCGCTGCTGGCCCCGATCGTGGTCCTCGCCATCCGTGACGCTTCGTTCGCCCGTTCCGTGACAGCCGTGATCTCCCTCGTACTCGCACTGTCGGCGATGATGCGGCTTTCGGGAGCGACCAAGGAGCAGGCCGCGCTCGGCTCCCAGCTGACACATCAGGCCAATCATGACGATCTCACCGGCCTGCCCAACCGCGTCTT
Source organism: Ilumatobacteraceae bacterium (assembly GCA_031404635.1). Classification (GTDB taxonomy): domain Bacteria; phylum Actinomycetota; class Acidimicrobiia; order Acidimicrobiales; family Ilumatobacteraceae; genus JAENVT01. The sequence continues at coordinate 28,536 of JANNHY010000134.1, forward strand.
GATCGTCAAGCACATCGACGCGATGCTGAGCGAGTCGCGGCACACTGGGCAGCCAATTGCATTGATGTTCCTCGATCTCGACCAGTTCAAGCTCGTCAACGACTCGATGGGTCACACCGTCGGCGACCAGTTGCTGATTCACGCCGCCGAGCGAATCGGCAACGCGTTACGGAGAGACGACGTCGTCGGGCGGATCGCGGGCGACGAGTTCCTGGTCGTCGCCGCGGGCCTCGACGCGTCAGGAGCAGCCGGACTGGCGGATCGCGTCAGGCGGGTGCTGAGCTCACCGTTCCTGCTCGACGCCGGTGAAGTGTTCATCTCGGTGTCGATTGGCATCGCTATCTCGTGCGGTTCGGAATTCGATGATGCGGCGACGCTGATCCGAGAAGCCGACACCGCGATGTATCGCTCCAAGGACGCCGGCCGCAACGCGGTGACGGTGTTCGACGCGTCGATGCTGGAACGCATCGCCAGACGGGTCGAGTTGGAACGGCGTCTCCGCCGGGCATTGTCAGCGGGCCAGATCGTCGCCTACTACCAACCCGTCGTCCAGTTGCCGAGCGGCAACGTGATCGGGTTCGAGGCACTGGCACGGTGGGAGGACGACGAGAGGATGGTCTCACCCTCGGAGTTCATCCCCGTCGCCGAGGAGTCCGGCCTCATCGTTGCGCTCGGCGCGTTCATGCTCGACGAGGCCTGTCGCAGCCTTGCCCATTGGCGCCGCACCATCCCTGGCGGCGAAGGGCTCTACATGTCGGTCAACCTCTCACCGCGGCAAGTTCGCGAGAGCGACATCGTCGACACCGTGGCCGAGACGCTCGTCCGCCACGATCTGCCGGGAGACGCGTTGTGGCTCGAGATCACCGAGAGCGTGATGATGGAGGACTCGGTATCGACCGCCGGCGTGTTGGTCGGCCTGCGGTCACTGGGTGTCCGCCTCTCCGTCGACGACTTCGGCACCGGCTTCTCGTCGCTGTCGACCCTCAAGCGGTTCCCGGTCTCGGGGGTCAAGATCGACCGCTCGTTCGTGTCGGGTCTCGGCCATCACCAATCCGACTCGTCGTTGGTGGCCGCGATCGTCGCGATGGCGTCCGCGCTCGGACTTGTCACCGTCGCCGAAGGCGTCGAGACCAACGACCAGGCGCGTCGCTTGCTCGAACTCGGCTGCACCGAGGCGCAGGGCTATATGTTCGCGACCGCGGTGCCGTTCGACGAAGTGCCGCCGACCGTGACCCGACTGGGAGTTGGCGGGCACACGGCCCTGGGGACCCGCGTGCCCTGAACTCGCTACGACGCAGCTACACCCTCGGATATCCGGGTATCGGTTCCGGCAGCTCCGCCACGTACCACGTCTGGCGGTCGAGGACGTGGACCGCCGAACGGGGGAAGTTGTCGGCGATCCGCTGCGCCAGCCTTTCAGCGCCGAACACCTCGCGATTGAAGTCACAGACGTCGAAGACCAGTACGCCACCGACACGGGCAGGCACCTGCCACAGCTCGGTGGACAGACGTCCGAAGAGCGTCAGGCCACGCACACCGGGCGCCACCATCACCAGGATCCCCACGTAGATGGCGTTCCGGGCGGCGTGTTCCGGGTACTTCGATCGCAGGAACGCGGGAGAGATCTGCGGCACATCCTCCAAGCTGTTGGTGACCATTGCCAAGCCGACGGGAAGGTCGGCCTGCCAGCCGACGATCTTGGTGATGCGCGGGTTGAGGAGTTCTGCGAGCACCTCATCGCGCGAATAGAAGTGCTGTAGGACGGCGAGGCCGGCGAGCGGCTCGAAGTTGGTGCGGTATGCCTCCCACAATTCCTCCGCCGCCGTGCCGGTGATCGACAACTCGTGGGTGAGGATGATGGGCGCCGCCGAAGCGTGCGTTTCGAGGATTGACATTGCGGTTCTCCTGGGGGGTCGTGAGAGCCCGGGAACCGTTCGCGGCAAGTCGCCGAACAAGGCGGCGCATCGCGCCCTGACACACCTCTGAACAACCGGTGCAACGGAGCCCGTTGGCCCTCGGTTCGTTGGTGATGCACTTTGTAGTCAACCTATCGGCGTGCCCGAAGTAGCCGCCGCACAGCACAGCCGAAACGCGCGGAACGCAGCCATGGTGCACGACCGTTGGGAGGGTCGCCGGATTCTTGACGTCATATAGCCATTGCCGTCATATCTCGGCTCGTTCTGCGTCTGGACTGATATGAACGTCGAACAACCGACCCTCGCTCGACTACCAACCAAGCCCGGACGGATCCGCCGGAGGGGCAAACGTGCAGCCGGGGAACAACCAAGTGACGGGATCAGCGGCCAGTCGGGGAACCCTGGCGATGACAACCCCGTGCCCGGCGATGAGGTCGATACCTGATTGGTTGGGCCGGCCTGTTCATCGACCCTCGGCGTCGAGGAACGCCAGGAACTGCTCGCGGACCTCGTCGCTGACGGCGACGTTGTGCTCGGGTCGCGGGTAGATACCCGAGTCGACATCGGCTGCAAACTCGGAGAACGCACCGACCCGCTCGCGCTGGAGTCGCTGGAACTCGGCACGGAAGTCGCGGTACTGCTTGGCATGCCGCGGTGTGTGCCAGTCGGTGTAGCCGAGGATGTCGGTCGAGAACAGGTACTGGGCGTCGCAGCCGGCTCCAGCCCCCATCGAGAACAGCATCAGCGAGGTGCGCCTGGCGATCTCGGTGGCAATCGCCTCGGGCACGACCTCGATTTCGACAGCAAACGCGCCAGCGTTCTCGAGGTCCTTGACCTGCCGGTAGACCAGCTTCGCCGTGTCGAGCGTCTTGCCGACCGCCTTGAACCCACCCGTCCACGTTCGCTTCGACGGGATCAGGCCGACGTGGCCAACGACCGGGATGCCCTCGGCCGCCAGGCGCTCGACGATCTGTGTGCTCGCCGCGCAGTAGCAGCAATCACCCCCGACCATCATCGCCTCGTGGGCGGCGCGCAGATAGTCG
>JANNHY010000135.1:0-15674 GCA_031404635.1 Ilumatobacteraceae bacterium
CCAGATCCCGGTGTACGAAGAGATGGCACGGCTCGACGCCGACTTCTACCAGCGCCTGGAAAAGGCCGGTTTCATGCTCGACTGGGGCGAAGACGGCTCGGGCCTGTTCATGAAGTACCTTCGCCGCGGGTCCGGCTACTACATCGACGTCGGTGCGTCGGAATTGGTCGCCAACGGCGACATCAAGCTACGCAGCGGCGTGAGCATCGCCGAAATCCGCCCGCGTTCGGTCGTGCTCACCGACGGGAGCGAACTCGAAACCGACCTGATCGTCCTTGCGACCGGCTATTCCTCGATGAACGGTTGGGTCGCCCAACTCATCTCCCAAGACGTCGCCGACAAGGTCGGCAAGGTGTGGGGCCTCGGCTCGAACACCACCAAGGACCCAGGCCCGTGGGAGGGGGAAGAGCGCAACATGTGGAAGCCGACTCGCCAGGAGGGGCTGTGGTTCCACGGCGGCAACCTGCATCAATCTCGGCACTACAGCCAGTTCCTCTCCCTGCAGATCAAGGCCCGCATGGAGGGCATGTCGACCCCGGTATACGGACTGGCCGAGGTGCACCACGTGAGCTGAGCGCTCGGTGAACCCCAGCTTCAGATATCGCTACTCGGGAGTCAGACCGCGAGGTCACCGCCTGGGATTCATCCAGCAAACGTCACGGAGTACGTGGCGGACGATAGGTCTCCCTCACCATCTCGTCGATATCGGCGTCATCGCTGTCGATCGTCTCCATGTAGAGACGGGCCCACGCGATTTGCTCGCCGGCGATCCCCATCACAGTGACTCCCCGCATGGCAAAAGGCGCACCGTCGGTGTGAGTCCCCCGCCAGCGCCATTCCCCGATCTCGACGCCGTCATCGGCGGTCGCGCTCGACACGAGCTCCGCGTTGAAGTCGGGGACGCCAGAAAATACGCTCGCCCAGTTTTCGCGCACCTTGCTAGTGCCCTCGAATGCTCGGCTGGGATGCGCTGGCTGCTCACTTCGGTAGTCCGGCGCGAAACACGCGACGAACGCATCGAGGTCGTGTGCGTTCATCGCGACGAGCAACCGGTTCATCACGTCGCCCATGACTGATCTCCTCGTCTCTTACATTGGCCGCTCGGAGCGCTCGACGCAAGGAAGATCCGGCGCACAGAACACCCGTACCACGAAGCATCTGCGCACGCTCCTCGCGACCAGTTCGTCGGACGCTCGGCGTGATCGCCGCGACTTCTACCGCAGCGTCATTCAGCCGGCCCTCCGACACTGTCCGGCCGCCCCGACCCCGTGGTTCAGCGGTCGTTCATCGTCAGGCATGCGCTGGCGACACCAGCAGAAGTGACCGCGACCGGCGAGAAACCTCAGGCCAGCACCGGGTACCGACCACAACCACTGACAAGCCAGCGGCCTACTTCCCTGCCGTCCCAGCGTATATGGGAACGAGATTATGGGATGTTTCGCTGGCGCCAGATGCGCTCTGTGCCACTCCGACGACGTCGTCGATCCTCAGTTTGTAGGGTCGCGGCATGGCACTTGCGCTGTTTGCTGAGATCCACGTGCGGGACTTTCAAGCTGCGAAGGCATGGTACGTGCGGCTCCTCGGCGAGTCCTCCTTTGTGGCTCATGACACCGAAGAGGTTTGGGAGCTCGCCGAGAACCGGTCGATCGCCGTCGAGGAGCAGCCGGAGAACGCCGGTCACGGGGCCGTCACCGTCTTCGTCGACGACCTTGACACCGTGGTCGATGAGATCGTCGCTCGTGGGATCGAGCCCACGACGCGGGAGACGTACGACAACGGCGTCCGCAAGGTCACGTTCCATGATCCCGATGGCAATGAGATCGGTTTCGGCGGCGGCCCCGAGTGACTGAACGGTTGTGCAGCTGAGCGACCCTAGCCGCTCGGGTCGATCGCCGACGCCATCCCGGCGATCCGGGATGCGGCCAGTGCTAGTGGGAGCGCAAATATGGGACTTCGCGTCGCCGGAGCCGATGCGCCTACTTCTCCGCCCTCGAGGCTCGAGCGAATACAGGCACGGGAGATTGTGGCGAAATCCCCGGTCCTTCCGCAAACGGGCAGCTGGGAGTACAAGGTGATCCCGATCTCCCGGCTCGGGGCGGGTGACGCCGTCGTTTGCTGGTGTCGCCAAGCACTATGGGGTGTCGTTGGCGATCTGTCCGCCACGGCGCGGGAACCGCAAAGGCGTGGTCGAGAAAGCCAACGACACGGCTGCGCAACGATGGTGGCGGACACCTCCCGATGACATCAGCATCGACGACGCGCAGGCGTCGTTGGACCGGTTCTGTGTTCGTGTCCCTGTGGACGTGTTGTGTGAGAGTAATTTCACGGAGTGACGCTGAAGGCTGAAGGCCGATCTCCGAAAAATCTCGTTCGGAATGCAGAGTGGGGCTTGCGTTGCGCGACGGAAAAGGCGCAGCATACGCGTGAACATCTACCTTTGGGGGTACTCATGGACAGGCAAGTGATAGGGCGACGCGAGATATTGCGCACGGTCGGTGTCGCTGCTGGTGGGGTGGCATTGACAACGACGGCAATGGCGTCTTCGGCACATGCCGACGATGACCACGACGATGACGACGACAATCGGCGGCGGAAACTGAACGGAAGCTGGATGGCGACGGTCACCATCGAGGGTGAACCGGATACGATGAGCGTGGCGAGCTTTGCGACGGGTGGTGTCGCCATCATCCACGACATCAACCCGGCCGGACCTCCATTCACGGGCAGCTGGGCGCGAACCGGGGGCAACGGGTTCCAGGCAACGTTGTGGTCGGGTTTTCCCGGCCAGGGCGGGCCGGGGTCCGCAGGCGGCACGGCGAGGTTGCAACTCATCGGCACCCTTCGAGGCAACGGAACGATCGACGGGACGTTCACTGCCACCGAATTCGATGGCGCGACGGGCGACGAAGTCGGCCAGTTCGAAGGGACCTTCGTCGCCGAGCGCATCGTGGCCTGATCCCAGAACGGGTGAGCGGCGCCCGACGTGGCGCCTCGGCCAGCGCCCCCGACATCAGCGAAATCGCGGCATCTCGCACCTTCAACGGGAGTCGGTCGAGATGACGCAGCCCCTCCGGTGTGATGTCGACCTCGTACAACGGTCAACTCGCCAGGTGATCACGCACCCGGATGCGCTCACCGGCGGCAGCCTCACGTCGCGATCGCCTGATGGATTCCGTCAGCTCAGGATCGCGCAAGATGTCGAGCGTCTCTTCGAGCGACTCGAGGTCGTCGGGGCTGATCAGCACGAACGAGGGTCGCCCGTTACGGGTGACCAGGATCCGGTCATGATCCTGCTCGACCGATCGGCAAGCTCCGAGAGATGACTCTTCGCATCCGAGAACGGCACCGTCTCACTCATGGGTCAATATTCTGACCTGCCGAGGCACGAAGCACAACCGGCTGCAGGAGATCGCCACCCAATGAGTCAGGTACCGGCCAGTCGGCTTATCAACTGGCGGTGCTCGTCGTCGAGTGGCGCGGCGTCGCCGGCGGTGGCGTTCTCTGTTGCCCTGCTCGGCTTCGTCGTGGCGGGGATCGACACGGTGGTCGCCGGGTGGCTCAGTCCCCACTGCAGCAATGCCTGCCCCCACGTGTGAATGCCGAAGGGCTCGAGCGATGCAAGTTCGGCAGCGGACGGGGGCGTACGCATCAGATCGGCGGCAGCGAACGGGCGCATGATCAGTACACCAAGTCCGAGCTCGGCGGCCAGTGGCAACAAGCGGTCCTCGACCTCCCGTTCCCGTGGGTTGTACGGGATCTGGATGACATCGAGGCGACCCGTGACCATCGCCGCCTCGAGCTCGTCGAAGCTCGCCGCCTTCCAATGCGTCGCGCCAACGAGTGTCACCTGACCCGAGTCGCGCAGCTCCTCAATTCGCCGCAGCCGGTCGGGCCAGCGCACCATGTTGTGGATCTGCAACAGCTCGATGTGGCCGCCGTAGAACGACAGCGACGCTGCGATCTGACGCTCCGCCACCACGTCGTCGTCGGTCCACACCTTGGTGGCGACGACCGCCCCGAACGACGACTCTCGAGGGCGGCCCCCAGCATGCGTTCCGCTTTGCCGTACATCGGCGACGAGTCGAACAAGGTCGTGCCCGCGTCGAGCGCTGCCGACACCACCTCACCGGCCAGCGCGAGATCGTCGGTGTCAAACGTCTTCGACGTGCCCATCCCGATGATCGGCGCCATCGGCGCATCGGCATGCTTCGGTGAGAGCGAACGTGTCTCCATGCTGCACATCCTCGCACCGTCCTGCGAACCCTCGGCGCTAGAGCGGTTGGATCAGTTCGCGGCGCTGTAGATGGCACTACCAACGATGATGACGACGACGAGTGCAAGGCAACCGGCAAAACAGAATTTCGCCACGGGATTCGCTTCCCCGCGATGACGGGCCCGCTGCCACCCGATCCCGGAAAAGGCGATGGCAACAACAGCGCTCGCCAGACTGATGGGAGGCACAATCACGCCGAGCACAGCCATCACGGTCGCCACGAATCCAGCTCGCGTTGGCACGTCGAGTTGCTTCCAATCCACGATGGGAGCGTACAGAAAGGCGCGGATACGATCTGCCAGACAGCCAGTCGAGCGGGCGTTGGGTTGCCGCACGGTCAGGGTCGGGGCCGCACCCCAAGTTCGTCGATGTGGACGAGGAGATCGGCCGGCTCCTCGTACACCCGGAAGGCGTGTGCTCGTTCCAGTTCGTCGCGCCCGTAGCCGCCGGACAGGAGCCCGATACCGAGGCCGCCTGCGCGGCGGGCAGCGAGCATGTCCCACGTGCTGTCGCCGACGATCATCGAGTCACGCACGTCGACTTCCAACGTGGCCGCGGCTGCAATGAACAAATCGGGATCGGGCTTGGCGTGCGCAACCTGGTCGCGCGTGATCATTGGCGTTGTCTCGGGCAGCCCCAGCATCCGCAGCGCAGGCCTCGCGGTGATGGCGAGGCCGCTGGTCGCGATCGCCCAGCGGATGCCCAGCGCATCAAGGGCGGTGAGCAGCTCCGTCGCCCCAGGGAGTGGGCGCACCTGATCGATGATGTCGCGGAAGTGGCTGGCGTGGCTCTGCTGCAACGAGGCGACTTGCTCGGGCGAGATCTCCCGGTTGATTTCGCGGGCGAGGGCGCGCACGAACAGTCCGCCACTCATCCCGATCCGTCGATGGATTCGCCAGACCGCAAGGTCGATTCCCTCGTCCGCGAGCGCGCCGCGCCAGGCGATGACGTGCTGGTACACGCTGTCGATCAGCGTGCCGTCGAGGTCGAAGATGAACGACGGCCTGTTCACCAGATCACCCATTCAGTCGACCGGGCCGAGATCGTCCAATGCCGGAACGGGCATATCCCAGCGGACCATGCCCTGCTCGAGCCGGTGGATCGCCGTCTCCAGCACCCGCACCCGGGCGAGGCGCTTGTTCTCGCCGGAGATGACGTCCCAGGGCGCGAGGTGATGGTCGGTGCGCTCGAACATCTCCTCGGCTGCGAGCAAGTATTCGCTTGCCTTCGTGCGGTTGCGCCAGTCCTCCTCGGTGATCTTCCACTGCCGCAGCGGATCGTTCTGACGATCCTCGAACCGCTTCAGCTGCTCACCGTCGCTGATCTGCAACCAGCACTTCACGATGATCACGCCCTCCAGCGTGTTGGCGCGCTCGAAGTTGACGATCTCCTCGTACGCCCGGCTCCACTGGTCTTCCGTCGCGAAACCCTCGATGCGCTCGACGAGCACCCTCCCGTACCAGCTGCGATCAAACACCGACATCCCGCCGAGGCCCGGCACGTAGGGGTAGAAGCGCCACAGGAACGGGTGGCGCTTCTCGTCGAAGGTCGGCTTGGCGAACGACGTCACCCGGTAGTGCCGCGGGTCGAGCGGCTCGACGAGGCGCTTGATGGCGCCGCCCTTTCCGGCGGCGTCGCTGCCCTCGAACACGAACAGGAGCCCCGGGCCAAGATCGCCCGAGCCCATCTGGCCACCGATGTGCAGGCGCAACTGCAACAGACGTCGCTGGGCGACGGCGAGGCGCTCCTCGTACTCCTTGCGGGCGAGGCGCTGCGTGAGGTCCAGTGAGTCAAGGCGGCCCATCGTTACTGAGACTACGCAACGCGCGCCGACAGTTTCTACGATCGTGATACGTGAACGCCTTGAGCGAAAGCAATGCCGATGGCGATCGGACGGTCTGGTGGCGGCTCCACCTGGTCTCACCGCCACCGGCGGTGTTCGAGTTTCTCTCCACCATCGCCCCGACCGCTCGTATCGCCGGAAGTATGCAGACAACTGATCGACCGACTGCCCGGCCGCGCGGCTTAGCGGGCACCCCACACGAAGCGATGGGTGTGGATACCGAAATAGGTGAAGCTCTCCACGCTGCGCACGCCTTCGATTGCCCGCACCTCGTCGTCGATCACCGTCAACAGGCGCGCCGAGTCTTCGCACAGCACTTCGACCAGCAGATCGAAGGAGCCGGAGGTGAACACGACGTAGATCACGCCGCTGATGTCGGCTATGCGATCGGCGACATCGCGCACATTGCGCTCGACCCGCACACCGAGGGCAGCCATGACGGGGTAGCCGAGCGCCAGCGGATCGGTGACGCCGACGACCTTGACCACCCCAGCGTCAAGTAGTCGCTGGACTCGAAGGCGGGTCGCGGCGGGGGAGAGGTTGACGAGTTCGGCGAGATCGGCATAGCTGGCTCGCCCGTCGTGCTGCAGTGCCTCGATGAGCCGGCGATCGGTGTCGTCGAGCTGGATGCTGGTCATCGGATTCGTCATGTGATGCCCGCCGAGAGGCCGTAGTCGATAGCAATGTTGGCGCCGGTGATCGCCCCTGCCGAGGGCTGAGCGAGATACCAGATCAGCTCGGCGATCTCCGCCGGCTCGATGAACCGCGCCCGGCCGCCCTGCGGGTAGCCACGCAACAGCTTGTCGAGGTAGGCCGCGGGGTCGGCACTGGCCGCCGCCTGGCCGCGCAGCATCGGCGAGTCGACATCGCCGGGGCACACTGCGTTGACTCGCACGCCGAGCGGGGCCAGTTCCAAGGCGAGGGCGCGGGTGAGGTTGGACACCCCTCCCTTCGACGCGCAGTACACCGCTGCGCCGGCGTTGCCCTGCACACCCGCATCGGACGACAGGTTGACGATGCAACCACCTGTCGACGTGAGGTGAGGAATGGCCGCCGAACAGATGAAGTACAAGCCCTTGAGGTTGAGGTCGATGACCCGATCCCATTCTTCTTCCGTGGTCTCCGCACTCGATCCCTCCGTCCACACCCCGGCGGCGTTGACGACGGCGTCGAGGCGGCCCGCCCACCGCACAGCAGCGTCGACCGCTTGGCGGCACTGCTCGACGTGGATCAGATCGGCGCCAATCGGCAGCAGATCGTCGGTTGCTTTGATCGCCTTGATGTCGACTGCCGCGACCTTCCAGCCGCCGGTCACGAAACGCTCCACCGTTGCGCCGCCGATGCCGCCGGCAGCGCCGGTGATCAACGCGACGGGCGCCACGAGCGGTCCTCCGGCAGTGAGTTGCCGCCGTCAACAACGATCTGCTGGGCGGTGATGAAGCTTGCGGTCGGATCGGCGAGGAAGCGCACCGCGGCGGCGACTTCGTCGGGGGTGCCACTGCGACCGAGCGGTGTGTAACTGCCGGCGTTGTGTTCGCCGATGAGTTGGGCGCCGGTGGCGATCCAACCCGGTGAGACAGCGTTGACGGTGATCCCTGCGCCGGCCACCTCGAGGGCGATGGCACGCGTCAAACCGATGATCCCGGCCTTGGCAGCGTGATACCCAGGGTCGCCGAGAAACGCCTGCACCGGCCCGGATGTAGAGGCGACGTTGACGATCCGACCGTACCCGGCCCCGCGCATCGCGGCGAGGCAGGCGCGGGTGACCGTGAAACAGGTGGTGAGATTGCGATGCAGGCTGTCTGCCCAATCATCGCCGCTGACCTCGGTTGTCGCCCTGCTCCGTGGCTCGATCCCGATGGCGATCATGCCGGCGTTGTTGACGCAGATGTCGATGCGACCGGTGACCGCGTGGGCAGTCTCGGCCAATGCTTCGGCTACGCCCTCGATCATCAGATCGCCGACGAACCCGCTGGCCGCGTAACCCTCCGCCTGGAGTTCGACGGCGCGAAGGTTGATCCGATCGGTGGTCGAGGCGATCACGACGTGGGCGCCGTCGGCAGCCAGCGCCCTGGCGCACGCAAAACCGATCCCGTCGGGGCTTCCCGCCCCGGTGACGATGGCAACTTGACCGTTGAGCCTCATCTGGCAAGTCTCACGACAGCAGTGCTTCCACGGCTGCCGCGAACACGGTGGTATGAGCGTCGACATCGTCAGCCGTGTGATGCGGTGACATCAACGCCATGTTATGAAACGGTGTCAGCAAGATGCCACGGTTGATCGCCCACAAATGCATGAATGTGTCGAGTTCGTCGTCGACTGCGGCCGCCGCCGCCGCTCCATCGCCGGGTGGTGGGCAGAACCAGTACTCGGCACGACCGCCAAGTTGCTGCACGTGCCACGGCAGGCCGTGGCGGTCGATGGTCGCCTGCACGCCAGCGGTCCACGCCGTCGCTAACGGAATCATGTGGGCGAAGTCTTCCTCGCGTAGCGCTGAGCTCAACGTCGCCCGCACCGCGGCGACGGCGAGAGCGTTGCCGGTCAGCGTGCCGCCGACGCCGCTGACGTCGACGGCGTTCGACACGATGATCGGCCCCAACTGCTCGGCAATGTCAGCGGTCATGCCATAGGCCGCCGCCGGCATGCCACCACCGATGGTCTTGCCGATCACGAAGAAATCGGGCTCCAACCCCCAGGCTGCGGTCGCGCCGCCGGGACCGACGCAGATCGTGTGGGTCTCGTCGATCACCAGCAACGTGTCGTACTTGCGGGTCAGCCGCCGTAGCTCGTCGTGGAAACCCGGATCGGGCAAGACAATGCCGATGTTGGTGAGCGCCGGCTCGGCGAGCACGCATGCGATCTCGCCGGTGCACAGCGCGGCCTCGAGCGCATCGAGGTCGTTGAACGGCACGACCACGGTCGTCGACGACGGGTCGATTGCCGCGCCGATGTTGCCGGGTCGGGTGACGGTTCGACCATCGCCGTCGAGCGTGGCGAGCGCCTCGTCGACCGAGCCGTGATAGCACCAGTCGAACACGATCACCTTGGGTCGGCCGGTGAGCCGCCGAGCGAAGCGCAGCACGAACCGGTTGGCGTCGGTGGCGGTCATTGCCATCTGCCACACCGGCAGCCCGAACCGCCTGGCGAGTTCGGCCCCGACCCAAGCCGCATCCACCGACGGCAACATGGTCGTGATGCCCCGCATCGCTTGGGCATACAACGCCTCGGCGACCTGCGCGAGACCATGGCCCGTCATTGCGCCGGTGTCGCCGAGACAGAAGTCGATGTAGCGCAGTCCGTCGACGTCGATGAAATGCGCACCGTGCGCAGTGTCGAAAAAAATCGGGAACGAGCCCGGCCAGCGGCTCATCCAGGCCATCGGAACGCCGCCGAGCAGGTTGGCCTGGGCCTCTTTGGCCAGGACCGAAGAGCGCGGATGGGTGGCGATGAAGCGTTCCTCTTCCACGGCGTGCAAGCGGCGAAGTACTTGCGATCAATCATAAATCACAGTGTGCACGTTTGAATCTCTCGTTGTCGACTCCTAATTCGAAAGTTTGGCTAATCCGCGGTAGGCGAAGGTCAACGTCAGTGCGCTCATCCCTACGATGGCGAGCAGCCCGCCCCAGGTGTCGTGCCAGGTGACCTCGCCGAGCCATCCCTCGCGGGCCAGGCGCAAGATGTTGGTGAACGGGTTGAGCCGGGCCACCGAGTGCAGCCACCCGGTCATCACGTTCAGCGGTGTCTGGGCGTTGCTGAGGAAGATCGCATTGAACAGTGTCAGTTGCATCAGCGCCGCGGCGCGCATGTCGCCGAAGCGGTAGGCCAGGCCGAGACCCCAACCGGCGGCAATGGTCGCAACCCCGAGGCCGGCGACGAACAACGTCATCAATCCGAGTGCACCCCCGGTGAGTCGGGCGCCGAACAGGAAGCCGACGATCAGCACGCTGGTGATGACAATCAGCACACGGATCCAGGCGGTGAACAGGGGACCGACGATCAGCGACAGCCGCGGCGTCGGGGCCATCCGTAGCCGGTCGAAAAAGCCGCTCTCGATGTCGCGCACCGTGCTGAAGCCGAGGCCTACACCGCTGAACCCCGAGCCCATGCAGCAGGCCAGCGGCAGATACCAGTTGACCGAACGGTCCGTCGGGAAGCCGGGGATCTTGGTGATGGCGAAGAACGTGCCACTGAAGGCGATCGTCTGGAAGATCGGCATCGCCAGTGCCGGGAAGAAGGCCGATGGCAGGCGGCGGATGCTGCGCAGGCCGCGCAGCGCCAGACCGCGGGCCGAGCGCAGCACCGCACCACCTTGTGCTTGACCGTCTGGTGAGGTGCCGGAGAAGGGCGTAGTCGCGGTGGTCAACGCGCTGCCAATCGTGAGTAGAGCGTGCGCATCGCCAATGCGATCGAGAACACTGCGATCGCCGCCGGCACGAGCAGTGCCGATGCGACGTATCGAGCGGTGAGCCCGTCGATGACCAGGCCGCGAATGCCTTCGACAAGGTGTGACACCGGGTTGATGCTGGCGACCGCCTTGTAGGTGCCCTGCATGGTCTGGCGTGGGAAGAAGGCGCTGGAGAAGAACAGGGCGATGAACAGCAGCGGGAAGCTGCCCTGTACGGCCTCGGACGAACCTGTCTTCAACGCCATCGACGCGGTGAAGCCGCCGATCGCCATACCGGTGATGCCGCCGCAGAGCACGATCACGACGACGCCGGGCACGCCTGCTTTGATGCTGACCCCGAAGGGGATCAGGACCAGCACGAAGACCAGAGCTTGAAAGGCGCCGAACAGAGCGGCCCCGGCCAACCGGCCGACGAGGATGCTGACCCTTGACGTCGGGGTGGCCAGCAGCCGGTCGAAAAAGCCCTGCTCGATGTCGGTGGCGAGTGCGGCACCACCGGTGACACTGCCGAACAGCACGCCTTGCACGATGGTGCCGGCCAGGGCGAAGTCGAGGAAGTTGTCGACCTTCGGGAAATTGGGCAGGCTCACGGCCCGGCCGAATGCCGAACTACCCAAGGCTGCGAAGAACAGCGGGAAGATCAGCGATGGCACGACCAAAGCAGGCTGGCGGACGATGGCGATGACCGACCGCTTCGACATCGCCAGAGTCTGCGACAACCACAGGCCTCTTCTGGGCGATGCAGCGATTAGGGCGGTGGTCACTTGCGCCGCCTCTTCTTCTCCCCCGGTGCCGGTCCTCCCGCGTCGGCCATACCGGTCGAGGCGCCCTCCAAGCGGTATCCGGTGGCCTCGGCGAAGACGTCGTCGAGGCTCGGCTCGTTGAGTTCGAGGTGTTGTACCTTCACGCCGGCTTCGTCGAGGGCGCGAACGACATCGGTGACGGCCGCAGCGCCGCCTTCGAGACCCACCCCGAGACTGCCCTCGGCGGTCGTGCGCATCTCACCGAATCGGGCGAGCGCGTCACGTGCCGTCAGCGCGTGCGCGGCCGGCACCGAGATCAACAGTGTCGGTGCCCCGACAGCGGCCTTCAACGCTGTCGGGGTGCCCTCCTTGACGATCTTGCCGTGGTCGATGATCGCCACCCGGTCGGCGAGTTGGTCGGCTTCTTCGAGGTACTGCGTGGTCAACAGCACGGTCGTTCCTTCGTTGTTCAGCCGGCGGACTTCTTCCCACAGCGTGATCCGGCTCATCGGGTCGAGCCCGGTGGTCGGCTCGTCGAGGAACAGCACGGTCGGCTGGTGGATCAAGCTCAGCGCCAGATCGAGCCGGCGGCGCATACCACCCGAATAGGTGCCGACGCGGCGATCGGCTGCCCCGATGAGGCCGACGCGTTCGAGTAGTTCGTCGGCGCGGGAGCGCACCTGCGACGCCGGCAAGCCATACAGCACGGCCTGCAGATGCAACAGTTCGTTGCCGGTCATCAGCGGATCGATGGCTGCGTCCTGCAGGGCGACGCCGATGTTGCGGCGCACATCGTTGGCCTGGGTGACGACGTCGAACCCGGCCACCTTGGCACTGCCCGACGTCGGCCTGAGCAACGTCGTCAGCATGCGGATCACGGTGCTCTTACCGGCGCCGTTGGGGCCCAGAAATCCGAAGATCTCGCCCTGCTGTACCTCGAGATCGACCCCGTCAACCGCCTTCACCGACCCGAAGTGACGAACGAGACCCTGGGCAACGATGGGAGGTTGCTTGGTGTCCATATATGTTTAGCTTGTATCAAATATCATGGTATGTCAAACTCTTTGTGTGTCCGAACGACCGGGACCAAATGACGCAGCGCTCGACGACGCCCTGGCGTTGGTGATCGCCTGCATGCGCGGCATCTGGCATCGGCGGATGCGCGCCTTCGACCTCACTCCGCCACAGGCGATCACGCTACGCAAATTGCTCGATGGGCCACTGTCGATGGGTTCGGTCGCCGAAGTGCTGTCGTGCGACGCCTCGACCCTCACCGGTATTGCCGATCGCCTCGAAGAACGCCGTTTGATTCAGCGACGCGTCGATCCCGCTGATCGTCGCGTCAAGTTGTTGGCGCTCACCGGCGTCGGCCGCGAACTGGTGGATTCGATTGACGGACCGTTCGCCGCCGAGATCCCGGGCCTCGACGCATTGTCTGAGCCAGAGCGTGTCGAGTTGGCGCGGTTGCTGTTTCGTGCGTTCGGCTAGACCTCAGTTGCCGGCGGCCGAACGCACCGCGACAATCTGGGCGATGGCGTCGTATGGCCATCCCGTCGGCAGGGTCAGCGGAGCGTTCGGGGTGGGCAGCACCGATATCCGCTGCTCGCCGACGCCGATGTAGCCGACCTCTTGCCGGGCGGCCTCCTTGATGCCATCGGGAGTCTGTAGCCGATTGACGTCGGCGGCCAGTTGGGCGTTGGCGTTGCTGAGCACGGCGAGTTCGTTCTGCTTGCGAGCCAGGTCGTCGCGTTGTTGCAGCCAGCTCTTGACCGGCAAGACGAACAAAGAGGCGATCAGCGCGGCAGCGATCACTGTGGCGACGAGAGCGAACACCACTCGCTTGCCGCGCCCTTTGACCAGCTGTTTGTCCTTGGCGATCGCTCGTGTGAACTCGGCGAATCGCGACGCGTCGCGGTCGCGGTCGGGGTGCGCCCGGGTGACATCGTGCGGACGCTGAATGGAGGTGGTTCTGTGCCCGTCGCTCACGGGCGACATTCTCGCATTTCCGTGAGTGGAAACAGCGTCAATGCGTGTCAGCGCGGGGCGAGGGCGGAGCGGCCGCGATAGGCGGCGGTCTCGCCGAGGCCCTGCTCGATACGCAGCAACTGGTTGTACTTCGCCACACGGTCGCTGCGCGCCGGGGCGCCTGTCTTGATCTGACCGCAATTGGTGGCAACGGCAAGATCGGCAATCGAGACGTCTTCTGTCTCGCCGCTGCGGTGACTCATCACGCTGGAATAGGCATGGCGCGACGCCAGCTCGACGGTGTCGAGGGTTTCGGTCAGCGACCCGATCTGGTTGACCTTGACCAGCACGCTGTTGGCGACCTTGCGATCGATGCCCATCTGTAACCGGGTGGTGTTGGTGACGAAGAGGTCGTCTCCGACGAGTTGGATCTTCGACCCGAGTGCATCGGTGAGCGCCGACCAACCTTCCCAATCGTCTTCGGCCATGCCGTCTTCGAGGCTGACAATGGGATAGAGCCCGGCGAGTCGTTCCCAGTAGGCAACGAGATCGGATGGTGACAGGATCTTGCCCTCGCCCTGCAGGTGGTAGTTGCCGTCGCGGTACAGTTCGCTCATCGCCGGGTCGAGGGCGATCGCGATCTCGTCGCCGGGGGCATAGCCCGCCTTCTGGATGGCCTCGACGAGGATCTTGATGGCGTCTTCGTTCGAGGCCAGGTTGGGCGCGAACCCGCCCTCGTCGCCGACAGCAGTCGACAGGCCACGATCGTGGAGCACCTTCTTCAGTGTGTGGTAGGTCTCGGTGCCCCATCGCAGGGCCTCGGCAAAGCTGGGTGCGCCGACCGGCATGACCATGAACTCTTGGAGGTCGATGGTGTTGTCGGCGTGGGCGCCTCCGTTGACGACGTTCATCATCGGCACCGGCAGGACGTGAGCGTTGGGCCCGCCGACGTAGCGATAGAGGGGGAGTCCGAGTTCGGCAGCGGATGCCTTGGCGACCGCCAGGCTTGTGCCGAGGATGGCGTTGGCGCCGAGGCGGGCCTTGTTGTCGGTGCCGTCGAGGTTGCCGAGTTCGGTGTCGATCAGCCGCTGCTCAAGGGCATCAATGCCGAGCAGCGCGGCGGCGATCTCACCGTTGACATAGCCGACAGCGGTGCGCACCCCTTTGCCGAGGTAGCGCGGGCCTCCGTCGCGCAGTTCAACGGCCTCGTGTTCGCCGGTCGAGGCGCCCGAAGGCACCGCGGCGCGCCCAATGGCGCCGCTCTCCAGCTTGACGTCGACTTCGACAGTGGGGTTGCCGCGGGAATCGAGAATCTCACGGCCGACAATGTTGACGATCTCACTCATACCGGGCAAGAGGGTAGCCGGTGGCGGGTCGCTTGAAGGGCTGGGTCGCGATCGGGTTTCCCCTCAAGCCCGGTCCGATCATGCCGATTATAGGGACGTGGATGCTGAGCAGAGTCAACCGTCGTGGCCCTCGCCGACCTTGGACGTGGTCAGCCACACGCCGATGCTTCCGCCGACCGTAGGCGACTACGAGCCCGAACTCATGCAGATGCCGGTCGTCACCAGGGCGTACGAGCACACCCAGCACAGCGGGCCCGAGCTCGTTGGAACCAGCGCAACTCGCGTGCTTGCCGCTGCCGGTTGGCTGGGTAGCACGGTCGGATACACGATTGCCGCGGTGGCGTTGTCGAGGTCTTACCGGCACATCACGAGCGACAACTGGCGTGCGGCGTTCGATGAGATCCGCTGGTTGCTACCGCTGATGATCTCGTCATTCGGGATGGCATACCTGGGGTGGGTGGTCTGGTCAACGTTGGCAGCCATCAACGGCCATCGTGTCGCCCCGCTGGCTTCGTCGCCGTGGCTGCCACCGTTTGCTTATCTGTTCGGTCCAGTAGCGGCCGCTGCTGGTGCGATCTACAAGCCGGAAGCCAGTGGCTGGTGGCTCGCCGGAGCCATCGCCTGGGTTTGTGTCGGGCACGGCTTCGTGTTGCTGTCGCTGCGCAGTGCGGCACGGCGAATCGGCGCAGACTCCGGCGAGTTCACCAAGTTGCTGTGGTTCCCGTTGGCCTCGCTCGGTTACCGGATCATCGCCACGACCGTGCTGCCGCAGACCAGTTTCGACAACTCGATTACGTTCACGGTGCTGACCGTGATCGAACTGACCCTGATGCTGGCAACAGCCGTGGCCGTTTGGCGGGCGATGCACTCGTTCGACCAGGCCTGTGGTCGCGATCGCTACAGCTCGGTGGAGAACCAACTCCCAGCGTTCATGGCCGCAGCGCACCGCTGAGCGCCGGCGCGGGGTGTTTGCCGCCCAGTCGGGTGGGTGTTGCATAAACCTCCCCGGGGATGCTCGCGTTGGCGGCGCGGGTCTGAAAAACTTGCGGGGTGTCATCGTTCAACTTTGTGTCGTGTGATCGTGATCAGTTGTTGTTGT
>JANNHY010000136.1:0-39149 GCA_031404635.1 Ilumatobacteraceae bacterium
GTGGGTAGCCGCTGGCGCGGCACCGTGGGTGATGAGAGTCCCTCCGGGACGACGGTCGCGTCGTGCCTGCTCAGAAGGTTGCGCCCGTCTACTCTCCTTACAGATGAGCCGTCGGAGGACGCACATCTCTCATCCCTGGCGGATGCCGGCCGGGCGCGATGAGAGCTGAGCTGTCGGAGGACGCACATCTCTCATCGCCGGGTTGGGGCGGGTGGCGGCCGGGTAGGGCTATCGCTAACTGAACCGCATTGGGGCTAGAGGGGGACTAGAGACCGCGGGCGGACGCTTCGAATGCTTCGATGTCCTGCGGCTCGCCCTGCACGACAACGCGGACCTTTTCGTTGTTGCGGCCGTAAGCCTGCAGCACGATCTCACCGGGGAGGCCGACCACGACCACACCCGGCTCCGCCCTCTTGACCACGACATCGGACCGGCCGGCGCTGCGAAGCGTGACACCGACAGCCGACCGCCGATACAGCAGACGACCAGTCAGCTTGAGCAACGTCCACAGGGCATCGTCGCGACCTGCATCGCCAACTCTGGGTTCCCACTTCGGCTGGGCTCGGCGGATGTCCTCGTGATGGACGAAGAACTCGGCCACATTCGCTTTGTCGCCGAGCACCGGGAATGCATATGGCGACCAGATCGGGGGACCGCTACGGAACTGCTCGATCATTTCGGCATATGGCTTGCGGGCGATCGACGCCATCACCCGTTCCATGCGTCGGGCGAGCAACGGTACGACGATGCCACCGGCTGCGTCGGGTCGGCGCTCGCGCATCAACAGATGAGCGAGGAGATCGCGAGTCGTCCAGCCCTCGCACATGGTTTGCGCATCAGGACCAAGGGTCTCCAGAAGATCGCACATGGCGGCGCGTTCGTCGGCGGTGATGGTCATGCCCTCACGGTACGCCCGCAACCCGACGCTGCGTCCAATCGGCGGTCATCTCCCGCGTTTCCAGCATCGTCGGTCTGCCGTTCGCCAATGTCGCAGTCACCCGGAACTTTGGCCCCACGACGCCACCATGGCCGCCTACGACCAAACTTCCGCCCGGGTGATTTCGCTATGCATCGTTGTGATGATGAATAGGCCCAAGGTCTTGACGCGGCGACAATCAGCGGGCAGCGTTGCGGCTGTGCGGAACGGTTGTGGGTGTCGACGGATGAGGCGGTGCATCACGGTTGGTGTTACCTCGCTCGCGCTTGCTGCCTGCGGCGGCGGAGGTGACTCGGCGCCGACGACGACACCCGTGCCACCCGCGACCGATGTTGCGGATTCGACGGCCCCGACCACGTCGTCGACGACTTCGACTACCACCACGACCCCAACGACCACACTGCCCGAGACCACGACGACGCTGGCCACCGAGGATCTGATCAAACAAGCCGTCCAGGAGTACATCGCTGCATATCAAAGTTGTGGCGAGGCACCTCCCGAGTGCGCTCCCGAAGAATTCACGGCTACCCAAGGACCCTCGCGGGCGATCGTCTCGGAATTCGCCGAGGGGCTAGTAGCGAGGGGCTTGTACTTCGCGACCGATCGCCGTGGGTCGTACCTCGTTGCGGAATCCGTCACTCTCGAGTCACCAACAGAAGCCACCACGATCTACTGCGTCTACGACGCAGGGATAGTGATGGGCCCCAACGGTCCAGACGGCCTGCCGACCGTGGTTAACGACGTCATAGCTAGCGTGCGGTACACGTATCGCCTGTTTCTCGAGGACGGCGCGTGGAGAGTTGGAGAACAACACCAACTTGAGCGTCTCGGTGAGGGAAGTCTGTGTCCGCCCGCCGAATAGCCGTTCTGATCTTTCTCTTCGCCGCGGTTCTTCCTCAGCGCGTGCTGGCTGAGAACCTCGGAGGTGGAAACGCTGAGTCCGGTGCGGGGGGCGAGGCGCAGATTTCTACTTGGGTGATCGGGGCGGTCAATGGGGGTGTGGCCGAGCCGGCGGGCACCACGTCGTGCACGCCATGGGCGCTGTTCGACGGTTCCAACTTCGCCAGCGTCGGGATCGGAGAACCACCGACCGTGATCAACCCGGCAACCGGTGAAAAGTCGACCATCTTTTTCCGGGTTTGCGATAGTACGAGATACCAATTCGTCTACGTCGGGCCATCGCCGCCTACCGACATCGCTGAAGTGGCCTATCAGCAGGTGGCGGCATTAGTACCGCGACCCGAGGTGGCCTTCTCGCCCCCGATCGACAAGATGATCGTCAACTTCGAGACATGGCTCGGCGTGACTCCACAACCACCCGTCACGGCGACAGCGGCGATCCCGGGATTGTCGGCAACTGTCACGGCGCAGGCGACCAGCATCGAGTGGGCGACGGGCTCGGAAGTCACGGGTGACACCGACCTGATCACCTGCCAACCGTGGGGTTCGACCGAGTTGGCCACGGGCGGCTGCGCCTGGACGCCGCAGTATCCGTCGGTCGGCAAGGTCACGGGCACGACCGATCTGCGCTACCACGGGACGGTGACGATCGTCTGGCAGGTGTCGTGGCAGGCCTCGAACGGCACCAGCGGATCACTCGAAGCATTGCGCACAACGACCCCGGTGGAGATGGGCGTGCAGGAGATCCAGACCATCGGCGGCTAGCGGCATCCGCGAATTGGGACGACGGCGAGACGATCAGTCCCGGTCCTTACCGCGCAGTCTCCCATGCCTCGGTGATCCAACCCATCACGGCTTCGTCGACGTCGTCCGGGCCGTGCAAGTTGACCACGTGGTACACCTTGCGGCCGGAGGCGATCGGTTTGCGGGAAACACGCCGGTCGCGCACCGTGCGCGGCATGAACAGGCCCAGCGCCACCCATTTGGTCATCGGGCGCAATTGCAGCACACCGACGCCGTCGCGCTTGACGAACACGCCCACCGACACCGGTTCCAGGAATGGCTCACCCAAGGTGCGCACGTGCGCCATCACCGCGTCGAACACTGGCCGTTCGAAGCTGGGCCCGGTGCTGAAGTACTCCTCCAACGTCATCGCCGGCGCGCACTCGTGACCCTGCCCGCTGCGCGCGAACTGGCGCTGGCACTGCGGGCACGTCCACGGCACGCCACAACCGTAGGCCCATCAACGGGCGACCGGCGAGCGGCTACTCTCGCCGTCATGCCCGACGTCGCCTTCAAATATCTGTGCATCGACGTTACCGCCGACGACGGCCGCCCGGCTGCCGTCGCCGCGTTCTGGGGCACGGCACTCGACCAGCCGGTGGTGACCGACGGCGACGGCAACGCCTACCTCGGCCCACCAGCCGGCGGGCCGAAGGAACGCACCATCTGGATCAACGCCGTGCCCGAGGCGCTCGCCGGTAAGAGCCGTGTGCACCTCGACGTACGCGTCGCCGACGGTGATCCCGCCGCGCTGCTGGCGGCCGGCGGCACCATCGAGCGCGCCCCCGACGATGAAATTCAGTGGCACATCGCCCACGATCCCGACGGCGTCGCAGTGTGCGTCTTCGGCCCGCATCCTGCCGACCCCACAGCCCTCGGCCCGTTCGAGTTGGTGGTCGATGCCGTCGATCCGCAGGCCATTGCCATGTGGTGGGCCGAACGCACCGGCGGCAACGTCGGAAGTCGCGAGGGCGCGCCTTTCGTGTGGATCGCGGGCGCCGCCGGATTTCCGTTCATGTTCTGGGTGTTCCACCACGTACCCGAACCGAAGACCGTGAAGAACCGCGTCCACTGGGACGTGCGGCTGGTCGACGCCACCATCGACGGCCTGGTCGCGTCAGGGGCCACCTTGCTTCGCCCCAAGGCCGACGAGATCCACTGGTGGGTGATGGCCGACCCCGAAGGCAACGAGTTCTGCGCCTTCGAATAGAGGATCGCCGGAAGGTCCGGGTGGGCCGGATATCACCGGGTGTGCCGACGCCGGTTCGCCGAGTGCCGAGGTCTCTACGTAAGACCGAAAAGTCCGCTCGGTCTTACGACTAAAGCCTTCTTTGGTCTGCGGTCTTATAGCCTATTGCACGCTCACCTGACTCCCGGCACTATGCGACCTGAGGCTTAAGGCTTCAGTACACCACCAGGACGGGAAATCGCTTCGCAACAGTGGCGAACCGTGGGCACACGGGTTTCAGCCACCTTGATTTGTCGCGTGCGCGCTGCCGTCGGACGAGAGAACCGAGGGACGATGAAATATCACGAGACAATGAACCGCACACTGACGCGTTTAGGGCGCTGGCGAGCGATGACGATGGTCGGCCTTGTCGGCCTCGCCGCGTGTGGCACAGTTCCACAGGCGGGGTCGCAGAATTCGGCCCAGATGTCACTAGCAGCGGGAGCGGGAGCCGTATGCACCGGCAAGACGCGCACCTACTACATCGCTGCCGATGAGGTGCAGTGGGACTACGCGCCGAGCGGCATGAACCTGATCACCGGCGAGCCGTTCGACGATGTCGCCAACGTGTTCGTGGCGCCCGGACCAGATCGAGTCGGGAGTATCTACCTGAAGTCTCAGTACCGCGAGTACACCAATGGAACGTTCAGCGCTCTCAAAGCGCGACCCGCCAAGTGGGAGCACCTCGGTCTGCTCGGCCCGGCAATCGAAGCCGAGGTCGGCGACACCATCAAGGTCGTGTTCAAGAACAACACCAGGTTCCCGGCGACGGTCCATCCGCACGGCGTGTTCTACACCAAGAAGGGCGAGGGCGCCCCGTACGCGGACGGCACCAGCGGCGCCGAAAAGGCCGACGATGCGGTCGCAACCGGCGACACCTTCACCTACGTCTGGAAGGTTCCCGAGCGGGCAGGGCCCGGACCAATGGAAGGCAGTTCAACGATGTGGATGTACCACTCCCACGTCGACGAGACCGCTGACACCAATGCCGGGTTGATGGGACCGATGGTCGTCACCAGGTGTGGTTCGGCACGGGCGGATGGATCACCGATCGACGTGGACCGCCAGCTCGTCGTCAACTACAGCGTGATGGACGAGAACTCGAGTCTGTGGCTCGACGAGAACATGGCAACGTTGGCCAGCCCGCCATTGCCCGACGACGAGGGCTTCGCCGAGAGCAACCTCATGCACTCGATCAACGGATATGTCTACGGCAACCTGCCCGGCTTGACGATGCGCAAGGGAGAACGGGTCCGCTGGTACGTCATGGCGATGGGGACCGAAGTTGATCTGCACACGCCCCATTGGCACGGCAACACCGTGCTGACAGGCGGGATGAGGGCCGACGTCGTGTCGGTGCTTCCGGCGGAGATGCTGACTGCCGACATGCAACCCGACAATGTCGGCACCTGGCTCTTCCACTGTCACGTCAACGATCACATCGGTGCCGGCATGCTGTCGCTGTTCACCGTCACACCCTGACCGCTCGAAAAGGTTCGCGGCGTGATAGCTGTGGTGCGTGACCACGATCACGCCGCGGACCATGAGGGCGGTGCTACTCAACGAACACGGTGGCTTCGACAGCCTCGAAGTACGCGACGACCTGCCCGTCCCTCAGCCGAGGGCCGGGCAGGTGCTCGTTGAAGTCGCTGCAGCCGGAGTGAACAACACCGACATCAACACGCGCATCGGCTGGTATGCGCAAGACATCGTCACGGCGACGCCGGCGGTGGGTGAGACCGCCGTGCCAACTGCACGCGCCGATGTCAGCTGGGCCGGGGAGATCCCGATGTTCCCGCGAATCCAAGGTGCCGACGCCTGCGGCCGCATCGTCGCAGTCGGGCCGGGCGTCGACGCTGGCCGTATCGGCGAGCGGATCATCGTCGAGCCGGTGTTCCGAGATTCGGCTGATCCACGTGCACGGCCGGCGTACTTCGGCTCCGAGGTCGACGGGGCCTTCGCCGAGTTTACCGTCGTGCCATCTCGGCACGCCGTTCGCGTCGACTGCAAGTGGACCGATGTTGAGTTGGCGTCGATCCCGTGCTCGTACTCTGCGGCCGAGAACATGCTGGCTCGGGTGAAGGCT
Organism: Ilumatobacteraceae bacterium; assembly: GCA_031404635.1. Lineage (GTDB taxonomy): Bacteria > Actinomycetota > Acidimicrobiia > Acidimicrobiales > Ilumatobacteraceae > JAENVT01. The sequence goes on from JANNHY010000136.1 coordinate 5,935, forward strand.
GCAGCAGGGGAAACGGTCGTGGTCACCGGCGCGTCGGGCGGGGTCGGTTCGGCGGCGGTGCAACTCGCCAAGCGGCGCGGTGCCCGCGTGATCGCCGTGGCCGCATCGGCCAAACGCGACCAACTCACAATGCTCGGCGCCGACATCGTGCTGCCGCGCGACAGCGACCTGACCTCAGCCCTCGGACTCAGGACCGTCGATGTGGTGATCGACGTGGTCGGCGGGCCGGCATGGCCGCAACTCCTGGCAGTGCTAAGACCCGGTGGACGCTATGCGACATCCGGCGCGATCGGTGGCCCCTCGGTCGCCCTCGACCTCCGCACCCTGTACCTCAACGACCTCACCCTGTTTGGATGCACCGTGCTCGACCCCGAGGTCTTCGCCAATCTCGTCGGCTACATCGAACGCAGCGAGATCCGTCCGATTGTCGCGGCGACCTTCCCCCTGCACGACATCGTCGCCGCCCAGCGCCTGGTCCTCACCAAGCAGCACGTCGGCAAGATCGTCCTCACGGTGCGATGACCGTGCGGCGGAGGCGGGATCGAAGTCTTAAAGCCGGCGAGTACGCTTGCCCGCATGCCTTGGGGTGACGACTCTGCCGACGCCCGGTTGCACGGCACCTCCATTGCCGACAGCGTGCTGGACCTCATCGGCAACACCCCGCTGGTCTGCCTGAAGCGCACCAGCGAGATCCACGCGATCGACTGTGTGCTGGCGATGAAGATGGAGACCACCAACCCCGGTGGCTCGTCGAAGGACCGGCCGGCGGTGGAGATGATCCTCGCCGCCGAACGCGACGGCCTGTTGAAACCCGGCGGCACGATCGTCGAGCCGACCAGCGGGAACACAGGCGTCGGCTTGGCCATTGTCGCCGCCCAACGTGGCTACAAATGTGTCTTCGTGATGACCGACAAGAACGGCCCCGAAAAGATCACGCTGTTGCGTGCCTACGGTGCCGAGGTAATCGTCTGCCCCGTCGCCGTTCCGCCGGAGGACCCCGAGAGCTACTACATGGTCGCCGAGCGCGTCACCCTCGAACGCAACGCCTTCCGGCCCAACCAGTACGCCAACCCAAACAACCCGTTGTCGCACGAGAAGACCACAGGGCCCGAGTTGTGGCGGCAGACCGGCGGGCGGATCACCCACTTCGTCGCCGGCGCCGGCACATGCGGCACGATCACCGGCACCGCTCGCTACCTGAAGCAACGGAACCCGAACATCAAGGTGATCGCCGGCGACCCGGAGATGTCGGTGTTCTCCGGTGGCTCCGGCCGGCCGTACCTGGTCGAAGGTGTGGGCGAAGACTTCTACCCCGCTGCGTGGGAAGCCGCGCTGTACGACGAGATCATCCCGATCAGCGACGAAGCGAGCTTCCTGACCGCCCGGCAGGTCAGCCGCGAGGAAGGCATCCTGATCGGCGGGTCTGGTGGCCTCGCCGTCGCCGCGGCTCTCAAGGTCGCCAAGCGCGCCGACCCCGACGACATTGTTGTCGTCCTCAACCCCGACTCCGGTCGTGGGTACCTGTCGCGAGTCTTCGACGATGACTGGATGGCCAACTTCGGGTTCCTGCGCGAGTGCGATCAATGCATCGCCGCGGTGCTCGATACCCGCGGCGACACACCGTCGCTGCTGTATGTCAACCCGTCCGACACCGTGCGGCACACCATCGAGGTGATGCGCGCCAACGGCGTCAGCCAACTGCCGGTGTGCAAGAACACGCCGCCGTTCGCCAACGCCGAGGTGTCGGGCGCTGTCGACGAACTCGACCTGATGGAGTCGGTCTACCAGGACCCTTCGATCATGGACACACCGGTCGAGAAGGTGATGGGCCCCAAACTGCCGACGATCGGCGTCGGCCAGAAGGTGGCGCTGGCGGTGGAGATGCTCGACAAGTCGCCCGCCCTGCTGACTTTGTCGGGCGGCCGGCCATTGAGCGTGCTGACCCGAACCGACCTGTTGACCTACTTCGAGGTGCTCGGGGGTGGGTGAGTTCGAAGAACAATCGTCGTGGGGCTTCGAGACACGCGCCGTTCACACCGGTCAAGATCCCGACCCGGTCACCGGTGCGGTCGTCACCCCGATCTCGCTGAGCACGACCTTCGCCCAAGACGGCGTCGGCGGGCACAAGGGGTTCGAGTACTCGCGCAGCGGCAACCCCACCCGGGCGGCGCTCGAAGTGTGCGTCGCCTCGCTCGAAGGTGGCCGGCACGGCCTGGCCTTTGCCAGCGGATTGGCGGCCGAAGACAATGTGCTGCGGCTGCTGAGCCCCGGCGACCGGATGCTGCTGGGCAACGACGCCTACGGCGGCACGTTCCGGCTGATCTCCAAGGTGCACACCGCGCTGGCCTGGACCGCCGTCGACCTGCTCGACGCCGATGGCCTCGCCGCCGAGTGGCCTGCCGACACCAAGCTGGTGTGGCTGGAGACGCCGACCAACCCGTTGCTGCGCTGCTTCGACATCGAGAAGATCTGCGACATCGCCCACTCCCGCGGCGCACTGGTGTGCGTCGACAACACCTTTGCCACGCCGTTCCTGCAACAACCGTTGGCGCTCGGCGCCGACGTCGTCGTGCACTCGGCCACCAAGTACCTCGGCGGGCACAGCGACGTGGTCGGCGGGTTCCTGGCCCTCGACGACGACGAGCTCGCCGACCGGTTGACTTTCACGCAGAACGCAGCCGGCGGCGTACCGGCACCGTTCGACAGTTACCTCGTGCTACGCGGCGTGAAAACGTTGGCCGTGCGAATGGAGCGCCACTGCGCCAATGCCCGCTCGATCGTCGACCTGCTGGTCGGCCACCCGGCCGTCGAGCGGGTGCTGTACCCGCAACTCCCCGACCACCCCGGCCACGCCGCGGCGGCCAAGCAGATGCGCGACTTCGGCGGGATGGTCAGCTTCACGTTGAGAGGCGGAAGCAAGGCCGCGCTCCGCGTTGCCGCGGCGACAAAGTTGTTCACCCTCGCCGAGTCGCTTGGTGCCGTCGAGAGCCTGATCGAGCACCCCGCACAGATGACCCACGCCTCCGCTGCCGGGTCGCCGCTGGAGGTGCCCGACAACCTGCTGCGCCTTTCCGTCGGCATCGAGTCCGCTGCCGACCTGGTCGCCGACCTCGCCCAAGCCCTCGAGTAAATCTCACGGTGCGGCTCACCCGGGTTCCGGTCGACTGACCATCACCGCGCCGACGATCACGATCGACATACCGAGAACTGCCAACGCATGCAGTGACTCACCGCGAACCGTGACCCCCAGGATCGTGCCGACGATCGGGGTGAAGAAGATGCCGATCATGCCGCGCACCGTGCCGGCCCGAGTCAGCAGAACACCATAAAGGGCGAACGCCAACCCGGTACCCATCGCCCCGAGCATGAACAGAGCGCCGAGCGCCGCCATGTCGAACCCGCCGCGCACCAGACCGACGACCCCGTAGGGAAGCGACAAGACGGTGGCGATGATCGTCATCCACAACATTGGCGCCATCGAGCCGTACTTGTACTGCATCGGCTGGGCGATGTTGGCGGCGAGCGCGTAGCAGAGCAGGGCGATGGCCAGCAGCACCACGCCTTTCACGTCGGCCGAGGTGCCCTCGTCGACCGAGGTGATCGAGATCAGGGCGATCCCGGCGAAGCCGATCAACACCGCGACCATCCGGAACACCGAGGGCGCCCGGCGTACGTAGAACGCGGTGACCACGGCGGTGACGACCGGCAGACCGCCGTTGATCATCCCGGTGATCGACGAGCTGACCGTGCTCTCGGCGATCGGATACAGCAGGAACGGAATGGCCATCCACAGCGTGGCCAGCAGCACGAATCGCGGCCAATCCTGGCGCTCGATTCGGCGGCGGGCGGCCGGCAACAAGGCCAGCACGGCCGCGCCGAAGGCGCAGCGCCCAAGCGGCACGACTGGCGCTTCGACGTGGTCGATGGCGATGGCGATCCACAGGAACGAACTGCCCCACATCGCTGCGAGCGCGATCGTCATCGTCCATTCGCCGGACCCGAAGTGGCCGATCGAGTCCGCCCCGCCCGATCGATGCACGCCGAGAGTCTAGGAAAGAGACGAGCCGTAGCCCATACAATAAAATGCCCATCTCATATGATGACCGGGGTAAAGTCGTCGGCATGAGAAATCACCCGACGTATCAGACCTGGAGGATGAAGGTGACGTCGAATGGCCAGATCTCCTTGCCCGCTGAAGTTCGCAAGCGCTGGAATGCCGAGCTGGGAGACAACGGTGCGGTCGATGTCGTGCTCGTGCACGACACGGCGCACGGCCTGATCATCCAGCCTTTCGATCCCGACTTCGTGCGCAAGCTCCGCGGCAAGTACTTCAAGCCCGGTCAACAGTCGTCGGAGGACGGCCGCCGGCAGGCCCGCCTCGAAGATCAGGAGCGAGAGGACGCCCGTGATCGTGCTCGACGCGTACGCTCTTGAAGCGTACCTGAACGACGAGTTGCCCGCTGCCGACGCGGTCGAGCCATTGCTGTTGAGTGGCGAACAGGTTCTCATCAGCGGCATCAATCTTGCCGAATCTCTTGACCGGATGATCCGCGTGCACGGCGTGCCGCCCACCGAGCTCGAAGCCAACCTGCTCGGCACCGGTGTGCACGTCACGGGAGTCGACGAAGCCGCGGCGTTCGCGGCCGCGCGGCTACGCGCTGCCCACTACCACCGCATCAAGCGGGCGGTCAGCATCGCCGACTGTTGTGCGGCAGCGTTGGCCCTCGATCGCGACGCGCCGCTCGTCACCAGCGATCCCGCCCTGCTCGGCCTGATCAGCGACGAGAACGGCCGCTACATGGCCCTGCCCGACAGCAGCGGCATCGTCTGGTCGCCCTGAAACGGCATCAGCCGGCGATCGCCGCCGCCACCCGCGCCCCGCTGCGCAGTGCGCCTTCCATGTACCCGCTGAACTCGTCGGTGTGCTCGCCGGCCAGCATCAGGCGGCCATGGGCGGCGTGCATCAACGGCGCCGCTGCGGCCATCTGTCCGGGTCCGAAGCAGCTGTAGGCGCCGAGGCTCAACGGATCGTTGGTCCAGTCGGTGTGCACCCGCTGGCCGGCCAGACCCTTGGCGCCGGGGAACAGCCGGTCGATCTCGGCCACGATCCGATCCGGTGCTTCCGGTAGCGCGGCGAACGCTGCCCCGTCGTGCGACGACAGCAGGTTGGTCAGAACTCCGCGGTCGCCTCTCTGGTCGTCGGTGGTCTCCCACAGGTGGCCCCAGGCCCGCTCGGTCAACACCTCGCCGTTGCTTCCGTAGTCGCGCCAGATCCGCCGGTCGAACTGCACGCTGATCTTGCCGCCGACCCCGTACCCCACCGCGCCCAACTCCAACGGCATCGCCAACCACATGCGCGACAACACCGGCAACGGCACCGCAGCTACGATCGTCGCCGCTTCGATCACGTCGCCCGACGTCAACGTGACCTCACCGACCTCGACGTCGATCGACTGCACCACGGTTCCCAGCCGCACCCGTTCCCCCAGCCGCGCCGCGAGACCGGTGGCCAACTGGTCGTTGCCACCGACGATGCGATGACACTCGCGCCGCGCTGAAACCTGCAGTCGAGCGAGCCCTCCGGCGAACCGCTGACTGACCTCCTCCGGTGGAAGCATGAACTCGGTGCGGATCTGGCGGCCGATCACCAACCGAGCCAACACCGATAGATCGAGCAAGTGCATCAGATCGGCCAAGGTTCGCCGCTCGTTGTCGTCGCCATCGCCCAAACCGGCCACGGCATGTTCCCACTGAACGATTGCCGGCTCCAGCGAGGCGTGCATCGACATCGGCACTGCACGGCCGCCGGCGTCGACGAGTGTGGCCGCCGGGTCGAGTTCGGCTGTCCGCTCGGTCAGCGCCAGCCCGAGCCTGTCGGCCAGCGCAAGCACCTCGGCGTGGTTGGAATCGATGAACTCGGCGCCGCGCTCGCACGTCTGGCCGTCGGCGAAGCGATGGCTGAACACCCGCCCGCCGACGCGATGGCGAGCCTCCAACACGACCACGTCGATGCCGCGCGAGACGAGCCCGTCGGCACAACGCAGGCCGGCCAACCCACCGCCGATGACGACGACGTCGACCATCTCTCTAGAACAGCGTGGGTTGCTCGGGGATGACACGGCGCGCCACGCCCGGCCAGGGCACGTAGTGGTCCATGAACACCCATGTGCGGCGGTGGATGGCCGACGGCCCGTAGGCCTGCAGGGCGGCCTTGTGAACCGGGCACGGATACCCCTTGTTGGAGTCGAAGCTCCACTGCGGATAGTGCTCGGCCTGCTCGCGCATGATCCTGTCGCGGGTGACTTTGGCGAGGATCGAGGCAGCGGCTACCGGTAGGCAGTGAAGATCGGCCTTGACCCGCAGCTCGACATGGGCCACCTGCGCACCAACGAAGTTCCACCTGCCGTCGACGACGGCCGCATCGGGGCGTCACGCCGAGCCCGGCGAGGGCCCGGCGTGTTGCGACACGTTGAGCTTCTGCCATGCCCAACTCGTCGCACTCCTCCTGCGATGCCCCGCCGACGGCCCAGGCGTCGCACCAGGCGGCGATGCGATCGAACAGGAACTCGCGGTCGGCCTCGGTGAGTAGCTTCGAATCGCGTACACCGTTGACCCGCCGCTGGCGTGGCAGGATCGCCGCCCCGACCATCAGCGGTCCCGCCCAGGCACCACGGCCGACCTCGTCGATGCCGACGATCAACTGGTGACCGGCAGCCCACAGCTCCTTCTCGATCGAGCGTGTCGGCGCCTGGCCGGTCATCAGCGCAGCACGATGGCCGGGTCGCCGGCGGCTATCTCGCCGACCCGCCACCACATCTCGGACAGCGACGCCACCGCTGTCGGGTCGATCGCCGCCAGCAACCCACCCGATGTCTGCGGGTCCATGCACAACGCCTCGCCGGCGGCGTTTGCTGTCGAGTGCAGGTGGCCGGCGACATAGTCGCGATTGCGCGGATCCCCACCGGTACGCACGCCGCGCTCGGCGGCTTTCAACACACCCGGATAAGTAGGCAGCCCGCCCGTATCGATGACGACCTGCACACCACCTCGCTCGGCCATCTCCCACCCGTGCCCGGCGAGGCCGTAGCCGGTCACATCGGTGGCGGCGTGCACGGCGCCGCCCAGCGATTGCAATTCCTCCGAGGCGGCGCGGTTCAACCGGCGCATGCCGGCGATCGCTGCAGCCTTGTCGTCGGCCGACCCGCCAGCCAGGGCCAGCCCGGTGCCGATCGGTTTGCTGAGCACCAGCACATCGCCCGGTCGCCCGCCGCCCTTGCGGAACACCCGCGCCGGATCGACCACGCCCTGAACGGCGAGGCCGAAGATCGGCTCGGGATTGCGGATGGTGTGCCCTCCGGCGATGGTGCCACCCGCCTCGGCGACGACCGCGGCCGCTGCGTCGAAGATCGCCACGATCGCATCGCGCGGGAAATGCTCTGGGAAGGCAGCGATGTTGACCGCGATCGCCACCCGGCCACCCATGGCGAACACGTCGCTGCAGGCGTTGGCCGCAGCGATCGCCCCGAAGTCGGTTGGGTGATCGACGAGCGGCGGGAAGAAGTCGGTGGTGCTGACCAGGGCCACCCCAGGGGCGATCGCGTAGATCGCCGCATCGTCGAACGGAGCCAGGCCGACCAGCAGCGACGGGTCTGCGCCGACGGGCATCTCGCGGACCATCTCGGTCAACAGCGCGGCGCCCCACTTGGCTGCGCACCCGCCGCACGAGGTCCACTCGGTGAGACGGAGATCAGCGAACGGGTCTGCGGACGGATCGGCTTCCACGGCGGTCACGACGCCAGCCTACGGTCCCTGATCTAGCGTCGCGGGCATGTACTCCATCGGCCCGTACCGGTTCTCCGAGACCGACGCCAAGCGCACCGTGCAGTACGCCGGCGAGATCTTCGATCTCTACGCCGAGGGCCGCGACGCGGCGGTGATCGAACACCTCCGCCCACCTGCGCCTACCGGCGACCTTGGCGTCGACCTCGACGCGGTCTGGTCGTCGTGGACCGCGGCCGGGCCGGCTCTGCGCGCCGCCGGCCAACTGCCCGGCCGCTCCGACGGCACAGTCGTGCAGCTCAGCGTGTCGCCAGGTGGCCTGCCGAAGCTGCCTGTCGACGCAGCCGAGGTGACGTGGAAGGGGATGACCGGCGATCGCCAGGCAACTCGCAATCACCATGGCCGCCCTTGGCAGGCGCTGTGCATCTGGAGCGCCGAGGTGATCGACGACTTCCGCAGCGCAGGCCATCCCGTGGCGCCAGGTAGAGCCGGCGAGAACATCACGGTCAGCGGGTTGCCGTGGGCCGACGTGCGCGCCGGCGTGCAGCTGCGCTTCGGCGACGTGCTGTGCGAGGTCAGCGCCTACGCCCTGCCATGCGCCAGCAACAAGCCATGGTTCATCGACGGCGACTTCCGGGTGATGCACCACGATCGCGGCCCGGTCAGCAGGGTGTACGCGACGGTGCTCGAGCCGGGACGCATTCGTGTCGGCGATGCGGCAATCCTAGAACCGCAGGGCTAGGCGGGCCACAGGGCTTCGCCCGACAGTTGCCCCGTCGCCCAGGTGCCGTAGGTCAACGGCATGGGCGGGCCGGTGACCTCCCACAACACCGCCGGCCGTTCGCCGTGCCAGCGGATCGCGAACGACAGCGTCGACGCCAGCCCGATGGCCAGCCCGTGTGCCTCGAAGTCGACACCGCGCCAGGCCGGCGGGAACGACTTCGGCATCAACTGCGCGGTGTGCTCGTCGGAGACCACCAACTGGCGCTCCACCCACGACGGCACGCACCCTGGCTCGGCCGGTAAGTCGTCCGATGCGCCGCCAGGCCGCGAGGGAAGGCGCATCCGCCGCAGATCGGCTACCGCCTTGTGCTCGCCTGCGGCGTGGAGCACTCGGGCTGCGGCTTCGAGCACACCGTCAGGGATCTGGGCGCCAGAGCGCGCCAATCGCTCCAGCTGCGCGGCGACGTCTGGCACCCAGATCGAGCCGGGCTGACCAAGTCGCACCAGTTCGGCGACGCCCAGGAGGAACGTCACCGCCTCGGTCACAGGATCGGCGTCGCCTGCTGTGGACGGTCCGTTGAGCAACAGCTCGCAGCGCGCCGCGGTCACGGCTTCGACCATCGCCACATCGGGCAGCTGCAACCGGCTCGCTCGCTGTGTCTGAGTGAGCCAGCCGCGGGCCACCTGATCCGCAGAGACGACCGTGTCGGGCAGCACGGCATCCGCTGCTGCGCCGTGGGCACGGGCGACGACGACCGCGGCCTGGTGCCCGATCGGATAGATCACCGCGTCGGCCGCGAGATCGATCCCCTGCGGCGGTACCGCCGCCGGCGGACGGGGCGACAGCAAGCCTCCGCCGGTGAATGCAACGGCGATGGGCAACGTCGATTCGTTGGTCACCTCGATGATCGTCAGGCCACCGGCGTCGGCGACGGAGTAGACACGTTGCACGGCGTCGCCGCCAGGGATGCGCACCCTGGTCTCGACGACCGGCGTGCCGTGGAGCATTGTCTGTCGCGTCGACGTCTCCTGCTGCGGCCGGTGCCAGCGGTCGTCGGCGGCGACGAACCAGTCGACCGTGTTCGAACCATCCCACGGCTCGACGGCACCCCACTCGGTGACCGTGGCCCGCCAACGCCCGCCGACGACGCCCGTGCTCGTCATGGTCAGTCGTTGGTCCTCAGTCGAGCTCGCTCTTGCGGCTGCGCTGCATCAGCGCTCCGAGGGCTTCGGCCGCGGTGCGACCTTGGTGGCACACACCGACCACCTGCTCGGTGATCGGCATCTCGACGCCGTACCGGCGAGCCAGGTCGAGCACACTCGGCGAGCTCTTCACGCCCTCGGCCACCATGTTCATCGAACCAAGTACCTCGTCGATCCCCTTGCCCTGGCCGAGCTGCAGGCCGACGGTGTTGTTGCGACTTTGCGCCGACGAGCAAGTGGCGATCAGGTCGCCGATGCCGGCAAGCCCCGAGAACGTGATGGCATGCCCGCCCATCGCCATCCCGAGGCGGGTCATCTCGGCCAACCCCCGGGTTATGAGCGTTGCCCGAGTGTTGTCGCCGAAACCCATTCCCGAGGCCATGCCGCTGGCGATGGCGATCACGTTCTTGACCACCCCGCTGACCTCGCACCCGACAACATCGGGATTGGTGTAGATACGCAGGCTTGGCCGGCTGAAGATGCGCTGCAACTCGGCGGCGATCACCTCGTCGTCGATGGCCACCACACTGGCCGCCGGCTGGCCGCCGAGAATCTCCTTGGCCAGGTTCGGCCCGGTGAGCACGGCGACGGGGTGACCGGGCATCTCGTCGCTGGTGACCTCGCTCATCCGCTTGCGCGAGCTGCGCTCGATCCCTTTGGTGAGGGTCACCACCGGCACCCACGGTCGCAGGAACGGGGCCGCGGCCACCGCCACATCGCGATAGCCGTGCGACGGCACAGCCATCACCAGCACATCGGCGTGGCCAACCGCTTCTTCCAGCGAACTCGTCGCTCGCAACTGCTCGGGAAGCACAAAGTTGGCCAGGTAGTCACCGTTCACGTGGGCATCGTTGATCTGAGCCGCAAGCTCCGAACGTCGGGCCCACAGGATGGTCGGCGCGTTGACGGCGGCCAGCGCAGCGACCGTCGTGCCCCATGAGCCTGCGCCGATGACGGCGACGTTGATCGGCATGGATGACAGCGTAGGTGCCTACGATGCCTGGCGTGTATGCCGTCGTCCTCGTCCCGGTCAAGGCATTCACCAACGCCAAAGCCCGGTTGGCGGCAGTGCTCGGCGACGAGCAGCGAGAACGTCTCGCCAGGTGGACGGCTGCACGGGTGCTCGCCGCAGCCGGAGAGCTGCCCACCTATGTGGCCTGCGACGACCTGCAGGTCGCAGCGTGGGCGACCGAGCACGGAGCCTCGATCCTGTGGCATCCGGGCGTGGGCCTCAATGCGGCGGTCAACAACAGCGTGGCCGAACTGCGCGACGCCGGTGTCACCGACGTGGTCGTTGCCCACGGTGATCTGCCGCGTGCGCACTCGCTGGCCCGGCTCACCGAGCCCGGCACGGTCACCCTCGTTCCCGACCGTCGGGGCGACGGCACCAACGTCATCGTTGTGCCTACCGACGTGCAATTTCAGTTCTCGTATGGCCCTGGATCCTTCCAACGACATCTCGGTTCGGCAATTGCCGCCGGGCTTTCGGTGCGCGTGCGTCGTGATCCGCTGCTGGCCGTCGACATCGACACACCATCCGATCTCGCCCACCCCCTCGTGCAGGAAGTGCTTCCGACATGGCTGCAAACGAACCCGGTCAACCAGCGCTAGAGCGCGGATCGTTCACTCACAACCTCGCCGTGCCGGCCTCTGCGCTGGCCATCGGTGCCCATCCCGACGACGTCGAGTTCGGATGCGGGGCCACCCTGGCCAAGTGGGCTGATGCCGGCTGCGTCGTGCACCAATTGATCTGCACCGACGGTTCCAAGGGCACGTGGGATCCCGACGCCGACGTGGCCGCCCTGGTTGCCAAACGCCAGCACGAGCAAAGCGAGGCAGCGCGGCGATTGAGCGGTGCCAACGCAGGACTGGTGCTCTTCCTCGGTCAGGTCGACGGCGAGCTCGACAGCAGCATTACCGTCCGTGGCGAGGTGGCCAGTGTGATCCGCGAGCTACGCCCCGCTGTCGTGCTCGGTCACGATCCCTGGAAACGCTACCGCATCCATCCCGACCATCGTCAGGCCGGACTCCTCGCCTGTGAAGGGATCGTTGCCGCCCGCGACCCGCATTTCTTCCGCGAGCAGGGTTTGGCCGCGCACAGACCAACCGCGCTGCTGCTGTTCGAGGCCGACGAGCCCGATCATGTCGAAGACGTCGCCTGCGATGGCGGGATTCATCTCAGTCGCAAACTCGACGCACTGGCCGCGCATCGCAGTCAATTCGAGAGCACGATGAAAGCGCTTGATGACGCCCAACTCGAGGCCTTCACACAACGCATCACATCGCGGCTGGCGAGCCTCGGCGCGCCGTTCGGCTACGCTGCTGCCGAAGTTTTCAAGCTGATCACCGATCTGTGACGGCGAATTGACCCGGCTGCCGGCCGGGGCCCGCGCCACCGGCGTACGTCTGGGCGATCGCCATCCATTCCACCGCAGCATCACCGACCACGCTCAGCCGGGTGTCGGCCAGATGGCGGCGTTGGGTGACGACCAGGCAGAAGTCGAGCGCCGATCCCGACACGGTGTTGCCGGGTGACTCACGATCCGACTCATGACCCGCCTCGCCCCATTGCCATTGCTCGCCATCGGGACCAGTGAGGCGCACGGCAATCTCGACCGCCGGCATCGTCAAGCCGTGGACCAGGTAGCTGTACGGTCGGGCGCGCACACCGAGGTGAGCGATATGGCGCAGTCGCGCCGATGGACGACGGACGACTCCGACCGCGTCGGCGACGTCTTGACCGTGAGCCCAAGTTTCCATCAGCCGAGCGGTGACGAACGAGCGCGCTGCCATCGCTGGGCCGTACCACGGCACCCGCGTCGCCGGGTCGACTGTCGACACCACGTCAATGAACCGTTGTCGATCGTCGCGCCAACGAAGTAGGAGGTCTGCGGGCTCGATCGATCGACCTGCTGCGATCGATGCATCGGTTCCACCGCTGGCCAGCAGCCGATGCAAGTCGGCGGCGAATGCGTCGGGGTCGGTGAGCGCCAGCAGCGCTCGCTGATCGAAGAACCACAGATGGCTGATCTGGTCGCGGATCTCCCACCCGGGCGACGGCGTCTCGGTCAGCCACTGCGCAGCGCTCAAGGCGCCGACTATGGCATCGAGATCTTGATGCTCGGCAGCGAGGTCTTCGCAGATCGAACGCATGAAGCCATCTTGTCAGGACGCAGGCCTGTCAACCCGACGAACTGAGTACCGCATTGCTAAGAGAGAGCGGGCGGAGGGCAAGCAGCCCTCCGCCCCTCTGCTTTCGAGCATCGGCAATTGCGCCGACGGATCACTTCTTCTTGGCTGCGGCCTTCTTGGCCGGAGCCTTCTTCGCTGCTGCCTTCTTGGCCGGAGCCTTTTTAGCCGGAGCTTTCTTCGCCGCGGCCTTCTTGGCCGGAGCTTTCTTCGCCGCGGCCTTCTTAGCCGGCGCCTTCTTCGCTGCTGCCTTCTTGGCCGGAGCTGCCTTCTTCGCTGCTGCCTTCTTGGCAGGAGCCGCCTTCTTGGCCGAAGCCTTCTTGACTGCCACTAGTGGTTCCTTCTTTCTTGTTGGGGTATTACCGGTTGTTGAGGGCTGCTTTCAGCGTGCTACTCGCTGTGAACTTCATCCGCGTCGATGCAGCGATGTCCACTGCAGCGCCCGTCTGGGGGTTACGGCCAGTGCGCGCCTGGGAGTGCGAGGTGCTGAACGAGCCGAAGCCCGGCCAGGCGACCTTGTCGCCCGTCTTGGCAGCTTTCGTGACGATCTCGAAGAATGCGCCAACCGTTCGCTCGGCGTCTGCCTTGGTCACGTCGGCGCTCATCGCAACCGCATCGATCAGCTCTGCTTTGGTCATGTTGAGTTGATGCCTCCGGGTATCGGGTTTTAGTAACGGAGCGTTACGCACGCAAATCGAACCTGTTTTGCGCGACAAATACAAGCATCTTAGTTGTTGCATTTGCAATGACACTCGAGCAGCTCCAGATGAACGTCCAGCGCGGCAGGCGCGGCATCGAGATGTCGATCGGATGCTACGCGGTCAATCGGCGAGAGCGTCGGTGAGCCGCTTGGCGTAGTCGTCGGCCTCGGCATCCGACGCGTAGCTGACTCGCGGCCAGAAGAAACCGCGTAGTCCATCCTTGCGGCGCCGTGGCACAACGTGCACGTGGAGGTGGGCGACGCTCTGACTGACGACGTTGTTGATCGCCACAAAGGTTCCGTCGCAACCGAGAGCCGCGGGCATCCGGGCCGAAACTCGCTGTACCCGCTGAAACAGGCCTCCCACGAGATCACTGTCGAGGTCGGCCAGTGTCAAGGTGTGCCGCCTCGGCACGATTAGCACATGCCCCTTGAACACCGGCGAGCGATCGAGAAAAGCAATCGCGACGTCGTCGCTCAGCACTGCGCGAACAGGCACATTGCCGTTGACGACATCACAGAACAGGCACGGCGGTTCGATCACGCTTGCATTCTGGCGCTACGACAAGATGGCGACATGGACACCCCAAGGATCGCGCCGATAACTGCCCCGACCAGCGAGGTGACCGAGCTCTTCGACAGGGCCGGGCTGCGTGCGCCGGACGGGTCGCCACTGAACATCTTCGGCACGCTTGCCCACCATCCTGCGCTGCTGCGCCGCTGGCTGGTATTCGCCACGCACGTTCTCGCCAAGAACTCCCTGGCGCGGCGCGATCGCGAGCTGTTGATCCTGCGAACGGGGTGGCGCTGCCGATCGCAATACGAGTTCAGCCAGCACGCGCTGATCGCCCTCACTTGCGATATCAGTGCCGACGAGGTGCAACGAACCAAGTTGGCTGTCGAGGAAGGCGGCTGGAACGACGCCGACGCCACGCTGCTCAACGCCGCCGATGAACTGCACGACGACGCTCGCATCAACGACCCGACCTGGAAGGCCTTGGCAGCAAGGCTCACCGATCAGCAGTTGCTCGATGTGATATTCACGGTCGGCAACTACCACGTCGTCGCCTTCGCCCTCAACAGCTGCGGTGTGCAACTCGACTCAGGTGTGTCGCCCGCCATGTAGCAACCGGGGCGGCAACTATCCACCATCGTCAGCGCGTCCTCGGCTACAACTACTGTGTTGCGGAGTTCGTTCGTCATCATGAACACCACGATTGGAGTTGCGTTGACCGATCTTGCCCCTGCCCATCCTCGTCGTGTCGATGTAGAGGGAGGTGTGCGCACTCGGATCGTGCTCGACACCTCGGTACTCGTCGCCGACCCGTCGTGCATTGCCAATTTTGTCGGGGCCGACGTGGTCATTCCGCTGACGGTCATCGAAGAGCTCGACAGCTTGAAGAGCCGCGTCGACGACGTCGGTCGCGCGGCGCGCACCGCTCTGCGCAGCCTGGAAGAGCTGCGCGTAAATGCCGGCGGATCACTCGCCGACGCCACGCCGGTCGGCGACGGCTCGTCCGCCACCACCGTCAGGATCGAGATCAACGGCGTGCTCAAGCACCTCTTACTCGAGCACGGCCTCGACCCTGATCTGCCCGACAACCGGATCATCGGTGCCGCGCTCGGCCAACAGATGCATGCGCCGACCTGCGTGGTCTCCAACGATGCCGCGCTGCGTATCAAGGCCGCTCACCTCGGCCTGCAGGCCGACGAGCATCGCCCGGTCGGTCGAAGCCGGGCCACGCGCCCGACCGGGTGGGGCGTCTACGAGACCGGCCATGAAGCCATCGATTGTCTATACGCGGCGGGTGCCATCGCCATCGATTCGACTCCGGCCTGCAGCTACCTCCCAGAGAACGGATTCGCCGTGCTTCGTGCCGGGTCGCAATCGGCCCTGGCCCGCCGTGTCGACGACGACCTCGTTCTGCTTGCTCACAGCGCGCCAGAGGCCTGGGGTTTGCGAGCCCGGTCGAAGGAGCAACGATTCGCCCTCGAACTGTTGCTCGACCCCGACGTCAGCGTTGTCGCTCTCGATGGACGCGCCGGCACCGGTAAGACGCTGCTCGCCGTCGCGGCCGGCCTCGAGCAGGTCGTCGAGAACCGTCGCTACGAACGCCTCGCCGTGTACCGACCGCTGGTACCTGTCGGGCGAGCCGATCTCGGGTTCCTTCCCGGCAGCCTCGAGGAAAAGCTCGACCCATGGATGTCGGCCATCTACGACGCGATCGTCGCGCTAACCGACCAACGCAGCAGCAACGACGCCAACCGCCTGATCGACGAGTTGATCGGCCGCAACCAGCTGTCGCTGGAATCGGTCACGTTCCTGCGCGGCCGCTCGTTGCTCCGCCAGATCGTCGTGGTCGACGAGGCCCAGAACCTTGAACCGACCACGCTCAAGACCGTGCTGACCCGTATCGGTGAAGGCACCAAGGTGATCTTCACCGGCGACACCAGCCAGATCGACGCGCCGTATATGGGCGAGTCGAACAACGCCCTGGCCGTGTTGATCCAGGCCTTCGGTGGGCAGCGTTGCTTCGGGCACATCACCTTGGCCTCGTGCGAGCGCAGCGCCGTCGCCAGCCTCGCCGCCGAACTGCTCTGACCGGAGTGGAGTGTTTCACGCCCACCAGGGCGCCCCGACGCACTCCACAAGGCCTTGTGGAGTGTTTCACGCCCACCAGGGTGCCCCGACGCACTCCACACCGGTGGTGACCGGCCGCGTGACACCCCCAGCGTAGGGTTGGGTTGATGGATGAGGAACTCGACACCATGCGCTTCGCCGTAGTCGATGTCGAGACGTCAGGCTTGTCGCTGCGCCGCCACCACGTGCTGCAGATCGGTCTTGTAATGGTCGACGGCAACGGGCGCGTGCTCGATCGATGGTCCAGCCTGGTCGCCCCGCGTCGGCGCTGGTGGTTCCGCGTCGGCCCCGTCGGCATTCACGGCATCCGCCGCGACATGGTGCGGGCGGCGCCGCCGGGCTCGCAGGTCTTAGCCGAGTTGGCAGCTCGACTCGGCGATGCCCACTTCGTGGCCCACAACGCGGCGTTCGATGCCGAATTCCTGCGCAAGGCCGGCAAGACACACGGCGTCGCTGTCCCGATCGTCAACCCGTTGTGCACGCTGACGATGTCGCGTCGTCTCGACCCCGATCGTCAGCTCTCCCATCGCCTCACCGATCTGTGCGCGCGCTACGGCATCGAACTGATGCGACCCCACGATGCCCTAGCCGACGCCGACGCCACAGCGGCCGTGCTCCCCCATTTGTTGCGGGCCCATGGCATCCACAGCGCTGCTCAGCTATCGGTCGCCTCGTAGCGCTCCAGTAGTTGCCGAGCCCCCTCGGCACCGAGGTCGTGCCACTCCGACGGTTCGAGCACCTCGGCATATGGACCCAACCGCAGCAGCAATGTGCGCAACCACTGCTCATTGGCCACCGCCATGCGCACGACTATCGCTCCCTCGTTCTCGGTTTCCTCGCGCACCGGGTAACGCTCAGTAACCCAGCGGGCCTGCGGTGCCAGGCGCAGCACGACCGACGGTACGTCGCCGTCGGCGAACCATTCATCGCCTCCCCGCGCGGCGACCATTCTCGACGCCTTCCTTGGCGTGTCGATCTCACCGGTGCGGACCCACTCCTCGAAGCGGTCGATGCGGAACGTGCGCGAATCACCCGAGCGGCTGTCATCGGCGATCACGTACCAGTGGCCGCGATCGAGGAAGATCGAGCGCGGCGTGATTTCCCGCTCGGTCGCCTCGTCGCGATTCGCCGACAAGTAGCGAACGCGCAGCCGGGCATTGTCGTTGACGGCCACGGCCAGGTCAGCCGCCGCGGGCGGCTGGGCTACGTCGACGACCACGCCGTCGTCACCGAGCACACCGGCCAGCTTGTCGAGCGCTCGAGCCAGCGAGCCGTCGGGGTCGGCGCCTGGGAGTTGCATCGCCGCTCTGGCTGCCGAGAGCAGGGCGAAGCCCTCCGGCGAAGTCAGTCGCAGCGGTTTGGTGAACAGCCTCGGCAGCCCGACGAACACCACACCCTCGTCGATGAAGACATCGATCATTTCGTCGATGAACGGCGGCAAGCCGCACAGCGCGGCGAGTTCGAGGTCGCCGACCAACTCGGCTTCGGTGAGCTCGAACCGGCTGGCCATCTCGGCGACGGGCACCTCGCCACGCTCCATCAGCCACGGCAACATCACCAACAACCGGCGTAGCCGGTCCCCCGAACGGCGCGGACCGCGACGAGTTGTCATGACCGAACAGCCATCGTCCGCAACCAGTCGACCAGCTCGTTGCGCACATCCGCTGGCGCCACGACCTCGGCGTGCAGACCCCATCCGAACAGCCACGAGCGAAAGGCTTCGAGATTCGAGCACGGCACGTCGAAGTCCATTCCACCGTCGGGCAGCCGACGAACGACGGACTCCTCGCCGAGTTCGCGAACGGCAAAGGTCGCTCGCGTCCTGTCGATGCGAACGGTTGCCGAACGGCCACCCTCGCCGAGTTCTTTCGGGTCGGCAGGAAAGACCGTGCGCGGGTCGAAGTTGTCGGGCCGCTCGAACGCAGCCCGCACCCCCTGCTCGATCGTACCCTCGATGCGGTCGACGCGGTAGGTGCGCACCGCTTCGTGACCGAGGTCGCGACCGATCACGTACCAGAACCCCTCGCGCAGAAGCAGCGCATACGGTTGCAGCGAGCGTGGCGCGGCGCGGTATCGGAACGTGACCGTCGATCTAGCTGCAATCGCCTCACGTAAGGAAGGCAGCAGCTCGAGCTGCGGAAGATTGGCGGTGATCGACGCCGAGCTGTCGGCCACCCCACCCAGCTTCAAAATGCCGAACTCGGCTTCGGTGGTGCGCGCCGCGGCAACCGCCACCTGCAACGCCCGCCGTTCGGCGTCGGTCAGGTCGAGATCTCGCAACTCGTAGCGATTGCGGTCGACGCGGTAAGCCGTCTGCCCGGCCCGAGCCCCGCCGAGCACCTCGGTCTCGATCGGCACACCTATCTCGCGCAGCAGACCCTTGTCGCGTTCAAACGCGCCACGCATCGCCGCTTGCCCGGCTGGATACTGCTCACGCAACTGGTTGACGATGTCGTCGAGGGTCAGCGGCAGGCGGGTCTCGAGCAGCAGCGCCAGCAGGTTCGTGGTGCGCTCCACGCGATCGGTCACTCCCGGAGCGTAGGGTGCGGGCGCGCAGGTGACACATCCGGGAATCGCCACATCAGCGGCATACCCTGAGCGCATGTCGGTGCTCGACCAGCTCCCTGCCGTCAGCGACAAGCGCATGGCCGTGCGAGTCACCCCCGACGCCCGCCGCCAGATCGCCGCTGGGCACCCGTGGATCTACAACGAGTCGATATCCTCGATCAGCCATCGCGGCGGTATCGGCGATCTTGCAGTGATCTTCGACAACGACCGCAACTTCGTCGCCATCGGGCTGTGGGACCCGGGCTCGCCGATACGGATCCGGATCCTGCACCACGGCAAGCCGGCCAAGATCGACACAGATTTCTGGATGCAACAGATGCGGGCCGCAATCGAACGTAGGGCTGGACTCGGCGACGACACCGACGGCTACCGGGTACTCAACGGCGAGAACGACGGCTTCCCCGGACTGGTTCTCGATCGTTATGCCGGCACGTGGGTGCTCAAGCTGTACTCGCCGGTGTGGATACCCCACCTGCGGTCATTGGTGTCGGTGATCGCCGAGCTGCTGGCCCCTACAGCGCTCGTGCTGCGCCTGGCGCGCACGATGACCGACCAACGTCTGTTCGGACTCAGCGAGGGCGTCGCCCTGATCGGCGAAGCGCCGACCAGCCCGGTGATGTTCCGCGAACACGGGTTGTGGTTCGAAGCCGATGTCGTCGATGGTCAAAAGACCGGCCACTTCCTCGATCAGCGCGAGAACCGGGCCCTGGTCGGATCGCGGGCTGCCGGCATGCGGGTGCTCGACATCTTCGCCGGTACTGGCGGGTTCAGTGTGTACGCCGCCGCCGGTGGCGCCACCCGTGTGACCAGCGTCGACCAGAGCGAGCCGACGCTGGCCGTTGTGGAGCGCAACTTCACCCACAACGCGGCGCTGCCCAACGTGCGCCACTGCGAGCGCGACTCGATCGCCGGCGACGCCTTCGAGGTGATGGATCGCCTCATCCAACGCCGCAAGCACTACGACCTCGTCGTCGTCGATCCGCCTTCATTCGCGCAACGCAAGTCGAGCGTCGAGCGAGCGTTGTACGCCTACGGGCAGCTCACCCAGCGCGCCGTGCAGCTGACCCGTCCCGATGGGCTGTTGATGCAAGCGTCGTGTTCGAGCCGGATCACCGACGAGCAGTTCTATGCAACCGTGCGCGGCTCGGCGCAACGTGCCGGCCACGACCTCGTCGAACTGCGCCGTACAGGTCACGCCGTCGATCATCCGGTGACATTCGCCCAGGGCGCTTACCTGAAGGCGCTGCTCGCCAGGGTGATTCCGCTCGGATAGCTGTGCCGGTACGACCTAGACAGTGCGATTAGCGCGGTACCACTCGATCAGGGCCGCTGTCGACGAGTCGTGCTGCGGCGAACCGGTGCCGTTCAGTTCCGGTGTGATCCGATTGGCCAGCGCCTTGCCGAGCTCGACGCCCCATTGGTCGAAGCTGTTGACGTTCCACACACACCCCTGCACGAACACGATGTGCTCGTACAGGGCGATCAGCTGGCCGAGCACGTTCGGGGTGAGTCGTTGGGCGAGGATCGTCGTGCTCGGCCGGTTGCCGGGGAACACCCGATGCGGCTGCTGATGGGCGGGGATGCCCTCGTCGATCACCTCGTCGAGCGTCTTGCCGAACGCCAGCGCCTCACCCTGGGCGAACAGGTTGGCCATCAGCAGGTCGTGTTGTTCGAGCAGCGGATGGTTGGGTTGGGCGAAGCCGATGAAATCGATCGGCACCAGCCGGGTGCCCTGGTGCAGCAGTTGGTAGAAGGCGTGCTGGCCGTTGGTGCCCGGCTCGCCCCACACGATCTGGCCCGTCGTGGTCGACACCGCTCCGCCGTCGAGGCGCACGCTCTTGCCGTTCGATTCCATGTCGAGCTGCTGGAGGTAGGCGGGGAACCGGCGCAGCTCGTGGGCGTACGGCAATACGGCTTTGGTTTCGGCGCCCAACACGTTGGCGTACCAGATCCCGAGCATCCCCATGACCACTGGCGCGTTGATGTGCAAGGGAGCCTCGAGGAAATGGCGGTCGATGGTGTGGAAGCCATCGAGGAATTGACGGAAACCGGCCGGACCGATCGACAATGCCAACGACAGCCCGATGGCTGAATCGACCGAGTATCGCCCGCCGACCCAGTCCCAGAAGCCGAACATGTTCGCCGTGTCGATACCGAATTCAGCGACCTTCTCGGCATTGGTGCTCACAGCCACGAAGTGCTTGCTGACGGCGTCATCGCCGAGCGCAGCAGTCAGCCAACTGCGCGCCTGACCCGCATTGGTCAGTGTCTCGATCGTGGTGAAGGTCTTCGAGCTGATAACGAACAGCGTCGTCGCCGGGTCGAGATCAGAGAGGTTGCTGCTGATATCGGAACCGTCGACGTTGCTGACGTACCTGCACCGCAAGTTGTGATCGTCGAACGCCTCGGTCGCCAAGAAGGCCATCGCCGGGCCGAGATCGCTGCCGCCGATGCCGATGTTGACGACGGTCTGCATCGTCCGGCCGGTTGCCCCGCGCCAAGCCCCGCTGCGCACCCGGTCGGCGAACGTGGTGATCCGGTCGAGCACCTCGTACACATCGGGCACAACGTTGTGGCCGTCGACGGCCACGACGGCATCGCGCCGAGCCCGCAGGGCGGTGTGCAGAACGGCACGCTGTTCGGTGACATTGATGGCCTCGCCGGTGAACATCGCCGCTCGACGTCCCTCGACACCAGCCGCCGCTGCCACCGCGAGCAACGCACGTACGACATCGTCGTCGATCAACTGTTTGGAGTAGTCGATCAGCAGATCTCCGGCCTGCAGGCGATAGCGCGACGAGCGCCGTGGATCGTCGGCAAACAACGTACGCAGGTGAGCCGGCCGCGTGACCGACTGCAGTGCCGACCAGGCGGGTGTCGTCGTGATGTCCATCGCCGCCAGACGCTAGCGAGGTTGGTGAGCGTCGTGGGATTGGGGTGTTGCGTAGGGCAAGCGCGCTGCGGCTTGGGTGTCGAGCATCACCAGTGTGTTGGTACGACGCACCCGATCGACAGGTAACGCATGATCGTGCAACAGCCATCGTTCGACGATCGCCGCCTTGGCCGCGCCGGTGGCCAACACCAACCGGTGCCGGGCCGCGTTGATGACGGGAACGGTCAGGGTCATCCGCACCCTGCCGTTGTATTCCCCCGACATCGCCACGTTCCTCCGATCGTCGATGACCGGGTCTCCGGGCGGCCACGATGCCGTGTGGCCGTCGTCGCCGAGGCCGAGGTGGACGACATCGAGGCGTTCGGGAAGCAGCGCTGCGTACCGCCGGCGCGCCGCACCGAGATCGCGAGCGGTGACCGGCATCAGCCGGATCGTCGGTCGAAGCGGACGCAACACGTCGAGCGCCACAGCGTTGCGGTCGGGATCCCCATCGGCCGCGACCCGCTCGTCGACCTGGAAGACAGTGGTCGCCGCCCATGGCACGGACAGTTCGCCGAGCGCGGCGAACATCAGCGCCGGCGTCGACCCGCCGCTGAAAGCAACCGAAGCCGACCCGCGGCGCGACACGGCGTTGCGCAATTGTCTGGCAACCCAGGCTGCGGCCTCGGCGGCGGCGGCCGGCGGATCGGGAGCAACGGTAATGTGCATGACTGCCTTCGGGGGAGGTGCCGACGGCTCGTACTCTACGAACCATGCTCGACGCCGACGCAATCAACACTCAGGCGATTCACGTATCAAATCGAGTCTCGTCGAACCCGTTCCCGTGTAGGAACCAGGCACACTGGAGCACTTACCGAAGGGACCACCATGAAACCGATCATCACCGTAGTACTCGCGTCGAGCACGGCATTGCTGCTGTTGCCGGCGTGTGGGAGCGACGCCAAGTCGACCGTTCCGACCACGGCCAACGCCGACGCCGCGGTCACCCTGCCTGGCGGCGTTACTTTCCCGGACAGCATCACGATTCCCGAGGGAGTGTCGATTCCCAGTGATCTGAGCATCCCGCAGGAGGCAATCGACGTGATGGTCGCCCAGATGGAGGCTGCCGGAATCAAGGTCGACAGGGAGTGTCTCGACGAACTCCTGAAGGACGAGGACCTACGTGTCCTCGTCAACGCTTCGGGCACGCCGAGCCCGGAAGTGATCCAGAAGTTCGTCGCCTGCTTTGTGCCGTAATGCCGAAGGGCCCCACCCGACATAGCGGGTGGGGCCGTCTGGCAATGAGATGATCAGCTTTCGAACTCGGTGATCGGATCGCCGATCTCGGTGAACACCTGCGTGGCCACAGTCCACTGCAACACCTGCAGCGTCTGGAACCCGAACGGATCGTCGGTGCCGTTCATCTTGTACTCAACGCCCTCGCGGACCAACGACGGGGTGTAGGTCAGGTTGCGGGCAGCCTCGATGATCGACTTGCGGCTCAGCGTTCCGGTGTCGAGCGCAGCATTCAGTATCTTGACCGTCACCTCACCTACATTCCACCCAGCCGAGGTGACACCGGGGTCGCCGGCGAGGCCGGCAGCGGCGTAGGCGTCGAGGAAGGTCTTGACTCCCGGGTGGGCGGCGTTCTTCGGGTCATTGGAATCGACCAGATGGTTCGACGTGTACACGCCTTCCCCGGCTGCGCCGGCCAGACTGAAGAACAGCTTCGACGCGCAGGTGTTGGTCTGGAACACCAGCGGTGCCCACCCAGCAGTCTGTGCCTTGACGTTTGCCAGTTCGATCAGAAACGCCGGGCACTGCGCGCCGAGCGGGACGGCCACGATGGCGTCCGGTGCCTTGTCGGCGATGCTGCCCAGCTGGGTGATGGGCGGGTTGTTGTCGTTGGGTTCGACGGTCTGCTCGTCGACGATCTCAAAACCGAACTCGCCGGCCAGCTGCTTGAAGGCGGTGACATAGGCCGCGCCGAATTCGCTGTTGACGGAATACAAAGCCACCGTTGCACCCGGCTTCAGCTCGTTGAGTTTGGTGGCATAGATCGAGGCCTCGATGTCGTACGGAATCAACGAGCCCGTGGTCCATGGAAACTCCGCCACCTCACCCCAGGACGGCGAGCCGGTGAGGTTGAGGAGCTGGGGAATGCATTCCTCGTTGAGCGTACCGCGCACAGCGAGGTTGTTCGGCGTGCCGATGATGCCGGAGAAGAGGTCGACGCCGTCGTCGATCAGTCCCTCGACCACGCCCGGAGTCTGACTTGGGTCGTACTGGTCGTCACGGATGTCGGCGCTCAGCGTGTACCCGGGAAGCAGGCCCTGCTCGCTGGCGTAGTCGATGTACAACTGAAAGCCGTCCTTGACCGGGCCGAACGCGGCACCGGGACTGCCCGAAAGCGGTATAGCCGCGCCGATCGTGACGGACCCTTCGATCGGCTGCTCGGCGCGGGCCGGGTCGGAGCATATGGACGTGTCAACGGTCCAACCTGTGGCGGCCGGTTCGGTGGCCGCGGTGGTCTCGTCGACGGCGGCCACCGTGTCGCTGGCTGCGGCAGTGGTCTCGGTGGCGGGAGCCGCTGTTTCGCCGGTGGTCTCCGCCGGCGAGGCGTCGGTGTCGGTTGAGCTGCCGCCGCCCCCGCAGGCCGCCAGCAGTAGCGCTGCTGCTGCGCTGAATGTATACAGACTTCGTTGACGTTTGGTCACGTCATTCCCCCTCGTGGATTGCCTCGTGGATTGGCTGAGTCGGCTCGGCCCGGATCGGGGCGGGCACGACCCTGGCGATTTTACGGCCGATCTTGCGAAACAGGCCAACCAGTCCCTGAGGGGCGACAAAGACGAAGGCGATCACCAGCACGCCGAGCAGGAAGCTGGCGATCGGCCCGTCGCCGAACTTGCCCGGCAGCCACCCCCAGTTCGGAGCGTGTTCTTTTAGATAGTCGTCGGCGAAGAAGTAGGCGAACGCACCGACGATCGGCCCGGTCAAGGTGGCGATACCGCCGAGGATCAGGGCCAGGATGTACCTGATCGAGTTGAGGATCGTGAACGAGTTCTCGTCGACGGTGCCGATCTTGGCGGCGATCAGCCAGCCCGACACCCCGGCCATCGATGCGGAAACACCGAAGGTGAGGGTCTTGGCCCGCGACAGGTTGACACCCATCACTGCCGCCGCGGTCTCGTTGTCGCGAACGGCGACAAGCGCCCGACCGGCCCGGCTCTTGCGTATGTTGCGAACCACTACGTAGCAGATCAACATCAACCCCAAGGCGACCCAGAACAGGTACAGAGCGCGATCCTGGCGGGTGGCTTTCAACCCGCTCCACGATGGCGGGTCGATGCGAAACCCGGTGAGCGCCGACTCGCCCGTGACTGCGGTGACCTTACGTTCGAGGAACTGCCTGGCGACCGTCGGCCACACGTAGGCGATCGCCAACGTGACCAGGGCGAGGTATGGGCCCCTCAACCGCAATGCGGGCAGGCCGATCAGCATCCCGACCACGAAGCACAGCACGCAGGCTTCGATCAGCGAGACGAACGGCAAGTTGTCCCAGAAGAGCACGGAATAGCCGAGGAAGAACGCCGAGATGCCGGCAAAGGTCGAATGGCCGATCGAGATCTGCCCGTTGAAACCGAACAGCAGGTTCAGCGACAGCGCGGCGATTGCCAGGGCCATGGCCTCGGTGTACTTGCCGAGGCTCGATGGCTCGGCGCCGCTGACCAACCGCCACAACAACAGCACCAGGGCAACGGCGACCAGGGCGCGCAGCACCCAGTGCAGCGAACTGCCTTCACGAATGGTTTTGGCACGAAGCTTTGTGGCCCGGAACGTCGCGGCACCGCGGGGTTTCGACATGGTCACACACGCTCCACTCTTGCCGTCCCGAACAGCCCTGCCGGGCGCAACAGCAACACGATCAGGATGATCAAGAAGGCGACTGCGGTCTTGGTCTCGATGCCAATCCAGTCACTGCCCGGCCACTCCTCCGGATAGTTGCCGACCAGGCTCTCGATCACGCCAAGGCTCAAGCCGCCGATCACCGCTCCGCCGGCGCTGTCGAGGCCGCCGAGCGTGGCCGCCGCAGACGAGAGCAGGAAGACGGTGAACATCGATCCGATACTGACGTTGGCGTCGATACCTGCCTTCAATGCGCCGCCGATAGCGCCGATCACCGCGGCCAGCGCCCAGCTGAACATCAAGATCTTGTTGGTCGGCACCCCAACCAGCTTGGCCGACTCGGTGTTGTTGGCGACCGTGCGCATTGCCAGACCGATCTTGGTCTTCTGAAAGAGGGCGAACAGCAAGGCGGTGATCACCAGCACGACCACGAACACCCCGATGCGCTCGATCCGCCAGTTGGCGCCGAAGATCGACACGAAGTCATCGGGGTCGTTGGGGAACAGCGACGGAAATGCCAGACCTTGACCCGACTCGGGAAACAGCAACCCGCTCAACGAGTTCAGCCCGGCGAACAGCCCGATGGCTATGATCACCGGGGCGAACGGAGATCTCCTACCGGCCGGACGCATCAAGCTGACCTCGATCAGGGCACCGCCGACAAAGGCCAGCGCAGCAGACACGGCGATGGCCAACAGCAGCGGCCACCCCTTGTCGTGCAGCCACCAGGTGATGAGGGTTGAGAACAAGGCCATCTCGCCCTGGGCGAAGTTGATGTGGCCGGTGCCGCGATACACCACGACGAGGCCGAGGGCGACCAATGCGTAGACCGAGCCGATCGACAATCCGTCGAGCACGTACTGGAGGAGATCCTTCACATCATGTCCCCAGGTACGCGCGGCGAACCGCATCGTCGTCGGCGATGACTTCCGGTGACCCGGAGGCAACGATCTGGCCGGTTTCCAGCAGGCACACGTGGTGGGCGATTTCGAGCGCCAAATTGGCGTTTTGCTCGACCAACAGCACCGTCAGCCCCTGCTGCTCGTTAAGTCGCTTGATGATCTGAAACAACTCCTTGGTGATGATCGGCGCCAACCCGAGGCTCGGTTCGTCGCAGAGCAGCAGCCGCGGTCGGCTCATCAACGCCCTGGCGATGGCCAGCATCTGCTGCTCACCGCCCGACAAGGTGCCGGCCTTTTGCGATCTGCGGTCAGAGAGACGCGGGAACGTCTCGTACCACAGCGCAATATCTGTGGCCACCGCGTGGTGGTCGTGGCGCACATAGGCCCCGGCGCGCATGTTGTCCTCGACGGTGATGTCGGTGAATGTGCCCCGACCCTGGGGCACTTGGGCGATGCCGAGGCGCACGATGGCTTCCGGCGGGGACTTGGTGATGTTCGTGCCGTCGAACTCGATCTCACCCCTGCGGGCGATCATGCCCGACACGGCGCGCATCGTGGTGGTCTTTCCAGCGCCGTTGGCGCCGAGGATGACCGCCACCTGGCCTTCGTGCACCTCGAGATCGACCCCATGCAACACCTCGACCGGTCCGTAGCCGGCGTGGAGGCCGCGAACGCTCAGTAGCATGCTCACACGTCGCTCCCGAGGTAGGCGGCGATCACCTGCGGGTCGTTCTGCACTTCGGCCGGCAGGCCCTCGGCGATCTTGCGGCCGAACTCCATGGCTACCACTTTGTCGCTGATACCCATCACCATCGCCATGTGGTGCTCGACGAGCAACACCGTCAGCCCGAACTCGTTGCGGATCGACTTGATCATTTCGCCGAGTTCGTCGACCTCACCGTGAGTCAGGCCACTGGCCGGTTCGTCCATGATCAGAAAAGTCGGCTTTGCGGCAAGGGCCCTGGCGACTTCGAGGCGCTTCAGCGTGCCGAACGGCAGCCCGGCCGCCGGACGGTGAGCAAGGTGGGCCAGATGGAGGCGGACGAGCAAGTCGCCGGCCTCGCCGCGGATACGGCGCTCCTCCCCACGGGTCGCGATTCGCAGCGCCGAGCGCGCGAACCCTGCTTTGCCCTGGCAGTGGGCGCCGACCATCACGTTCTCGAGCAGCGTCATGCTCGGAAACAGCGCCAGGTTCTGGAACGTGCGGGCGATGCCGTGCCGGGCGATGCCGTGGGCAGGTACGCTCAGCAGGTCGTCGCCTCTGAAGATGACCCGGCCTTCGGACGGTTGGTAGATCCGGCTGACCACGTTGAACATCGTCGTCTTCCCGGCCCCGTTCGGCCCGATGAGCCCGCAGATCTGGCCCTCGTCGATGGTGAAGCTGAGCCCGTCGAGAGCGTGAATTCCCCCGAACCGCACCGACACATTCTGAACATCAAGCAGACTCACGTTGCGCTACGGTCCCCCCGGGTTGACTGATGACCGCCATACGGTAGTACGTCCGACGCCACGGCTTCGACAGCACCCCGCCTCGGAGGGCGATGGCCCGGACCGACGGCCACCTGCCAAGCTGAAGCCATGGATCAACCCGATGACGACGCCCCCCGCCTCGACGTCGTCGAGACCTGGCCGTGGTGGCGGAGCAAGCTCAACCTGAGCGTCATCGCCGTGGCGATCGCTGTGCTGTGCGGCGCCATCGGTTGGGTGATCGGCAACAACCGGGCGATACCCGATCCGAACAGCACCGACATCGGCTTTCTGCAAGACATGCGCACCCACCACGAGCAGGCTGTGTACCTCGGGCTTTCGCATTTGTCGGTCGACGGCACCAGCCCAGATCTGCGTGACATCGCCCGCGAAGTAGTTTTTGGACAAGGCATCGAGATCGGGAGGATGATCCAGTTGCTGCGCCAGTTCGGCGCCGCAGAGAGCAACGAGAGCGATCTGACGATGTCCTGGATGAACGCGCCGACCCCGACCGAGCGGATGCCCGGACTTGCGTCGGACGCCGACATCGACAAGCTGCTGGCCAGCAGCGGGGCCGAGGCCGATCAGCTGTTCGTGGACTTGATGATCGCTCACCATCAAGGTGGCATCCACATGGCACAATATGCGTCCGCTCATGCCAACGTGAGCGAGGTCAGGCGCTTTGCCTCAGCCATGACGACGGGGCAAATGAACGAGATCGACGAGTTGCGCGTCCTGATCGCCGGTTGAGCCGGGCAGACGGGCTTTTGCGGAATCGCTTGCCTAAGCTCCTGCCGTATGCGTGCGTGGCCTGCAGCGGCGGTGGCAATCAGCCTCCTGGTCCTCGCTGGTTGCGCAGTGCCGCAGTCCGGAGTCGAAGCCACCCGGTCGCAGCAGAACGAAGGCGGCAAGCTGATTCAGCCCGACGACCCCGGCGACACGACAGTCGAAACCACGGTCGACACCACCCCAATCCCGGTGCGGGAAGGGATCATCGATTTCGGCAGCAACAAACAAGCACGCTCCTACGACGGCTACTTGACGGCCGCCTTGACCGATATCGAGGCGTTCTGGAACGAGCAGTTCCCGGCGTTGTACGACAGCGAGTTCACGCCGATCTCCGGCGGGATCTACGCCGCGTACCCCGAACGCACCGAGCCGATCCCTGGTTGCGGCACACCGCAAACGACCTATCTCGATGTCGAAGGCAACGCCTTCTATTGCGTCGACGGCGACTTCATGGCGTACGACGACGCCCGGCTCCTGCCGCAGCTTGTCGACGATCTTGGCCAATCGGCGGTCGCCGTCGTGCTGGCCCACGAGTTCGGTCACGCTGTGCAGGTCCGAGCGAACGAGTTCGAGCAGCCGACGATCCTCAAAGAGCAGCAGGCCGACTGTTTCGCCGGGGCCTGGGCCGCCCACGTGGCTCGCGGCGAGAGCGACGTGATCAACTTCTCCGACGACGACGTCAAAGCGGGGCTGATCGCCATGATCCAGGTCCGCGACCCGATCGAACTCGGCGGCCAGATCGATGCCAACTCGCATGGCACCGGCTTCGACCGGGTCGGCGCCTTCCAGGACGGCTTCGCCGGCGGTGCCGAACGCTGCAAGACCTTCTTCACCGAAGGGCGCGAGAACTCGATGATCAACATCCAGTTCGATCCCCGAGATCCGATCGGAAATCTCCCGCTAATCGACCCAGACCCCGATCCGGCGCTGGGTCCGGCGGATGTTGTCACGCTGCTTCCTGGCAGCATGACCAGGTTCTGGACCGAACAGCTCGCCGCCAGCAACCTCACCCTTACTGCCCCGAAGCTCACCGTCTTCTCTGCTGGCGACGGCTCGGCGACATGCGACGGGATCGACGACGCGGAGTTCGAGAACAGCATCGTCTACTGCACAGCGAGCAACACGATCTTCGTCGACCAACAATTTGCCGAGGAATCGATCGACAACAAGGTGCTCGGCGACATGTCGGTCGGTTACCTGATCTCGCAGGGCTACAGCGAGAACGTGCAGACCCTGCTCGGCAGCAAATTGCAGGGAGAGCCCCGCGTCTTGCTCGACGACTGCCTGACCGGTGCCTGGGCGAAAGACATCGTGCCGCCGTTGCCCGAGGATCGTGAGGACAAGACAAGCCTTTCGGCAGGCGACCTCGACGAGGCGATCGTCACCGCCATCTTGCGCAGCGACCACACCAGCGACACCGACGTCAATGGCAGCGCGTTCGAGAAGGTCGACGCCTTTCGGGCCGGCGTGCTCGGCGGACTGCAGGCCTGCCAGCAGCGCATGACACCGTGACACCACCTCACGTGACACCACCCACCGGTCCGGCCACCCTCGCCGCGCTCGATCTCGGCACCAACAGCTTCCATCTGGTTGTTGCCAAGCTGCTCGACAACGGTTACGAAGTGGTCACCCGCGAGAAGGACACCATCCGCCTCGGGCACGGCGGCGGCGACATGAAGGAGTTGTCGCCCGAGGCCATCGACCGCGGCATCGATTCGCTGTGCCGCATGAAACGCATCGCCGCCTCGCACAACGCCCCGATCCGCGCCGTGGCAACCAGCGCGGTGCGCGAAGCCGAGAACGCCGATCTCTTCTTGACCAGGGCCCGCCGCGAGGCCAAGGTCGATGTCGAGGTCATTTCCGGTCTGGAGGAAGCCAGACTGATCCATCTCGGCGTACTGCAGGCAGTGCCGGCGTTCGACCAGCGGCTGATCCTCGTCGACATCGGCGGCGGCTCAACTGAGGTGTTGGTCGGTGAACGAGGTGAGACGCTGGCTGCACGCAGTTTCAAGCTCGGCGCCGTGCGGCTCACCGATCGGTTCTTCGCCGGTGGCGTGACGTCGGCCCACACGGTCAGCGACTGCCGTTCGTACATCCGCTCGATCTTGGCCACTTTCGAGCGAGAGGTCGACGAGTTCGGCTTCGAGATCGCCATTGCCTCGTCGGGCACCGCCGAAACGATCGCCAGGATGATCCATGCGACCCGCGGCGACCCGTCACTGCATACCTTCAACCGATTCGAGTTCACGGTGGCCGAGCTGCAGTCGATCACCGAGACGCTGGCGAAGAAGAAAACCTCCGATGAACGGCGCGCCGTGCCCGGGCTCGATCCGACCCGCGCCGACATCATCGTCGCCGGGGCGCTGGTGTTGGAAGGCGTCGCCGACATCTTCGGAATCAAACGATTCGTCTTCAGCGACGGCGCGCTACGCGAAGGCGTGCTGCTCGACACGATCGCCCGCCTGCACGGCGGCGCGCTGCATCATCTCCGCGACGTTTCGCGCCAATCGATCCGGGCCCTGGCCGAACGTTGCGACGACGATCTGGCGCACTCCGCCCACGTCGCCGAGTTGGCTCTGCAACTGTTCGACGACACCCAGTCACTGCACGGTCTGGCGGCCGACGCCCGCGAGTTCCTCGAAGCCGGTGCCCTGCTTGCCAACGTCGGCCTGGTGATCTCGCACAGCAAGCACCACCTGCACAGTTACTACGTCGTGCGCAACAGCGAGCTCACAGGCCTGACCGACACTGAAATCGAACTGATCGCCCAGATCGCCCGCTATCACCGCAAGAGCGCCCCGAAGGCCAGCCACACCGAGTTCGGCCGGCTCTCCGCCAACGACCAATTGCTGGTCAGGACGCTCGCCGGCATCTTGCGGGTTGCGATCGGGCTCGATCGCAGCCACGACGGCCGGGTTCGCTCGGTGACTGCTCAGCTGCGCAAGGACCGGCTGGTGATCGAGCCGCAGGGAAAGCGGGGCAAAGAGATCAGCCTCGAGTTGTACACCGCCAACGAGCGTTCCGACCTGCTGGAAGCAGTCATCGGTCGTCCGGTCGACATCGTTGCCGCGCCGTTGCCTTCCGGCTGACCCCCGGCCCGACCTACCCGAATGTCGCCGTGGTGGTCGTGGTCGTCGATGCCACTGTCGTGGTCGTCACCGACGAAATCGTCGTCACCGAGGCGGTGGTCGTGGCCAGTGGCACCGTCGTTGCCGGTGCCGGGGTCGTGGTCGGGGCGACGGTGGTCGTGGTGGTGGTCGACGAGGTGGTCGTCGTCGCGTCGGGGTTGGCGTAGTTGAACGACGGCAACGTCTCGGACCTCGTGTACTGCTCGGGCTGCTTGCCGTCTTGCGCCCACACGTACACCAGATCGCCGTTGCGCACCAGCGACGGGAACACCTCGCCGAGTCTCTGGTTGAGCCGCACACAACCATGCGACGCCGGTTGCGGCGGCACGTTGTCGGCACCATGCACGGCGATCCCGTAGTTGAAGTACACCGGGTTCATCATCCCGCCCAACGGGCCGACTCGCTTTCCTTGGTAGCGACGGGTGAACCGGAAGACGCCACCGGGTGTCTTGGCATCGGCGCACTCCTCTTTGGTGACCGGCTCTTCCAGCGGCTCACCGTTGGGTCCGGTGTCGTAAGTCAAGGTTTCGCACCACTTCTTCGGCGTGCCGTCGGGGTTCTGCTCGCCGGTGGAGATGTGGCCGATGAGCTTGGGAACATCGTCGGTGAACACGATCAGCACCTGCTCGGGCACGTAGATCTCGACATGCGTCGAGCCGGCCCCCGTCGGGCGGCGCGGTGGGATCGTGATTCGATCCTGCATGACCTGCCACATCTCGTTGCTCACCCGACCGGTCGCGTTCGAGCGTGGCGTCTTCAAGATCAACTTCTCGTAGGCCCACACCGCCTGCTCAGTGCCCGACCCGAAGACGCCGTCAACCGGGCCAGGGGAAAACCCGAGATCGGTCAACCGCTGCTGTACCGCCGTGACATCATCACCCACGTTGCCCTTACCGATCCTCTGACTGAGGTTGGTCTTGACGATGGCCGGATCGGTGTTGACCACGATCGGCAGAGTCGTGATCGCAGCCGATGTCGCCACCGCTGCCGACCCGCCGACGGTACTCGGCACGGTGTCGGCGCTGCTGGCGCCGCCACGACCCGATAGACCGGCGGCGATCACCACGACGAGCACTCCGGCGCCGGCGACGGCAGGCATCCACCTTCCTATCGGCAACGGCGCGCCCGCAGGCCGACGGCGCGGCCTGGAAGTGAGAGGGCTAGGGGTATTCAACGAACGAAGCTCCGTCTGGGGGGCGGCGAAACACCAATCTACCAGCCGACCCGGCTTGGCACGGTCAGGGCAACGGGCGCTCCACCGGGCGCAGATCGCGCAACTCCCGCCGCAACTGCACCATTTCGCTGAGGATCTTGCGGATCACGCTTCCCCTGGCCAGTGTGCTTTCGC
>JANNHY010000137.1:0-20385 GCA_031404635.1 Ilumatobacteraceae bacterium
GGGGTTTTATTGGTGCGCCCCCCCCTTTTTTCGCCACCTGTTCGCCCGTACGGGGGGTGTGCGCGGCCGCGGTCTGCACGATATGGCTGATGGCCCACACGCCACCGGTCGTCGGCGCACCACAGCTCGAGCACGCACCCAGTTCACGTCGATCGGCAACCGTGTGCCCGGCCAGCAGCGGTGCCATCTTGTCGACGAAGTTGAAGTAGAACGCAGCCTTGCTTCCAGGCGAGGTTTCTTCGATGGTATTGAGTGCAGCCTTGTAGACGAGGTGCTTGTTGCCGGCCGCCATCGGGCACTCGTCCACGAGATAGTCGATACCGCGGATGATGCACCACGCCGCGGTCTCCCGCTCGGTGAGACGCACCAACGGCTTGACCTTTTTGGGGAAGCCGGGGCGCGCCGCGAGCACCGGTAACTGGCGGGCCAGATACTCGACATCCCAACGAAGCGTGTTGCCGAAAAGTACGGCGGCTTCGTCGTCGAGGTTGTGGCCGGTCGCCAACACCGTGTACCCACCGTCGAGCGCGGCCTTGTCGAAGATGTGGCGCTTGCTCATCCCGCACACAGAGCACGGAACGCGGCGTGTCGACACGGACGCGGTCGGGATGTCGTAGCCATACTGATCTCGCAACCCGACCTCGATCAGGTGCAGACCGCGTTCGGCGGCAAAGGCGCGGGCGTGCGCGGCGGAGGTGTCGCTGTACTCGCCGATCCCCAGGCCAACGTAGAGCCCGTCGGCCTGGTAGCCGAGCTCGACCAACAGGTCCCACACCGCCAGGCTGTCCTTGCCCCCCGAGACGGCCACCAACACCCGATCGTCGCCAGCGATCATCTTGAACTGGTCGATGGCTTTGACCACCTGCCGACGGCACAGCTCGATGAAATGCTCGGCGCAGAAGTTGGCGTTGTGCCGCGGCAGATCGATGATCGCCGGGCCACGGCATGTACGACACTTCGAACCGGCTGCAACCATCAGACACCCCCGGAGATCACCGGTCGGATCTCGACGATGTCGTCGTCGAGCAGTTCGGCATCACCTGGCACCAGCGTTCCATTGCGGATCACCAGATGTGATTCGCGGTTCAGTTCAAGCTTGGCAAGCAGAGCATGGACCCGTCGAGGGCCGGCTATCTCGATCTCACGGCGCGGGTTTCGCAGCAGCACTCTCATCTAGCGCGGCGAGCAGCGCGACGCTCACCGCGGGTCGGTGGCCTGATCGCCTCGAGGCGCAGCGCCCGGCCCGGCTTGAGCTCCTCGGTGAAGATGATCTTTTCGGTACGCCCGAGGGACTTCTTCACCAGCCGTGGTCCCCAAACGACGGCGCCGACGGCCATCCAGCCGCGGCTGCCTCCGAACAGGCCCTTGTAGAGCGCGCCACGGCGAAGAGCCGCGACGGGTGAGAGCGCTCGAGTTCGGCGGGCCACGCGTCACACCCGGCGGATCTCGACCAGCGTGGTCTTCTTCTTGCCCCGACGAGTACCGAGTAGGAAGAAGATCAGCAGCAGGACAACACCACCGACAACCCCGGCGGTGACCAACGTCTTCTTCTTGTCGTCGACGCGCCCCTGAACGTTGTCTTGAAGCTGACGAAATCGCGATTCGAGGTCGTCGCGGGTGATGCGTTGCTGCGCCATCATCGCCTCTCTTTCTGCAAGGTCTTCTTCTTCGAGATCCGCCATGCGGCGATGCCCATCACGACAACACTGACGACGAAGGCGAACAGATATGGCAGCAGAGACACCCACTTGCCACGGAAGGATCTGCCGAACTCGTTCTGGACCATCCTCAACACACCGAGCACCAAGAACACGCATCCGGTGCCGATCAGCACGGCACCGGCGGCGCCTGCAGCCAGCCATCTACCGGCGCCCTTGATCGGGCCGAGCGTCTCTTGCCGGGCGTACTCCTTGACGAGGTCGATGACCTGACCGATCTGGCCGGAGTCGTCTCGCGAGACGGATTTGTCCTTGTCGGGCACGGCCATATGTGTAGCACGCCGAGCGGCCGGTCCCCTAGAGATGGGCCCCGTCGATCAGAGGCGTCAGCCGAGCCGGAATCGCAGGCCGGCCTCGACGTCGTCGAGCAACCGGTCGATCAGCTCGAGGCGAGCGGAGGGATCCGCGGCACACAGCACGGCGTACTGATCCGCAGGCCCGAGCGGGCTGATCGTCGCCAACAGAAAGCTGTCGACCGAGGGATCACCGGTGAGCTCGACCTCGGGGACATGGGATTGATCGCCCATCTCGACGGCGAGCCCGGCGCAGCGCCGAGCCCGCGCGGACGTTGACGCGATTCGCTCGCTCGGCAGATCACCACCATCTCCGTCGGGCCATTCGTCGACCTCGGCGCATGGATAGGGGTCGTCGGGAAGCCAGCGCGTGACTCGGATGCGGCGGGTCCCGGTCGTCACAACGGCGAAGCGGCCGGCATCCATCGCCGCCACCTGCAGCATCCTCGCAACCACTCCGACTTCCGATCGTGAGTCGCCGCCGCCAACTTCGTTGCCACGATCGATCAGGACCACGCCGAACTCGTGCTCCGCCGCATCGAGGCAGTCGCGAACGAGCCGTTGATAGCGCGGCTCGAACACGTGCAACGGCAGGACGGCACCGGGCAACAACACGCTGCCCAACGGGAACATCGCCATGACCGCCATCAGCGATTCATCGTGGCGCAAGCGTCTCGGCCGTCGGGCCGCTCGGGTATGGAGCCAGCGCCTGGCCGAGCTGATCCCACAACGACCGGTAGTTCTTGGCGATGCACTCGCCGTTCTGCAGCAACACGAATTCGATCGCTCCGCCGCCAGCTTGGGGCAGGTACCCGCCGAGCGACCTGGCGCCCAGTTGCCCCGGGTTGCAGTTCGGGTTGAGCGAGCCTGTCTTGGCGTGAAGCCGGCCAGCGAGTGGGCCCTCGGTGAAGGCATCGAACAGCGTGCCACCCGCGGCGCCTGCCACGGGTAAGCCCTGACCAACAGCATCAGTTGCGGAGCCATGTTCGAGCACGCCGAGGATCGCCGCACAGGTCACCCGGCTGACGTCGGAGAGGCCGGATCCGTCAACCAGCGTGACACCCGCGGTCGGCACCCCCCACACCGCCAGCCGCTCCATGACAACCTGCAAGCCGGCCTCGCGTGTGCCCTGGCCCTTCGCCGCGTAACCGATCTCTTTCAGCATCATCTCGGCGGTGTTGTTGTCGCTGGTGCTCAGCATCTCGGCGAGGATCGCCGGCAAAGGCTGCGACTGCACCTCGGCGATCGTCGCCCCGCCGGCGGCCACACCGGTCGATGCCTCGCCAACGGCGATGCCCCGATCGGCAAGCATGTCGCCCAGCACCGTGGCGGCCCCGAGCGCAGGATCCTTTGCCGACAGCTGCGTGGTCTGCCACGAGTCGTTGGCCAGCAGGGCGTCGATCGGCCCGGCCTGGATGACGTAATCGGCGGTAGCCCATGCCGGCGCGAAGAACTCGTCGTCGTAACGCGAGCCGTCCCCTACCACGCCACCGGTGATCTCGGTCACGCCTGCCTGCTGGATGGCGTCGGCGAGCGACTCGAATGAAGTCTCGTTGAAGGGCGGCCATTTCGGGTTGTTGCCGTTCCACCACTCGCTGGCCAGCACCGGGTCTCCGCCACCGACGAGATACAGATCGCCCTCGACCACTCCGCCTGCGCCCATCGCGCCGACCACTTTGGTCGAATAGGTGAACCCGGGTCCGAGCACGTCGAGGGCGACGGCGGCCGTGATGATCTTCAGGTTGCTCGCCGGCGCCAGCGGCAGCGTCTCGTTCTTGGCCACCACCGGCTGGCCGTCGACTGCCAACGCCAGGCAGCGGTTGCCGTCGACGGAGGCGAGCAGTGGCTGCAGCGCGGTTTGCAGCGCGGCCACGTTGACCTGATGCGACAGCACTCCCGGGGCGCGGCGAACAGACAGCAGCGGAGTGGTCATCACTGCCGGCAAGCTGACCGGGTCGGGTGGAACGGGCTGTACCACAGGTGGCGGACGGCGGGCGTCGGCGAAGCGCCACAACGCGGCGAGGCCCAGCGCAGGAATTGCCGCCAGCACGACCAGCACGGCGATCGGGTTGATTCGCCGGCGAGCCATCAACTCAACCCCCTTAGGCGACGGAACTCGGCGTATCGATAGAGGTGCTCCAATGCGGTCACCGCACGGTTCCCGCTGGCATAGCACAACCGCCCCGTGGCGCGGACTGCCGCCGGGCCTGGATTGGCGGGGTCGGCGACGGCCAGCTCGGTCGCGGCGAGGATCGGCTTGTCGTAGCGGCGCGACAGTTCGTCGGCCGCTTCGGCAAAACGTTGATCCTGCCGCTCGTGGTAGGTGACGATGCGATCCAGGCCGTGTGCGGGGTGGAACCCCCCCTCGCGCATGAGCCGCGCTTGGTTGCTCTGGATCCCGAGACCGAGGTACACCACGGCGTGCACCTCGGGGTGGGCGACGATCATCTCCATCACCTCGGGGATCGTGTCGCGAGTCTCCCCGCCGGCGCAGTCGACCGGATTGTTGCGGCTCCACCGCGACGGCAACTTGGTGTCGATTTCGGCCATCAGATCGGCCGGCAGCGATATCAAGGTGAGCCCATCGGCGCGGGCGATCGCATCCGAGGTCACGACTCCCCATCCGCCGGCTGTCGTCAACACGATTACGTTCGGCCCCTTCGGCAGCGGTTGCGTGGCGAAGGTGGCTGCTGCGTCGAATGCTTCCTCCACGGTGTCGGCACGAGTTACACCGGCTTGGCGGCAGACACCGTCGAAAACCTTGTCGTCGGCGGCCAGGGCGCCGGTGTGGCTGGCAGCCGCCTTGGCGCCTCCCTCGGTTGTGCCTCCCTTGACGACGACAAGCGGCTTGCGACGAGCGACCGAGGCGAACGTGTCGAGCAGCGCCCGCCCGTCGACCGTCCCCTCCACATAGGCCAGCGAAACCGCCGTCTCGTCGTCGTCCGCAAACCAATCGAGGTAGTCGGCGGGGGTGACAGCGGCGGCGTTGCCGGCCGACACGGCGCGACTGATGCCGACGCCCGTCTGCCGGGCGTAGTTCATGAAGCTGCTCACGAAGTTGCCGCTTTGGCTGGCCACGGCTATACGGCCCGGCGGGGGGTACGGCGCCACGATCTGGGCGCAGAGGTTGGCTGGAGTGCTGACCACGCCCTGCCCGTTGGGCCCTGCCAGCAAGATGCCCAGCTCGTCGGCAAGGGCGACCAATTCGGCTTCCGCTGCACGCCCCACCTGGCCTGCCTCGCCGTAACCCGCACTGGTCAGGAACGCGGCCTTGACCCCCCTGGATGCGCATGCTCGCAGCAGGCCTGCGTTGGCGGCCGCAGGGGTACAGACGAAGACGAGGTCGATTGCACCGTCGGGAAGGGCCGCAACGTCGGACACGGTGCGGATGCCGAGTACCTCCTCGCCCTCCAGGTTGGTGCCGAACACCGCGCCGCGGTAGCCGCCGGCCAGAATGTTGTGCAGGCTGACGAAACCGAACTTCCCGGGATGAGTGCTGGCCCCTGCCACCAGAATGCCCTTTGGATCGAACAAGGCGCGGAATTGGTCGTCGGTCGGTCTGCTGCGGCGCCGGTGACCATCAGTGAAAGTGTCGCCGAGTTCGATGAGTGCATCGACAGCGATCATTGTGCCGTCGGCTGTGACGATCAACGGATTGATATCGACACCGACAACATCGGGCCGGTCCGCCGCCAACGCGGACAGCGCGAGCAGTACAGATACCAATTGCTGACGATCGACTGCTGACTCTCCACGGAACTCACCGAGCAGCTTCTGCGCGGCCAGCCCGTCGATCATCTCAGCAGCGTCGATCTCGCTGATCGGCGCAGGGCGGAATTGCACATCAGCAATCGCCTCGGCGATGACGCCACCAACGCCAAGCATCACGTTGGCCCCAAATTGCCGGTCACGGACCACCCCGGCGATCAGCTCGCGATTGCCGCCGATCATCGGAGCGACCAGAAGCGACACCTTGCCGTCTGCCGGGGTTGCCTTCGCCAGTAGCTCGATTGCCGCCACTTCCACCGCTTCCGCATCGCCAAGTCGCAACCTCACCAGGCCGCGTTCGGACTTGTGGGCGATTGCGGCACCGCACAGCTTGACGGCAACCGGGTAGCCGAGCGCACCAGCAGCCTGAGCAGCAGCCCGTGCGCTGGTCACCTCGCGCTCGTCGGCCATTGGGACGCCGTGTGCTCGCAGGAGCGCCTTCGATGCTGCTTCCGACAGGGTGCCCCGACCACTCACCTGCCTCACGCTAGGCGCTGAGGTTGATGCGCCTACGGCACCAACGCCGTGCGAAAGAAGGCGGTGATGTGGTCACGCCGGCGGAGCAAGGCTTCGGAGGCCAGCGGATCCTCATCGAGCAGGCCGCCGAGGAACGGGGAGTCGGAGAAGTAGCTGAGCAGCGCGCCGTAGCCGGTGAGCAGCAACTGCTCCGGATCGTGTGGGCGGAATACTCCCGCGTCCATCTCGCCGCGGAAATAGTCGACGCTGCGGTCCCACATCGGACGTAGTACGGCGGCGAGATCGATGCCCAGGTGCGCACCGGCGTCGAGAGCCTCACGACGCATCAGTCGGACGTATTCGCTATTGTCGGCAAAGAAATCGAATCCGGCGCCGATCACCAATTGAACCTTGGTCCAGCCGCGCTCGGGGACGGCGATCGCCTCCGCCAGGCGCTCGAACCAGTCGCTGAGCAGCCGCTCGAACACCTCGTGATAGAGCGCCTCCTTCGATGGAAAATGGTGTAGAAGACTCGGCCGACGAATGCCGACACCAGCGGCAATGTCGTTGAGTGACGTCCCGTCGTACCCGGATTCGGCGAAGCAACGCAACGCTTCATTGATGATCAGGTCGCGGGTCGATAGCTGTTCGCCCCCAGTTACGACCATGAGGCAGTGTAACCATTATCCAGGTTGACCTACCGACCGGTAGGTAGGCGTGATTCAACGCCATCGCCCACCACTTCGGACGCCGCCCCTATCCGAAACGGAGCCGGCAATGCGACTCACCGAACTGCGCTTCGCGTCGGCCACGCGGGTCCGGCCTGACAGTCAAAATCTGCTGCTATCGAACGAGTTTTCCCAGAACCGCACCCTGCGCCGGAAGGCAACATCTCGTCCTTCCCTTCGACCCGCCTGTTGGACATCGGCAACGTGGCGGTGCTCGTCGACCTGCAACACAAGGACCACCGTCTGTTCGGTGAGTTGGCCGCATCGCACGCAGTCACCACGCCGCTCAACGACCTGGCAGTTGAGCTGTACGAGGCGATGCGTGCCGGTGGGCTGGGCCGCAAGGACCTCACAGAGGCCGCCAACGTGGCCTGCGAGCAAGCAGGGCTGACCCGCTTCGATGGCTGATCACGCCAGTTCGTCAGCCGAGCAGTTCGAACAAGCGCTGGGCTCGTCGCTCGAGGTCGGCGAG
Organism: Ilumatobacteraceae bacterium; assembly: GCA_031404635.1. GTDB lineage: Bacteria > Actinomycetota > Acidimicrobiia > Acidimicrobiales > Ilumatobacteraceae > JAENVT01. The sequence continues at coordinate 7,436 of JANNHY010000137.1, forward strand.
CGGCAGCGGCTCGGCGATGTCCGGCGCGACTTCAGCTACTGAAGACCTCGCCTCGTCGGTGAAATGGATGGTGCCGTCGTCATCGATCCCTTCGAGTCCGTCGGCTCTGCCCGCCTGCCGGCAATGGGCGATGCAGTCTGCGAGTTCAACTCCCGCCGGCAAGTCGAGATCGATTTGCCCGTTCTCGATCCGCACTGGATAGCCACCGGGAAGACCAAACGGTGCAGGTGTCGACCAGCGCAGCGGCGCGGCGGCCGGTAGCAAGGCGAGCAGCACGGGCAACGCCGCGGCGGCGGTCACTGCGTTGTAACGAATGCCGGGCGCGATCGGCGGCCCTGTGAAGGCGAGCTGGTCGCGTCGCTCGGCCTGCTCCCCGAGCCAAACGATCGGGCCGCGTTCCGGGTCTGCGGGAGGCGTCGATTGCATGACGTCGTAAACATGGTGATGGTGGCCGACGAGGCGAACCAGCGGCAACTCACCGTCGGGCCCGCGCTCGGCCCGCAGCGCCGCACGAACTCGCGACAACTGCATCGACACGTTGCCCAGGCCGATCGTCGGTGCGAGACCGATCATGTCAAGGATCGGGTGGGTGAGATCGGGAAGCGAGATGTTGGCGACTGGACCCTGGTAGCCCACGTCGCGCACGGCGCGCATGACGGTCAGCAGCATCGCGAGCTGGAGAGGCAGCCGCAGCCCGAGCCCAGCTGCAGCTATCGCGCCGGCGACGGGGTCGTGCCTGTCGGCCAGCGCCCATGGACTCTGCAGCGATGCCGCCTGCACCACGAGGTCGGGCCGCACTCGGCGCAGTAAAGCTTCCACGTCGCCTTGCCGACGAGCGTCCAACGACTCGGCGCGAACGATGCAGTCATACGAGCTGGCCAGCGTTGCTGCCTTGACGCCGAGCTCGCGTGAGACGTCGGTGAGCAGAAGTTCGCTGACACAGCCGGAAGCGGCAAGACCAGCGGCGAAACGGTCGCCCATGTCGCCGGTGCCGATGATCAGAACGCGTGACATCACCCCAACCTAGTGTGGTGCTTTCTGCCGAGCTGATGGAGGGAGAACGTTGGCGACATTGGATGAGGTGATGGAACTCGCCCGCCGCGAACAGTTCCTCGCGGTGGTCGCCACATTGCGTGCCGACTCGACGATTCAGTCATCTGTCGTCAACGCCGGAGTACTCGATCATCCATCGACGGGCGAGCGAGCACTCGCGTTCGTGACGTACGGCGCAACCAAGTTACGCAACCTACGGGCCAGGCCTCAGGTTGCGGTCACGTTTCGATCGGCGTGGACGTGGGCGACTGTCGAGGGCAGTGCCGAACTCATCGGGCCCGATGACCCCCATCCGCTGGTCGACGCCGACCGGCTTCGGTTCCTGCTGCGTGAGGTGTTCACCGCGGCAGGCGGCGGGCATGACGACTGGGAGGCCTACGACCGGACCATGCTCGAACAGCGTCGCGTCGCGGTCTTCGTGACAGCCTCACGCATCTACAGCAACTGAACTCGTCCGGAATATCGCAGGCTGGAATCGTGCAGCCTGCCGGATCAATCGGCGACGTTGACCACGGCGACCGCGCTGGTCGGAGTCACCCGCACCACCATCTCGGGCGCAACCGCGTTGCGGCTGCCGTATTGTTCAGCCAAGTCGGCACCCATATACCGCTGGGCGATTCGGGTGGCCCAGTACAGCAACTCAGCGGCGTCGGTCGAGGTAGTTGTCGTCCCCGACACGGTGACGAACGAGAACGGCGGCCGGTCGTCGTCGAAGCACAATGCCACGCGCCCATCTCGGAGTATCGACTTGCCCTTGACCGTGTCGGCAGAGGTCATGAACACGATCTGATCGCCGTCGATATCAACCCAGACCGGGGCGACGTGCGGGCTACCGTCGAGCCTGACGATCGCGAGCTTGGCGGTTCGAGCCGGTATGGCGGCAACGAAGCTCTGCCACCAACCCTCCGGCGCTGCGGTGTAGCCCATGCGCGCGACGCTACCCTCGCCGCCATGCACATCGTGTCAGCACTCTTTGTCGAGAACTTCGAAATGCGCCAGGCCCCCGGGCCGTCGACGCGCATCGACCTCACTGGCGCCATGTTCTCGATGGCCGCACCCTCCCCCGCGCCCGTCACCCTCTCACCCCATCTCGTCGCCTTGATCTATTGCAGCCCGGCGGAGGCCGGCAACGGCGTATTCGAGGCCGTGTTTCGCAAGGGCATGTCGGAGGATGACGAACAGATCGCCCGCAACGTCAACCCGTTCACCGTCGAACCCGGCAAATTCACCTACAGGCTGGTACGAGGCGAGTTGGAGTTCACCGACTACGGCCAGATCTTCGCTCATTGCCGCATCGACAAGGGGCCGTGGCACCTCGTTCCGTTCACCCCTTCTGCCGCCGGTGGCCTGACCGCGGATACAGTCGACGTCGTGCCCTCGACACTGACCAACGAGCAAGAACTCGCCTCGATCTCCTTGATCCGTGGGTTCGCAATGGATGCGCCGCTCTACGCCAAGAGCGGCCACCAAGGCACTGCCATGGCGCTGGCGCCGCTCGCCCACGTGCTGTACAGCCGTGTGATGCGCCACGACCCAGCCAACCCACGCTGGCCCGACCGCGACCGATTCATCTTGTCCAACGGCCACGCCTCGATCCTTCAGTACTCGATGTTGTACCTAGCCGGCTACGGCCTCGAACTCGACGACATCAAGAGTTTCCGGCAATGGGGTTCGCTCACCCCCGGTCACCCCGAGGCCCATCACACCACAGGCATCGAGGTCACCACCGGTCCACTCGCTCAAGGCTTCGCCAACGCCGTCGGCATGGCAATTGCCGAAAGACGCCTGCGCACTCAGTTCGGCGACGACGTCGTCAACCACCACACGTTTGTGATCGCCGGAGACGGTTGCTTCATGGAAGGCCTCAGCCACGAGGCCGCCTCGCTCGCCGGGCACCAGCGCCTTGGCAACCTGATCTGTGTCTACGACGACAACCACATCACCATCGATGGCAACACGTCGCTGTCCTACAGCGACGACGTCGGTAGGCGCTTCGAAGCCTACGGATGGGACGTCGTTCACCTCGGTGAGATGGCCGATGACTGCGGCGCCCTCGAGGCCGAACTCACCGCTGCCAGAGCGGTCACCGACAAGCCGTCGCTGCTCATCTTGCGCAGTCGCGTTGCCGCGCCGAGCCCGGACTTGACGGACCATTACGAAGCGCATGGCAACCCGTTCACGGCCGAGCAGGTCAGCCGCACCAAGGCTGTGATGGGTATTCCCGACGAACCGTTCTGGGCACCCGCCGACCTGGTCTCCGCCTACCGCCGCCACTGCACCGAGCGGGGCGGCGATGCATTCGATAAATGGTCGACACGTCTGCGCGCATCCTCGCTCGACGAGTCCGCGTGGCAGGCCTGTTGGACGGCGAGTGGCGTTCCCGGATGGGAGTCTGCCCTACCGACTTTTGCGCAAGGCGAGAAGATCGCGACCCGCGTCGCCATCGAGAAGGCGTTCAACGCCTCACTTGACGGTGTTCCCGGCCTCCTTGCCGGTGCAGCCGACCTCACCGGCAACACTGGCACCAAACTCGACGCCCAATTGCCACAATCGTCAGATCATCCGGGCGGTCGGCAGCTCTATTACGGCATCCGCGAGCATGGCATGGGTTCGACCATGGTGGGTATGGCCATGCACGGCGGCATCATTCCCGCCGGCGGCACGTTCCTGGTGTTTCTCGACTACATGCGCCCGGCGGTGCGCCTCGCCGCGCTCAGCGGTGCCAAGGTGGTCTTTGTATGGACCCACGACTCGGTCGGCGTCGGTGAGGATGGTCCCACTCATCAGCCGATCGAGCACATCGCCACACTGCGGGCGATCCCCGGTTTGCAGGTCATTCGACCCGCCGACGCCAACGAGACCGTCGCCGCCTGGAAGGCAGCGGTGCAACACGACGGCCCGACAGCGCTGGTGCTCACCCGGCAGGCCGTCGCGGTGTGTACCGACGGCTCGGCCGTCGCGACGGGGGCTGCAGTGGTCCGCAACACCGAAGGTCCCCAGATGGTGCTCGTAGGGACCGGAAGCGAGGTGTCCCTGTGCGTCGCCGCTGCCGACGAGCTTGCGTCGGCAGGCATCCGCGCCACCGTGGTCAGCATGCCGTCGTGGGATCGCTTCGCAGCCCAGACCGCCGACTATCAAGACAGTGTGCTCCCCGCAGGGCTGCCGGTCCTGTCGGTCGAAGCCGGCGTCACGTTCGGCTGGGAGCGCTACGCCGACGAATCGATTGGCATCGACCGCTTTGGCGCAAGCGCGCCGGGCACTGTGGTGATGGACAAGTTGGGAATCAACGTCGCCAGCGTCGTGGTAGCGGCCACGCGGCTGGCTCAGGCAAAGGGGTAATCATGGATCGTCTCGCCCATCTGTATCACGAGTTCGGGCAGAGCCCGTGGCTCGACAACCTCAAGCGTGGTTACATCACTTCAGGTCAGCTCGGCCGCCTGGTCGACAAGGGCATTCGCGGCCTGACCAGCAACCCGACCATCTTTCAGAAGGCCATTCAGGGCTCCCCCGACTACGACGAGCAGTTTCGAACGCTGGCGGCCGTCAGCCACCCGATCATCGACGACTATTGGTCGCTGGTGCTGGCCGACATTCACGGCGCCCTCGACGTCTTCGCCGAGCTCTACCACGACAGCCACGGCACCGACGGCTACGTGAGCGTCGAGGTCGATCCAGGCCTCGCCCACGACGGAGCCGGCACGGAACGAGCCGCCCGAGTTCTCCACGAACAGATCCGCCGACCAAACTTGATGGTCAAGATCCCCGGAACCGAAGAAGGCATCGCTGCAATCCAGGCAATGGTCGCCGAAGGCCACAACATCAACATCACGTTGATCTTTAGCCTCGACCGCTACGAGAGGGTGATAGAAGCCTACATCCGAGGATTAGAGTTGTATTCGAAGACGCCGCGAGCCGACCCGTCGAAGGTCGCCAGTGTGGCCAGCTTCTTCATCAGCCGGGTCGACACCGAGATCGATCGTCGGCTCGAGGCGATCGGTTCCCCCGCCGCTCTCGCGCTTCGTGGCAAGGGAGCCGTCGCCCAGGGCAAGCTGGCCTACCAGCTGTTCCAAAAAGCCTTCAGTGGCCACCGGTGGGAGGCGCTAGCTGCCAAGGGAGCTGTGGTGCAACGTCCGCTGTGGGCCAGCACATCGACCAAGAATCCCGCGTATCGCGACACGCTGTATGTCGACGAGCTGATCGGCCCCGACACCGTCAACACCTTGCCCGACGCGACCATCGAGGCATTCGCGGACCACGGCCGTCTCGCCCGGCGCATCGACGCCGACCTCGACGAGGCCTACTCCGTCTGGACCGCGCTCTCCGACGTCGGCGTCGATCTCGACGACGTCGCCGAGACACTCGAGCGTGAAGGCGTCAGCAGTTTCCAGAAGAGTTTCGACGAGTTGCTCGGCGCACTCGAGACAAAGGCCACCGAACTCCGGGCCTGAAAGCGGCGCCGCAGGTGCAGTGACCGTCCTACCTGCACCGGCGGCGCCTGATGCGCACCGGCGCCCTTCGTTGGGCACCCGGCGTTCCCGCGCGACCCTTTGTTGATGACTGAACGCACCACCGGGCCAACCATGACGCAGAACGGGGAGAGAATCTTTCGTAGAGTGCGACCGTGACGACGCCGCCGATCGAGAATCTGCTCGATGCCATGGATCTCGGTCGTAACCGCCGCCTCGCCGAGCTGCTGGTCGAATCGGCGTTCGCCCTGCTCAACGATCAACCGAGCCTGCTCGATCTGAAGATCGCCGGGGCGGCACTGGAGGAGATGCGTGAGGCCTTCAAGATGTTCGCCCCGTTCCGCGCCGTTCCGAAGGTGACGATCTTCGGCTCGGCGCGCACGCAGATGGCCGACCCGCTGTACCTGCAAGCCCGTGACGTCGCGGCGCGCCTCGCTGCAGCCGGCTGGATGGTCGTCACCGGTGCGGGCCCCGGGATCATGCAGGCCGGAATGGAGGGTGCCGGGCGCGACAAGTCGATCGGAGTCTCGATCAGACTCCCGTTCGAACAGGGTGCCAACCCCGTTATTGCCGGCGACGTGAAGTACGTGAGCATGAAGTACTTCTTCACCCGCAAGCTGATGTTGATCAAGGAGAGCAAGGGCTTTGTCTGCCTGCCCGGCGGGTTCGGCACGCTCGACGAAACGTTCGAGCTGTTGACGCTGACCCAGACCGGGAAGGGCTTGCCTGTGCCGATCGTTTTCCTCGACACCCCTGGCGATCCGTATTGGGAGACCGTTCACGACTTCGTCGACCGGCAACTCATCGAGCGTGGCCTGGTCTCACCCGCTGACACCGACTTGTATCTGGTTACCGATGATTGCCAGGCCGCCGTCGACGAGGTGCTCGGCTTCTACCGCAACTACGACTCGATCCGCTATGTCGGTCATGTGGCGGTAATGCGTATGAAGCAGTCCCCGACAGACTCGCAGATGGCGGTGCTCAACGATCGGTTCGGGCCGCGGTGCTCGACCGGGAAGATCACTCGCGCCGCTCCGTTCGAGCCGGAACGCAAGGAGCACGACAAGCTCGACTTGCCGCGGATCGCCTTCACGTTCTCCAAGCACGACTATGGCGACGTGCGTGAGTTGATCGATACCGTCAACTCATTCGTCGTCGCCTGAGCCCCCGTTCAGTAGGCGGATCGCCTTCTCGACCGCTCGCCTTGCCTGCGTCAGCCGCTTGTCGTCGGTCGAACGGGCTTGACCCGCCGCGGCGGCCTCACGCAGTTGATCGAAGGCAATCTGGTCGAGCTCTTCGACGACCAGTTGGAGGCGATCTGCCAGATGTTCGTATCGACCACTCATCACAACGCCTCGGCGACAAGATCCATGGGATGCTTTACATTCACGCCGGCGGCAGCGAGATGGAACGCGCATCCCGGATTGGCGCTGGCAACGACCTGCGGGCCGGCGCGCTCGATCGCGGCCAGTTTACGGTCGCGAATTTGGCCGGCGAGTTCGGGCTGTAGCGTCGAATAGGCGCCACCGGCGCCGCAGCACAGCCCGTCGTCATCGAGTTCGACGACGTCGGCCACCGCCGCCAGCACCGTACGCACCGCAAGGTGGGCCCGCTGTACGTGGCGCAGATGGCACGGATCCTGCACCGTGACCGGCCCCAACCGGCGGCGCACAGGCAAACGGTCGGCCAGAGGCGCCACGAACTCGCTGGCATCGCGTGCGCGACGGCTGAAGGCCTCCGCTTCGGTGGTGCCGAGCAGATGGCCGTAGGCCTTCAGCGCTGCTCCACACCCAGCCGAATTGACCACAATCGGTGCGTCTCCCGGCATCGAATGCATCACTCGCAGCGCCAATCGCTTGGCCTCGTCAGTCAGGCCGGCATGAACTTGCAGAGCCCCGCAGCAGGCGCCCCCTGCCCCGGGGGTGCGGTACGTGACGCCGAGGGCAGCCAACACCTTGGCGGTGTTGCGATGGGTGGACCGCTGCCAGGCATCCATGACACAACCGATGAACAGCCACGTCTCGTCGCCGGTCGATACGGGCGCCGCTCCCCGCCGCAGCGCCAACCACGGCAACCCAATTCGCCTGGGCACCAGCCGCAACCTCTGGCCGACTGCAAGCAACATCGAGCCAGTGAGCAGCAAGCGGTGGTGGCCGAGCACGCGGTAACCGACGCGCTGCCACCACGGAGTCATTCGCTTCCCACCGGCCAGCGTGTCACGCGTGCCTTCCATGAGTTGCCCGAACGGCACGCCGCTGGGGCAGGCGGGCTCGCAACCGCGGCATTGCACGCACGTTTCCATGAAGTGCACGAAATCGTCGGTGACGTCGGCACCATCGAGTTGGACTGCGCGCATCGCCGCGATCCGCCCGCGCGGCGACAGTGCTTCCTCACCGGTCACGCGGAACGTGGGGCAATGCGGCAAGCACAGTCCACAGCTCACACAGGAGCCCAAGTCGTTGTCGTCGAGATGAAGTTTCACGATGGCCCCAACGTACCCGTAACGTCACAGCCAGCATGCCCGAGGGTCATTCCGTCCATCGAATCGCCATCGATCATTTCAAGCTGCTGCGCGGCAAGCAGATCGCCGTCTCTTCACCGCAAGGTCGCTTCGCCGCTGACGCTGTTCTCGTCGACGGATCCCGGCTGACGCGCCTGGAGGCGTTTGGGAAGCACCTCTTCTACTTTTGGAGCAACGGTCTGGTCGGCCACGTTCACCTTGGCCTGTTCGGCAAGTTCCGCGTGCACGACGGCCGTGCTCCGCTCGACGCACCAACCGTGCGAATGCGTTTGGAAGTACCAAACGCCATCGTCGACCTCATCGGCCCGACCGACTGTTCAATCGGCACGGCCGACGATCGCCAGCGGATCGTCCAGCGACTCGGCCCGGATCCGCTACGAAGCGACGCCGACCCGCGGCAGGCTCGTGATGCAGTAACCCGCCGCACTGCGCCTATCGGACAGTTGTTGCTCGACCAGAAGGTGATCAGCGGCGTCGGCAATGTCTTTCGAGCCGAGGCACTGTTCGTCAATGGCATCCACCCTTGCCGACCTGGCAGCACGATGAGGCCGGACGAGTTCGACGATTTGTGGTCAACGATCGTGGCGATGCTGCATCAAGGCGTAGCCGACAACCGGATCGTTACCGTCGACGGCGACGAGTTCGACATACCCGCAAGCCCGACAAGGCGCGGCGAGACCACCTACGTCTACCACCGTGATGTCTGCCTTCGTTGCGGCGCACCCATCCTCACCGTCGATCTCGGCGGACGCCCCTGCTACTACTGCCCGGTCTGCCAACCGGAGTGAACTATTGCGCCCTCCACATGGGTGCATCTGTGTCGCCGCGCCAGTAGCGCAGGCGCAACTCGGCCTCGTCGGTCGCTGACGGGTTCGAGCGTGCGGCGCGAACGCGCATCAGCGTGGCTGCCACAAGACGAAGCTCGGCAATCGCCTCGGCAAGCGTGTGGCCGCGCAACGAGCGGCCGTACCCCTCGGCGAACGCCTCGTAGATCCCCGGCTCGCCCCCCCACCGTTGGGTCCACGTCATCAACGGGCCGTGATCCCACGCCGCCGGACCGCGACAGAGGAGATCCCAATCGAGCAGCACCGGGCCCTCACCCGATTGAATCACATTGCCTGGGTGTACATCTCCGTGGCAGACCACCGACCTGCGCGCTCGTTGCTCATTCAGCAACGGCAGGCTGCGCGCGATTGCGGCGTCGATACCACCTCGCGAGACAGCGTCGAGATCGGCACTGACCTCGCTGACCACCGAGGCGAAGTCCCACCATGGGAAATCACCACAGTACGGAAGTGGATACCCGCGGGCCACTTCGCCGGCGTCGAGGCGGTGCAGACGACTGATCATCTCGCCGACCGCTGTCCAGTCGACGGGCCCGCGCTCGACGACAGCAGCTATGGCGAACACGGCGTGATCATCGGTCACGAACGGCTCATCGCGCAGGTATGTCGGTACGCGTATGCCGAACCGAGTCAACACACCCGCCAGCCAGATTGCCTGCTCCGGAGGTGCCGTCGGGCGACTGACCCTCAGCAGCGTGCCATCACCGGCCGCGAAGATCCCATTCATCCCCATGCGCAGCAACTCGGGCGCTGCCAAACCCCAGTTCGCGGCCGCGCGTTCGGCCGATCGGGTCACCGACTCGAGTTCCCCCGGAGGGGCCGCGACGAACGGGAGTTCAGCCGACGCTGACACCGGGATTTAGCCGTCCGCTCGGGTCAAATGCAGCCTTGATCCGACGGGCGAGTTTCGTCACTGACGATTCGACAGGGTTTGTGGACGGGAGGGGTTCGGCATGGTGCACGATGCCAATACCGACCTCGGCCACAAAGTCACCGGTGAGCGAACCGACCGCAGCCGGAGCAACCACCCGCCTGCTGCCGGACGGCAGCGCCGGCGGAGCGGCGCACTCGGTCAGCGAACACCCAGCCGCCTGCTCGGCGACATCGGCGGGATGACCCTCGATCAACGCCCACAGCCGTGAGCCGTCCCACAACACAGACGCCGGGCGGTAGAGGCGGGTGAACGTTGGGAACGGATCATCGGTGTCGATGGTGTACCACTGCGAGTGCAAAGGTCGAGGACGAGTGCGAAGAATCACATCGCCAAGGAAACCCAATGTGCCGCGCGCCCCGACCAGCAGTCGGCACAGATCGAAGCCGCTGACGTTCTTCACGGTCGGCCCACCTGCTTGCACGACCTGGCCACTGTCGGACACGTAACAGGCCTGCAAGAGCACATCGCGGACGGGCCCGTAGCCCAACCGTCGGATGTCGCTGTGCCCGACGGACAGGGCGCCCCCGACCGTGCCGCTGGGCGGCAGCGCCACGCACTGGCCAACCTCGGCCAATGCTGAATCGACGTCGGCCACCGGCGCACCTGCGCCACAACGCATGGTCATCTCGTCGGCTTGAACCCACTCGATGCCCGAAGGCGCCCGCACGGCCCGAACGCCCTCGACCGGGCCACCGCGCATGCCGAGCCCGCTGATGGTGACCTGCCCGGTTGCGCCGACCGCCGCGGCGAAAGCAGTTAGATCCACGCGCCCTCCGGTACATGCTGCAGGTCCCCGCACGACGCCGGTGACGGCAACACCTTGTTGGGGTTGGCCAGGCCGGTGGTGTCGAACGAGTGCCGCAGGCGGGCCTGGGCATCGAGGTCGATCGGAGCGAACATCAGCGGCATGAAGTCGCGCTTCTCCAGGCCGATGCCGTGCTCGCCCGACAACACTCCCCCGGCGGCCACCGACACCCGCACAATCTCCTCTCCGGCTGCGAACACACGATCCATCACCCCGGGTTCGCGCTTGTCGAACACCAACAGCGGGTGCAGATTGCCATCGCCGGCGTGAAACACGTTCATCGCCAGCAACTCATGGCGTTCGACGATCTCGTAAACCTGCTTGAGCACCTCGGGAAGCCGGCGGCGGGGAACCACGGTGTCGTGCAGGTAGTAGTTCGGCTTGATCCGGGCAATAGCGCCAAACGCGTTCTTGCGTCCCTTCCACAGCAACGCCCTCTCGGCTTCGTCCTTGGCGATGCGAACCGTACCCGCACCGTGGGCTGTACCGATTTCGACGATCCTGCGCACGTCGGCCTCCACGCCATGGGGCAGACCGGCGACCTCGACCAGCAGAATCGCCGCGGCGTCAACAGGCAGCCCGGCATGGATGTACTGCTCCACGGCACGAGTGCAGAGTTGATCCATCATCTCCAAGGCCGCTGGAACCATGCCGGCGGCGATGATGGCACTCACGGTCAGGGCCCCGGCCTCGACACTGGCGAAGTCCATCAACAGCGTGCGGACCGCCGGCGGGTCCTGGGTGAGTCGCACGCACACTTTGGTGGCAATCCCGCACATGCCCTCGCTGCCGACGAATGCGCCGCGCAGGTCATAGCCGGTCGGCTCGGCTTCGTCGCCGCCGAGTTGGACGATCTCACCGTCGGGCAACACCACTTCCAACCCGAGCACGTGCGCCGTGGTCACACCGTCGGCCAGGCAGTGAGGCCCGCCAGAGTTGTTGGCGACGTTGCCGCCGATCGAACAACTCTGCTGGCTGCTCGGATCGGGGGCGAAGTGCAGGCCGTGAACCGACACGGCTCTGGTGAGATCGAGGTTGAGAACACCAGGCTCGACCCACGCCAGGCGGTTGACCGGGTCGACTGAAAGTATTCGGTTCATCTTGGTGGTCACGATCAAGATGGCGTCGTCGAGCGGAGTCGCCCCGCCGGCCAAACCGGTACCGGCGCCGCGAGCAACGAACGGTCGACCATGACGAACGGCGATCCGAACGCAGGCCTGAACCTCGACGGTCGTGGTGGGAAAGCACACAACACCGGCCTGACCTTCGAGGTTGGATGCATCTCGCTTGTAGAGCGCGAGTTCGGTGGCGCCGACGCGGACTCTATCGGGTGACAGAGCCGCACCCAGATCGGCGGCCAGTGTGGCGGTCATGCGCGCCGACGGCGGCGAGCGGAGCTTCGATCGCGGACCTGCTTGAGCACGATGACCTGGCCAGGCTCGACCGGCCGCCCGTGGACCAGGAATTCGTCGCCGTCATCGAGGTCGTCGGCCAGCGTGGTCACCCGTCCATCTAGCCGCGCCCGCAACTCGGTCTCCCTGGCGCGCATCGCCTCACGACCCTCGATGATGGCATCACCGACGCGGCCCTTCACGCCGAGAACGACGCGCTTCGGGGTCAAGCGCGTTGCCGCCTTTTTCACTTTGCGCTTGGCGATACCCGCGCCTGCAACACCGGCAACAGCGCCACTCACGAACCAAGTCAAGCGCTTGATCATGCCGACCTCCGTTCCTTGCGGCGTAAGCGGCGCACCGCACGTGACGTACCGGTGGCCAGCGCAGCCGTCTTGATCACCGGGGTGCTCAGCGCGGCGCGAGCGACGCGTCGCCCGCCCGCCACGGCGCCACTGATCGCTTCGGCCGAACCGAGCACGCGATCGAATCGTTCGAGGTCGTCGCGGGCTTCTGCCATCGTGGCGTTGGCGTCGTCGGTCGACGCACGCAGCTCGGCCAGCAACGGACGCGTCTCTTGCCGCAACGTGGTGACTTCTGTGCGCAGCAATCGCAGCGTGTCGAGCACACGAGCCAGCACGACGATCAGCGCCGCGAACCCGAGGCAACAAAGCACCGCGGCCAACACCACGGCGAGTTCACCGGCGGTCATCTGCGTTCGTCCATTCGCCTTGCCACCTCTGCCTCTGCTCCGTGCTCACTCGGTTCGTAATACCGCTTGTCGCGTTGCGCCTCCGGCAGGTACTGCTGGTCGGTCCAGCCCTGCGGATGGTCATGAGGGTAGTCGTACCCGACCCCGTGACCGAGCGACTGCGCACCCTTGTAGTGCGCATCGCGCAGGTGTGGGGGCACTTCGCCAACCGCACCGTTCTGCA
>JANNHY010000138.1:0-8156 GCA_031404635.1 Ilumatobacteraceae bacterium
AATCAGATCTGCATCGCCCGACCGGGCATGGAGACCTGGGTGCGCTCGTGGGTTCCGCACGGCGAGATCCGCGGCATGGTCGTGCGCCATGGCGAGGCACTGACGATCAGCGACCATCTCACAGTGTTGGGCAACGACGGCAACCCGATCTACCGGCCGACCGTTCATTACGCCTACTGCCCGTCCGACGTTGCTATCAGCAGCGTCCTCGAACTGCGCATGCGCAACTGGCAGATGCAGTCACGGCAGCGGATTCTCAACGACGAGATCATCAGCGGTGGCGACGCGCTCGGTGTGTTGCTGATGGGCCACCCCTACCGCTCGTGGTGGACGGGCTCGTTGCTGTCGATCGACGAGGCCCGGGCCATCGTCGCCCACCAGAGCGCGACCACCCTGCAGGTTGCCGGATCGATCATTGCCGCCGTCACTTGGATGATCGAGCATCCCAACCGTGGCGTCTGCGTGCCCGACGACCTGCCGTGGCGGGAGGTGCTCGAGGTGGCGTCGCGCTACTTGGGCACGATGCACTCGGCGCCGGCCGACTGGGACCCGTTGACCACCCGCAACGATCTGTTCGCCGGGTTCGCCAACGATTCCGACGGCATCGATCGCGGCGACCCGTGGCAGTTCGGCAACTTCCTCGTCGGCTAGCGACAGATTTGCTACTGGCGACCGATTGTCGGGGCTGATTGTCGGGGCGCACGTTGACAAAGGCAGTAACAGCAGGCAGACTGACGGCGATGTCTGCTGCTCACACCCTTCTGCTGCTTATGTAGGGCAAACGCCGCATACTCGCGTTTGCCCGTATCCCCCCGCCGAAACGGCCGGGGGGTTCTTCATTTTTCCGATCGATTTCTGCCCATCCGCACTTGTCCCAGAAAGTCAGCCATGCGTCCTCAGCCAGCCAGCCCGAAAAGAATGCAGTTCGAAAAGTACAAGCCGTTCGTCCCTGTCGTGTTGCACGACCGCACGTGGCCGAACGTCGTCATCGACAAGGCCCCGCTGTGGTGCAGCGTCGACCTACGTGACGGCAACCAGGCCCTGATCGATCCGATGGACCCGCAGCGCAAGCGGCATATGTTCTACGCCTTGGTCAAGATGGGATTCAAGGAAATCGAGGTCGGCTTCCCATCGGCTAGCCAGCCCGACTTCGACTTCGTTCGTCAGCTCATCGAGGAGGATCTGATCCCCGATGACGTCACCATTCAGGTGTTGGTGCAGTGCCGTCCCGAGCTGATCGAGCGCACCTACGAATGCCTGCAGGGCGCGCCTCGGGCGATCGTCCACTTCTACAACTCGACCAACCCGCTGCAGCGCGAGGTGGTGTTCGGAGTCGACATGGACGGCATCGTCGACATCGCCGTGAACGCGGCCAGGCTGTGCCGCAAGCTCGAGCAGACCATGGGAAGCACCGCGATCCGCTACGAGTACTCTCCGGAGAGCTTCACCCTCACCGAGCCCGAGTTCGCCATCCGCATCTGCGAGGCGGTGATGGAGGTGGTCGAGCCAACGCCTGACAAGCCGCTGATCGTCAACCTGCCCGCCACCATCGAGTGTTATACGCCCAACGTGTACGGCGACGTGATCGAGTGGTTCGGCCGCACGATCCGCAACCGCGATTCGGTGGTCATCAGCCTGCACCCGCACAACGATCGCGGCTGCGCCGTCGCCGCCGCAGAATTCGGTGTGATGGCCGGCGCCGATCGGGTGGAAGGGACGCTGTTCGGCAACGGCGAGCGCACCGGCAACGTCGACATCGTCAACCTGGCGATGAACCTGTTCAGCAACGGCGTCGATCCTGAGCTCGACATCACCGACATCGACGCCCTGCGCCGCGTCGCCGAGTACTGCAATCGCCTGCCGGTGCCACCGCGCCACCCGTACGCCGGCGACCTCGTCTACACCTCGTTCAGCGGCAGCCATCAGGATGCGATCAAAAAGGGCTTCGAGGCCCTGCCCGACAACTACGACCAGTGGGGTGTGCCCTACCTGCCGATCGATCCGAAGCACGTCGGTCGCTCGTACGAGGCGGTCGTCAGGGTCAACTCGCAGTCGGGCAAGGGTGGCGTTGCCTACATGATGAAGGCCGAGCATGGTTTCGAGTTGCCGCGGCGGCTGCAGATCGAGTTCTCCAAGACCATCCAACACATCACCGAGGACTCCGGCACCGAGATCAGTCCGGTCGTGATGTGGGAGGCATTCCGGCTGCAATATCTTCCTGACGAACCGCATTTCCGACTGAACAGCCATGAGCTGCACAGCGACTCGGCCACCGGCCGCACATCGATCACCGCCCAATTGGTGGTCGATGACCTGCCGGTGACCATCGTCGGCGAGGGCAACGGCCCGATCGATGCCTTCGTGCATGCCCTCCGCGATGGCATCGGCGCCGAACTCGACGTGCTCGACTACGCCGAGCACGCGATCGGCCAAGGCTCGCAGGCCAATGCCGTCGCATATGTCGAGACATCGAAGACAGATGGAATCGTCTTGTGGGGTGTCGGTGTCGACCCCAACATCATCACCGCCTCGCTGCGCGCTGTATTGAATGCCCACGAACGGCATCAGCACTAAGGTCATCGCCCATGATGCGTTGGCTACGGCGGTTGTTCTGGTTCGGTGTGTTCGCCGGCGGCGGTTACGGCGGCTACAGGGTCTGGAGCCGGCGACAATCGCCATCGCCGGCAGCGCCCCAATGGCCACCGCTGCCGTCGGTAGACAGGCGCGACGAGGCGGTAATCGTTGCACCGCGCTGGCTGGCACCAGTCGACGGTCAGTGCCCTGACGGGTACCCGGTGAAGGCCACCGACAGCTCCCGGATCTACCACGTGCCAGGAGGTCGGTTCTATGCGCGCACCGCCCCAGAGCGGTGCTACGCCCACGCCGACGACGCGATCGCCGACGGCTATCGTGCGGCCAAGGCCTGAACGGAGGGCTGATGAGGGTCAAAGTCGATTTCGACGTGTGCGCTTCGACCGGGGCTTGCATGCAGGTCTGCCCGGAGGTGTTCGAGGTGCGCAGCGATGGCTTCTTGTACATCTTGCTCGAAGAGCCCCCCGAGTCGTTGCGCAAGCAGGTCGAGCAAGCGGCCGACATGTGCCCGACCGCGGCGATCACGGTCGATGGCTAGTAGCGATCGCTGATCGCTTTCACATGGTCCGGGAGTTCGATCAATGATTGCAGTCGAGAAGTTGGCGTGGTATGTGGCCAGATCCAGTGGGATCGTGGCTTGGGCCACGGTGACCGCCAGCATCTTGTGGGGCCTCACCTTGTCGAGTCGGCTGGTCCGCAAGCGCGGCGTACCCGCTTGGCTGCTCGACCTCCACCGCTATCTCGGCACGCTGTCGCTCGTGTTCGTCGTCGTCCATCTCGGTGCCTTGTGGGCAGACAACTTCGTCTACTTCGGTTGGTCGGAGTTGTTCGTGCCGATGAAGTCGCCGTGGAAGACCGGCGCAGTTGCATGGGGAATCGTCGCCTTCTACCTCCTTGTCGCGATCCAGATCACCTCGTGGCTGATGCGCCGCATGCCGCGACGCATCTGGCATGCGATCCATCTCACCAGCATCGGCTTGTGGATATCGGCAACCGTGCACACATTTCTGGCCGGTCAGGATCGTCACAACACCTTGCTGCAATGGTTCGTGGTGATATCGACGATTCTGGTACTGCAGCTCACAATCTTCCGCGTGGTCACGTTACGTAGCGCCCACAAATGGGCGCTACGGCCGGAGGCGCCCACCAAAGGGTCCGATCGAGTCGGCAGCGGCTAGATTCGGCAGCGCATGGGGTTCCACGCCAAGTTGAAGGCTGCTTGGGACGCGTCGCAATCGATGCTGTGCGTCGGCCTCGACCCGGATTCGACCCGCCTGCCGACGTCGTTCGATCAAGGCAACGAGGCGACATACCAGTTCTGCAAGGCGATCGTCGATGCCACCGCCCACACCGTGTGCGCGTTCAAACCACAGTTCGCCTACTTCGCCGCGCAACGCGCCGAGCCCGAACTGGAACGGCTGTGCCACTACATCCGCGACACCTATCCCGACGTGCTGCTGATCCTCGACGCCAAGCGCGGCGATATCGGCCCGACCGTACAGCAGTACGCCCACGAAGCGTTCGATCGCTACGGCGCCGACGCGGTAACGGTGAACCCGTACCTCGGGACCGACTCGATCGAGCCATTCTTGAGGTACCGCGAGCACGGAGTCTTTGTGCTGTGCCGCACCTCGAATCCAGGCAGCGGTGATTTCCAATCGCTCGATGTCGGCGGCGAACCGCTCTACACCCACGTCGCCAGGCGGGTGGCGAGGGAATGGAACGAGATCGGCGAATGCGGGTTGGTGGTCGGGGCGACATTTCCCGATGAACTCGGCGCCGTTCGGGCGATTGCCGGTGACATGCCAGTTCTCGTCCCCGGGGTCGGCGCCCAAGGCGGTGACATCGAGGCCACCGTTGCCGCGGGAGCCACCGCCGACGGCTTCGGGATGGTGATCAACTCGTCGCGGGCGATCCTGTATGCGTCGAGCGGACCCGATTTCGCTGACGCCGCCTGCCGCACGGCGGTCGCCACTCGAGACGCGATCCGGCGTTGCGCCAAGCAGTGATCAGCAGGTCAAGGCGTCGACGGAGATGATCCCCGCCGCCAGGCGCAGTTGAGCAAGCACATCGTGGCCGACCTCGGCCGTCGGGGCGATCAGCATGACCGCTGTCCCCTCGGTCGCTGCCCGGCCGACGTCCATGTCGGCGATGTTGACCCCGGCGTTGCCGAGCAACGTACCGACGATGCCGATCACGCCAGGTCTGTCGTCGTTCTTGATCATCAGCATGTGGTCGGCCGGGGGGACGTCGAAGCTGTGATCGTCGATCATCACGATCCGCTGCTCGCTGTGCCGCCCGACCAGAGTGCCCGACAACGACCGGTTGCCGCCGCGCAATGTGATCAAGTTGACGAAGTCGGCCGACGTCGCGCAGTTGGTGTCGCGGACCTCGACGCCGTGCTCCTTGGCGAGTTGCGGCGCATTGACATAGGTCACCGGCTCGTCGGTGACCGAACCAAAGAAGCCCTTCAACGCGGCCAGCGTGAGAATTCGCGTGTCGTAGCCGGCGATGTCACCTTCGGTGCACACCTCGATCTGCTGCGGCGCGACGGCGACCTGCGAGGCGACCAGCGATGCGAACAGCCGGCCCAATCGCTCGGCAAGCGGCAGGAAGGGTCGGATTGTTTCGTTGGCTTCGGCAGCGTTGACATTGACCGCGAACGGTACGAACTCGCCGGCGAGCGCCAACTGAACCATGTCGGCGATCGTGTCGCCGGCCTTATCCTGCGCCTCTCTGGTCGACGCGCCGAGGTGCGGCGTGACGATGACCTGATCGAGGGCGAACAGCGGTGACTCGATTGTCGGCTCGGTGGCGAACACGTCGATCGCTGCGCCGGCGAGCACACCGTCGCGGATCGCCTCGGCCAGTTCGGCCTCATCGACGATGCCACCGCGGGCAACGTTGATCAACCGCATCGTCGGCTTGGCCTTCAGCAACAGGTCGCGATTGATGAGGCCGGTGGTCTCTTTGGTCTTCGGAAGATGAATCGTGACGAAATCGGCCTCGGCGATCGCCTGGTCGAGCGAGAGCAACTCGACACCCATCCGGCGCGCCTTGTCGGCGGAGACGAACGGATCGTAGGCCACCACGTGCATGCCGAACGCCTTGGCCCGATCGGCGACGAGTTTGCCGATGCGCCCGAGGCCAATGACGGCCAGGGTCTTGTCGGCGAGTTCGACCCCCTGCCAACGCTTGCGCTCCCAACGGCCGGCGGTCAACGCGGCGTGGGCCTGAGGGACATTTCGGGCCTGCGCAAGCAGCAGCGCCATCGTGTGCTCGGCCGCGGAGATGATGTTGCTCTGCGGCGCGTTGACCACCATCACGCCGCGACGCGTCGCCGCCTCGACGTCGACGTTGTCGAGGCCGATGCCGGCGCGACCGACGACGAGCAACTGATCGCCGTGCTCGAAAACCTCGGCGGTGACCTGCGTCGCCGATCGAATTATCAAGCCCTGAGCACCGCGGATGTTGGTCAGCAGTGCATCGAGGTCGAGCTGCACATCGACCTCGTGGCCGGCGGCACGAAGGCGGTCGAGACCGCCGTCGGCGATTTCTTCTGTAACAAGGATCCGAGCCATTGCACCCATCGTTACCGCCGCCAACCCCGGTTCCGAAAAGAATTGAACGATCTGTTCACGTCCAATGCGTTGACGGCTATCTTGAGCCGACGCCATACCTGATCAATGCCAACCCAATGATGGCCAACCCAATGATGGAGGGTCCAAATGTCGTATCCGTTTCTGTCCGCGGAGTGGATGGACGCTGCGAAGGCAATCCGTGAGAAGTACGCGGATCAGTCCGCGCCCGTCCCGATCAGCGTCCGGATGAACCAGGTGATCACCGACATGCCGTTCGGCGATGGCGACATGCTTCTCTACCTCGACACATCGTCGGGACACCTGGTGATGGAAGCCGGCGAGTTGCCGACACCCGACCTCACCTTGACGACCGACTACGACACGGCCAGGAAAGTCTTCGTCGACCAGGATCCAACGGCCGGCATGCAGGCCTTCATGGCCGGCAAGATCAAGATCCAGGGCGACATGATGAAGATGATGGCCATGCAAACCACGATGCCTCAAGACGACATCGCCGCGACGATCGCCAGCGAGATCAAGGAAATCACGGAGTAGTCAGGCGCCGGCCAGTGGGGCCAGCGCCGCAGCCAACTCGTCGACCGTCCACGTCGACTCATGATCGACAGAGTCACCCCGTGACCAGCTCTCGATCAGGGTGACGTTGCCACCTTGCACGAAGAACGTTTCGCCCGTGAACTGGCAAGCCTCGCTGGCGAGGTAGGCGACGAGTGGTGAAATGTTGGCCGGATCCCACTCGTCGAAGCCTTCGACGGCGGGCCTCATGATCTCGTCGAGGCCAGGTGACGCCAGGGTCAGACGCGTCCGCGCCCCCGGGGCGACCGTGTTGCTCTTCACTTTGTAGCGAACGAGTTCCTTGGCCACGATCTGACTGAAGGTGGCGATGCCGGACTTTGCCGTGCCGTAGTTGCTCTGCCCCGGATTGGCGAACAGCCCGGATGTACTCGACGTGTGCACCAGGTTGCGAGGCTTGCCCTTACCCGCTTTGTGCTGCTGGCGCCAGTAGGCGGCGGCCCAGCGCGTCGGCGCGAAGTGGCCCTTCAAGTGCACGGTGAGGACGGTGTCCCACTCGTCTTCGGTCATGTTGACCAGTGCCCGGTCGCGCAGAATGCCTGCGTTGTTGACGAGAATGTCGAGATCGCCGAAAGTCTCGATCGCGCTGTTGACCAGACGTTGAGCGCCTTGCCAGTCGGCGACGTTGTCGCCATTGAAAATCGCCTCTCCACCGAAGGCCTTGATCTCTTCGACGACGTTGTGGGCCGGGTTGGGGTCGGTGCCCGTACCGTCGTTGGCCCCACCGAGGTCGTTGACCACGACGCTGGCACCCTCGTGGGCGAACAGCAACGCATGCTGGCGGCCGATGCCGCGGCCCGAACCAGTGATGATTGCAACTCGACCGTCGAGCGATCCCATGCCATCTTCCTCCAACGAGGGCACGCTAGCGAGCGGCCTCGACGGATGTGAACTCTAAAACAGGGCGATGTCGATGGCCGTTCCACGCAGAAACAGCTGACCGGGCAAGACGTCGGCACCTTGATACTGGGCGGCGACGAGGACGCCATCGGGATTGCCGCTGACGACGCCGACGACATAGCCCGCCGCCGACAAGGTCTCGGTGACCTGCTGCAGTGTGAGATTGGCCAACGGCGGCATGGCGACGAAATCGGGGCCCTTCGAGACTGCCACGCTGATCGCCGCCCCTCGATCGACCGTACTGTCGGTGGGTAGGTCTTGACGCACGATCAGCCCGGCGGCGACGGCGTCGCTGAACTCCGGCTCGAACTGGGCCAGCACCAGGCCCTGGGCGACAAGTGTGGCCGTTGCCTGGTCGATGGTCAGCCCGGTGAGGTTGGGGACCACTCGTGGCTGTGGCCCGCCAGACAACACGACGGCAACAGTCGTGCCGAGGGTGACGGTGTCGCCCGCCCTCAACCCTGGCTGCTCGGGAACCATCCAACTGATCAC
>JANNHY010000139.1:0-10823 GCA_031404635.1 Ilumatobacteraceae bacterium
CCACCGCCGAACATCGATGTCGCTCCGCATTCGCTCTGCAGGATGTGGGCCGTCTGATGGCACAGCACAGCACCCCACGGTGGGCACAGCGCGGCCAGCGCCAGCGAGTTGGCGGCGGTGCCGCTGATCACCGGGAACACCTCGGCATCGGGGTGCTCGAACACTTCGCGGATCCTGTCTCGCAGGCGCGACGTCCATTCGTCGACGCCGTAGGCCAGGGCGGAGCCGGTGTTGGCAGCCGCGATCGCGGCCATGATCTCGGGTGCTGCGCCGGCAGCGTTGTCGCTGCGCAGCTCGATTTGAGAATTCGTCGTCATCGCCGAAGTCGTTCCAATTCCAGTTCGACCACGGCGCGGCTGTCGACTCCGGTGAGGATGCGCACCCCTCGCCGCCGGCTCCACGGGGTCTCGTCGTCGCTGAGGTGAACGGCTGTTTGGGTCTTGCCGCGACAGAAGCTGTGGCCGCAGTCGACGCGCACCGGGTGCTCCACCCATGTGTAGAGCTGCGGCGCCACGAGGTAGCTGATCGTCGTCGAGTCGTGCACGCAGATCCCTTCGAGACCAAGGCGCTCGAGATAGAAGGCTTCGTAGAACGGAACGATGGCGGCCAGGTGGCGTGCCCGCGCATTGCCGAATGATGCCAATTGGGCGAGGTCCGACGAGGTCATGACCGTTTGCTCGGTCACATCGAGGCCGGCCATCACGATCGCGCAGTCGGCGCCGAAGACGATGTCTGCTGCCTCGGGGTCGTTGAGGATGTTGGCTTCCGCAGCCGGCGAGGCGTTGCCGCCGCAGAAGGCGTTGCCACCCATCAGCACGATCTCGGCCAGCTGACTGGCCAGGCTGGGTTCGATCAGCAACGCCAGGGCGATGTTGGTCAACGGTCCGAGTGCGACCAGGGTGATTTCGCCGGGCGCGTTCATCACCGAACGGACGATGAAATGTGCGGCGTCGATCGACTGCGCCTTTGTAACTGGTGGCGACAGGAAGACGTCACCTTGTCCGTCAGTTCCGTGAACGAACGACACTGGGCCGCGATACGGCATCGCCATCGGGCGATCGACCCCTCTGGCGACGGGGATGTCGGTGCGCTCGGCAATCTCCAACAGTTTCAAGGCGTTGGCTGTGCACACCGCGGTGTGCGCGTTGCCGAACACCGAGGTGATTCCGACGACGTCGAGTTCGGGCGACTCGAGGGCGTAAAAGATGGCCATCGCATCGTCGATGCCAGGGTCGGTGTCGATCAGTATCTTGCGAGGTTCAGCGACGCTCATCGCGCCTCGCGTACCTGACACGCGGCATGGTTACTGCAGTTCCTCCAGGTCGGCGAGCACGTCGGCAGCATGTGCGGCCACGTTGGCCACCTCATAGACCCGGCGGATGACCCCTTTGTCGTCGATCAGGAACGAGACTCGTCTGGCGAATTTCGCGGCCTGATCATCGCCGTCGGGAACGACGTGGTAGGTGGCACCCACGGCGGTGTCGACATCGCTCAACAGGGGGTAGTCGAAGCCTTGCGCCTCGGCGAACTCGAAGTTCTCGGTGGGCGTGTCGAACGAAGCGCCGACGATGGCGCAGTTGGCTTCGGCGAATTGTTTGGCGCTGTCACGCAGCGCCTTTCCCTCGATGGTTCAACCGCGTGTCGCCGCCTTGGGATACCACCACAGCAGCACCCATCGACCGCGGAAATGGGCAAGGCATACGTCGGTGGCGTGTTGATCGGGAAGGCAGAATTCGGGTGCTTTGGTTCCGGCGACGAGCATGTGCACACGTTACGACGCGCCAACTGCCGGTCTATGGTCGCGCCGATGGCCGAGAACCCGTACGTCGATCTTTGGCCACGGGTGCGGGGATGGCTGGCGGTGGCCGGGCCGTGGGTGAGTCTGGTCGTGGCCAAGCTGTGGCTGGTCGACGGTCAGCGGCTGACCGCGTACGGCTCGCTGACGATTGATGACCAGTGGTTCGTGGAGCGCGCCTCGTGGATCACCGTTGGCGAGTGGCTCGGACCGTTCGACGCCCACACCCTTATCAAGCAACCGGGCTATCCGATGTTCGTGGCGGCGGCGCATGCCGTCAAGGTGCCGCTGCTGCTTGCCCATCAGCTCGTCTACGTGTTCGCCATTGCGGTCATGCTCGTCGCCATGCGGTCCCTGCTTCCGACTCGGCGGCGCAGGCTGTGGGCATTCGCGCTGATGCTCTTCAACCCGATGACCATGAACACACCGGTATCGGCACGCGTCGATCGCGCCGGCCTGTACCCGGCGCTGACCGTCTTGCTGCTCGCTTGCTTGGTCGGTCTCGTTTCCAACTGCGATCGACTTCGACGCTCGACGGCGTCGTGGGCGGTGGGCGCATCGGTGTCGGTCGGTGCACTATGGCTTGTCCGTGAGGAGTGGCTGCTGCTGCTTCCGGGTTTGGCGTGCGGACTGCTGCTGGCGATCGGTCGACTCTTGCGCGCCCCACTGCCGACGATCCAACGGGTTGGCGCCGTCGTCGCAGTCGCATGTGTTCCGGTGTCGATCCTGGTCGGCACCGTTTGGTTACAGCAGGCGAACGAATCGCGCTACGGCGTACGAATCACCAACGTCGAGCAGACATCGATGTCGGCGGGCCTCGGCCCGACGTTCCGCGTCGAACCGGCGACGACCTTCGACCAGTTTCCGGTGACAGTCGAGACGCGGGAGTTGATCTACACGGTAAGTCCGCACTTCGCCGATCTCCGTGACGAGATCGAGCGAGGGGGTGGCCTGCGGTACGCCAGCATTCGACCAGACGGTGTCCGCGATCTCGGTGGACAGGTGTTCCAGTGGGTCGTGCTCGACGCCATCGGCGCGACCGGGCATGCGATGTCTGCTGTCGAACTCGATGCCATGTTCCGCTCGATCGCCGACGAGATCGACGCAGCATGCGCCGACGGGCGGCTGCGCTGCAGCGCACCGCACAGTGGCATCGCACCGGCGTGGCAGTGGAACCGGCTGCCCGGGCTGATGGCGCGGACCGTGACCGGGTTGCGCAAGACGGTCGACCTCGGCGCCTTCAGCGCGCTGTCGCCCGACGGAGACGGAACCGCTGCCGATCGGGCGCTGTTCGCGCGGATGACAGGCGAGCCACTCGCCCCAGGGCCGAACGGATTCTTCACGCGCCAGCGAGTCCATCTGATCAGCGCGTTGCGCTGGCTGTATCGGCTGCTTGCCGTGGCTGCGGTGGTGGTCGCGCTGGCCAAGGCCCGATCAGCACTACGCAGCCGACGTGCTCCCTCGTGGACGATGCTCACCGTTGTCAGTGTTGGCGCGTTGTTGGTACTGGTGCGGGTGATTGGGCTCGCGTATCTCGATCTGACCACGTTCCCGGCATTCGCGCCGACGTATCTCGCCTCTGCCTACGCCGTCACGGTCGTGGTCGCTGTCGCTGTGGGGTCTCCGGCGGTGGGGGTGGGTAGCAACACCGTGTCGAAGCTGCCCTGAGCGTCGATGTCGAGAAGGCGACCGGCCAGCGCGACGGCGGCCTCGCCGTGGACCGGTTCGGCGAGCCGCACGAACTTGGCGGTCAGATCCTCGACCGACATCGGGTCGCCGGGGTCTCCGGGGGCGACGAGGCGGGTGCGTTCGATGCGGCCGCCATCCGTGGTTCGTACGACGATCCGCGTGCCGTAGTGGGCCGGGTAGTGGTTGTCGATCTCCGGGTCGTGGTGCACGCTCACCTTGGCGGCCTCGGCGAGGCGTGCCGGATCGTCGAGTCTGCTTTCCGAGATCTCGATCGCTCCGGCCGCACCCGTACACATCACGGCCGCGAGCACGAACGGAAAGCTGTACTGGCCGTGGTCCAGCGAAACCGGTCGCTGGTCACTGAGGTTCATGGCACCTCGGTGTGTGTACACCTCGATCGCTTCGATGTCGGCTGCGCACAGCCTGCTCTCGCTCATCACGTCCTGTAACGAGCGGATGGCGGTGTGCGTGTAGCGGCAACAGGCGTAGGGCTTGAAGTAGGTGTTGTTCGCCTCGAACACGGCGCCGAGCGTGGCCACGAAGGGGTCGTCCATTGCACCCGGCCGATCGAACGGTGTCGGCGCGAAGGTGGCATCGATCGCCGAAATTGCCGGATGCGGCATGGCCATGAACCCGGCCGCGGCCAGGTCGGCAGCGAACAAGCCTGTCGCCGCCGACCAGCCGATGCTCTCTTTGACCATCGGCAGTTGGAAGGTCGACATCGGGGCGTGGGCCCAGGCGACTGCCACGGCGCGGGCGATACAGCCGGCGTCGGCACCGCGCAGTTTGGCGACCGCGGCGGCGGCGCCGAGGGTCGCGGCCGTACCGGTGCAGTGATAATCGTCGAGCGGGTGGCGCGGCCACAGCAGATGCGCAGCGCGAAGACCGATCTCGTAACCGACCACCTGGGCGGTGACGAACGTGTGCAGATCGACGTCGCAGTCGTGGGTGGCAACGAGCAGGCACGGCACGATCACCGACGCCGGGTGGATGGCGCCGCCGCGGTAGTGGCCGTCGTCGAAATCGAGAGCGCTGGCGTTGACCGCCGATGCGAACGCAGCAAGGGGTGCCGTCGATGTGGCGCTCGTGCCGGCAATCGGCGTCGTACCACCGGCACTCCGCGCAGCGGCCGTGGCGATTCGTCCGGCGCTGGTGGTCGCCCCGCCGATGATGGTGCCGAGGGTGTCTCGCAGGGCGAGTTGAGCACGCTCTCGTGTCGGCGCCGGAATCGCGGACCACGTCAGCGACTCGGCGAACTGTCCGAGCACGTCGAGCGGGCGCATGCCCTAGTGACCTTCGAGCGTGGCCAGGTTGGCCAACCGTCGACGGTCCAGCGCTGCGGGTTGGAGCCCGCGCCCCGTCAGCGCATCGGGCAACCGGCCGGAGCGCACCAGCGACGCACCGGCCTGGGCGAGAGCCGGGGCGATCTGGATGCCGTATCCACCTTGGCCGACGAACCAGAAGAAGCCGTCGACCTGGTCGTCGAACCCGGCCACAGGGGAGCGGTCGGCGACGAAGCTGCGCAGCCCTGCCCACGACGAACGGACGTGGCGGATGTCGAGTGTGGTGGCAGCGTTGATCACGTCGATCGCCTTGGCGATGTCGACTTCCTCGGGCTTCGCATCGCACGGCTCCGATGCAACCTCGTCGGCGGGGGAGCACAGAATCTGGGGTCCCTCCGGTTTGAAGTAGAACGTGCCGTTGACGTCGGCGACCAGGGGGATCGTGTGCGGATCGACATCAGCTGGAGAACCGATCGTGAACACGGTGCGGCGCAAGGGGTGAATACCCACCGGTCGTACCCCGGCGATCTCGGCAATGATGTCGCACCACGCGCCGGCGGCGTTGACGACAACCGGCGCTTCGTAGACGTCGCCCCCGCTGTCGGTGACCTGCCAACGGTTGTCGACCCGGCACATCGCCTCGACACCTGCCGAGGTGTGGATCTCGCCGCGGCGCGTGCGCAGCCCGCGGGCGTAGCCGCCGTGCAGCGCGGCAACGTCGATCTCGCTCGCTCCCGGTTCGAGCAGCCCGGCGGCAACCCAGTCGGGCCGGATCACCTGAGTCATCGCCACGACCTCGTCGGCGGACAAGACCCGGATGGCGGGGACGAACTCGACGACGGCATCGCCCATGGCGTGTAGGTCGTCGACTGCGCCGTGTGGGGCTACCCAGACCAGCGGGAGCGGCTTCAGCAGCGGCCGACCGAACCCGTTCGGCGGGTCCTCCATGAAGGCGCGGCTGGCGTTGGTCAGCAGTCGAATGGTGCGTCCGCCGTAGCTCTCCAGAAACGTTGCGACAGAGCGACCGGTGGTGTGATAGGCGAGAGTCGCCTCCATCTCGAGCAGGCCGACCGAGCGGTCGGTGGCCAACTCGTATCCGATCGAGGCACCGGCGATGCCACCCCCGATGACGAGCACGTCGTACGAGTTCATCGGCGCAGCTTGCCACCCCTCGCCTGGCGACATCGGCTCGATCCGTGGATCAGCGGCTTTCGGAGGATTCTCAGGTAAGCTGGGTAACTCGGATTCTCATCGCTTCGGCGGAGCCGCTTGGGTTCGAGACTGCGAAAGGGGACGACGGTGGACAACTCGAGCGTGGATGATCGTCAGATGATGGCATTGCTGGGGGTCGTGCTCAACGGCGACGACTCGGGCGCGCCGGTCGACAATTCGATCATCGCTGCCCGCCTGGGGTGGAACCTCGAGGCGGTGGCCACCTGCCTGCACGAGGCCAAGGAACGGTCGCTGGTGTGGGGACAACGCAGTGGTGACAAGCCGGCACCGTGGTTCAAGGAGCTGGAGATCACCGTCCAGGGCCGTCGTCTACTGCGGTCGCACGCTACCGGTTCCTAGCGATCACGCTCGGAGCGGGCACCGGGCACTCATACCGGTGCCTCGACCCGGCGTAACGGCGCATACATCGGCGGCTGGTGGTCCCACAGATCGGCGAGCAGGTCGCTGCGCAGCGACGTCGATGAGAGATCGTCCCAACGGTTGATCTGTTGCAGGGGGTCGTTGGTGAGGTTGTACAGTTCACCTTCCGTGCCGTCGTGGCTGTAGCCGCGCTGATAGGTACTGCACACCCATCCATCGCGGGTGATCGTTCGCAGGTGCACACTGACACCGAACAGTTCGCTGTCCCATTCGGTGAGTACTCGCTCGAACCCACGTGCATCGGCATCGGCATCGTCGACGGGAAGCGCCCTACCCTCCATCCACTCCGGGGCAATCAGTCCGGCGATCTGGCACAAGGTCGGGGCCAGATCGACCAATCCGACGGGCCGTGACACCGTGGCAGGCTGGACACTGCTCGAAGGTGCGGGCCGCCAGACCAGCGGCAGCCGCATCAGCCCGTCGACGTGATACGGACCCTTGAAGAGCAGCCCGAAATCGCCCTGCAGCTCGCCGTGATCAGTGGTGAAGATCACGTCGACATCGTCGCCCCAGCCACGGCCACTGACGGCGGTGAGCACCCGTCCGAGGGCTTCGTCGATCAGCTCACACTCGACCGCGTTGCGGGCGTTGACCTCGCGGACCTGATCGGCGGTCATCGAGGCGGGCACCCAGTCGGCGGGGACCTCGTAGTTGGAGACGAGGCGGCCGTCGTACCAGGCCCGCCAGTGGCGGGGTTTGGAATCAAGGACGGCCTCCCGCCGCGCTGCATCCTCGATGTACCCGGCAGGAAGCGGCACGTCGCGCCAATCGACGCGACCGAGCTCGGACGCCGGCGGATCCCACGGGTGGTGCGGGTCGGGGAAGCTCATCCAGCAGAACCAGTCGTCGTCGGCACCCAGCGAGTCGAGCCACGAGATGGTGCGATCGGCCACCCAGTCGGTGTGGTACCACTCCGTCGGAATGGAATTGTCATGCACCTGTGGCGCCCCGGTTTCTCCGCCGCCGGCGGCGTTGACCTCCAGCGCCGCGTCGAGCACGGGGTAAAACATCGCAACTGCTTGTGGATGGTTGGCGGCCAACCAGCGGGCGTAGTGCAATGAGCCCTGCGCTCCGTGTGTCGCCGTCTCGAAGTGTTCGAAGCCGCGGTGCAGACCCGTCAGGGCTTCGCGGGCGATTCGGTTCTCGATGAAGCGGGCGAAAGGATCGAGGAACGGCTGGAAATGCGGCTTGCCGATCAACGCCGTGCGGTAGCCGCCCTCGTGCAACACCGCTGCCACTGATGGCGCATCGACCGGCAGGGCGACGCCGTTCATCCAGACACCATGGGTGCTCGGATGCTGACCGGTGATGATCGTCGAACGCGACGGCATGCAGACGACCGACTGCGGGTGGGCGCGCTCGTAGCGGTAGCCCTGCGCGGCGAGACCATCGATCACAGGGGTTCGCCCCACGGTGCCGCCGTTGCAGCCGAGCGTGTCGTAGCGCTGCTGGTCGGTGGTGACGAAAAGGATCTTGCGGCCCATCACCGTGCTCCCACGTGCTCGTCGGATTCCATCTGGCGCTTGAGTTCGTCGAGCGCGCCCGCCGTCCCGCCGCCGATCGTCAACGCCATGGTGCGCGGGTCGGCCTCGGTCGAGTAAACGACAAGGCAGGTGTCGTCGCCGAGGTCGATGACATCGATCGTGCCGCGGTGATGCGCGACGATCGGGGCGGTGATCCGGTACTGGAACCGCCGCTGGATCGCGTCGTTGACAAGGATCTCCTCGGGCATCGGCAGCCCGGACCCGAGGATGATCACCCGATTGTTGCCATCGACCTGGCACGACGTGACTCCGGGGAACCACTCGTGCAGGCGTGCCGGGTCGCCGGCCAGTTTCCATACCGTCGCTGCCGGTCGGTGGATACGAATCTGATGGCGGATCGAGCCGAGTGTCATGGTGCGCCGTGACCGTAGCGCCCCTCGAATCCGGCCAGGCAGTTGGTCAGTTGCTCCTATTCTGGGTCGATGCACTCGCCGGCCGCGCTCACCGACGACATCCGCTTGCTGGGACGCACGCTTGGCGACGTGATCGCCGACCAGGCGGGTGCCGGCACGCTCGACCTGGTCGAGGCGATCCGCCGCGCCGCTGTGGGCGACACCGACCCGGTGCGGCTGATCGAGCTGCTCGATCCGTTGCCGATCACCGACGCATTGCATGTCATCAGGGCGTTCAGCTACTTCGCGATGCTGGCCAACATCGCCGAGGACACCGATCATGCGCGTCGCCGGCGGGCGTTGGTGCGCAGCGGTGCACCGGCTCCGGCGGGCACGCTGGCACGGGCGGTTCAATCGATCGACGCGGCCGGCATCGACGCCGCCGAGGTGCGCGTCGCGGTGGCCGCCAGCGAGGTGGTGGCAGTGCTCACCGCCCACCCCACCGAGATTCGCCGCAGGACGATTCAGTCGATCCAGACCGCAGTGGCCTCGCTGATGGAGCAGCGTGATCGGGTGTCGATGAACCACGTCGAGGAGGTGGCTTGGCGAGACGAATTGTGGCGACAGATCGTCACCTTGTGGCAGACGGCGATGCTGCGACTCACCAAGTTGCGCCTGCGCGACGAAGTCAACGACGCGATGCGCTACTTCGAGCTGTCGCTGCTGTCGCAGGCGCCGCTGCTGAACGCGGCGGTGAACGCGGCGTTCGGCCCACGACCGGACCGCGAGCGACCATTGCTGCGGATCGGTTCATGGATCGGCGGCGACCGCGACGGCAATCCATTCGTCACCGCCGACGTCTTGGCCGACACCTTTCAACAGCAAGCGGCGTTGGCGCTCGGCCATCACCTGCAGCAGCTGTGGCGCCTGGCCGAGGAATTGTCGATGTCGTCGCGGCTGGTCGCGCCGAGCCCATCGCTGCTACGGCTGACAGAGGCTGCCGCCGACACATCGCCTTACCGCCTCGACGAGCCCTACCGCCGGGCACTGCGCGGCATGCACGCCCGGTTGGCGGCCACTGCGCAAGGTCTGATCGGACGTGTGCCGGGCAATCCGCCAATTGGCGAGCGCCAACCCTATGGCACCCCATCGGACCTGCTGGCCGATCTCGATGTCGTCGAGGCCGCTCTGCATCAGCATGGTGCTCACGCCGTGGCCAACGGTCGCCTGACGGCGCTACGCGGCGCAGTGGAGACGTTCGGCTACCACCTGGCCACGGTGGATCTGCGGCAGAACTCGGTGGTCCACCAGCAGGTGGTCGACGAGCTGCTGCGGACCGGAGGAGTATGCGCCGACTACCTGTCGCTCGACGAGGCGCAGCGGGTAGAGGTGCTGTCGGCGGAGCTCTGCACGGCGCGCCCGCTCCTGGGCGTCGGCTCGGTGGTCAGCGAACTGGCCGACGGCGAGTTGGCCATCCTCCGTCAGGCGTCGAGCACCCTGCGCACCTTCGGACCCAAGGCCATCGAGAACTACATCATCTCGAAGTGCGAATCCGTGTCGGACGTACTGGAAGTGGCGGTGTTGTTCCGCGAGGTTGGTCTGCTGCGCTCCACGGCGACATCGGTTGCGCCCACTGCACTGGCCATCGGCATCGTGCCGCTGTTCGAGACGATCGCCGATCTGCACGGAGCCGCTGACGTCGTTGACGCCCTGTGGTCGCACCCGCGATACAGCGAATGGCTCGACGATCGCGGTCGCCTGCAGGAGGTGATGCTCGGCTACTCCGACAGCAACAAGGACGGCGGCTACCTGGCTTCGAACTGGGCCTTGTATCGATGCCAGGAGGGCCTGGTCGAGGTCGCCCGACGTCACGACGTGAAACTGCGGCTGTTCCACGGTCGCGGTGGCACCGTTGGCCGGGGTGGCGGATCGAGTTATCACGCCATCATTGCCCAACCCGCCGGCAGTGTGCAGGTGGGCCTGCGGATGACGGAGCAGGGCGAGATGATCTCCGCCAAGTTCGCCGACCCCGAACGCGCCCGCCAGAACCTGGAGGCGTTGGTCGCCGCGGCGGTCGAGTCGACCGTGTTGCGCCGGTTGATCTCCGATCACGTTGATCCCAGATTCGCGCTCATCGCCGACGAGCTTGCGGTGTCGTCGCAGGCCACGTACCGGCAGCTTGTCTACAACACGCCCGGCTTTGCGGAGTGGTTCCGAGCAATCACACCTGTGATCGAACTGTCCACCATGAATATCGGTTCGCGCCCTGCGTCGCGAACCAACTCCGGCCGAATCGAGGATCTTCGGGCGATTCCCTGGGTGTTCAGTTGGAGCCAATGTCGGCTGATGCTGCCCGGCTGGTTCGGGGTCGGCTCGGCGGTCGCCGGCTGGGTGGGCCACGACCAGGCCAGGCTGGCAGAGTTGCACGAGATGCACGAGCGATGGCCGTGGTTCCGCACCGTGGTGTCGAACATGGCCCAGGTGTTGGCTAAGACCGACCTGACCATTGCCGCCCGCTACCAGACGC
>JANNHY010000140.1:0-4196 GCA_031404635.1 Ilumatobacteraceae bacterium
CAGCAATGTGACCAACGTCTGGTCTGGATTGAACATCGGACTAACCTCCCGTGTTGCCCGCCGCCCCGAGGAGTGGCCTACTAGTTATGACGATTGCTATCTCGGCCGCGTACGGCCTTCTGTTCGGTTCGTTCCTCACCGTGGTTGTCGACCGTGTGCCGCGTGGCGCATCGATCGTCTCCCCTGGTTCGGAGTGCGGAAACTGCGGCTTGCGCCTCGGTTTCCGAGATCTTGTTCCGGTGTTCAGTTGGCTCGCCCTGCGAGGCAAATGTCGCCGCTGTCATATTGATATCGGCAAGGAACCGCTGATTCTTGAGCTGCTTACCGGCCTGTTGTTCGCACTGTTTGCATGGAAATTCGGGCTCGATTGGGCTCTGCCCGCCTTCTGCGTGTTGGGCACCGGTCTGATCGGTCTCAGTTGGATCGACCTGCGCACCAAGCGCCTGCCGCGACAGATCATCTATGTCACTGCTGCGCTGGGAGTGCCGCTGTTGTGTGTTGCCGCGCTGGCACGGCATGAACCGCGCCGGATATGGATGATGCTGCTCGGCGCAGGTATCGCCCTGGCCTTCATGGGGATCGTCTACATCGCCAGCAGAGGTGGCATGGGTGACGGCGACGTGCGCCTGTCGCCTTTGCTCGGCGCATATCTCGGCTGGCTCAACCCCGGTCTGGTCGCCGTCGGTCTGTTCCTCGGATTCTTCGTCGGCGCGGTCGTTGGCGTGGCGATGATGGCCACCGGCCGCGCCGGACGAAAGACTGCTGTGCCGTTCGGGCCGTTCCTGGCGCTCGGTACGATCGTCGCCGTATTCGTCGGTCAGCGAGGCATCGATATCTTCATGCGCCGCTGATCAATCGACGACCCGCCAGGAGTTGACCGCCAGTTCGGAGCTCGTCGGTCTGAACTGCACCACCGCTTGGATCGTCGTCGAACTGCCGTACAGCGTTGCGGTGGACGACAGCAGGTAGCGCGCATCGCGAGGGCTGGTTTCGATGCCGATGGAGAAGGCAGAGGCGGAAGCCGAAGCCTGGGTGTCCAGTCGGGCGACGACCAATCCACCGAGGAGTTGGCCGTTCGCAGAATTGGTGATGTTACCGAGGCTGGCAGCCGCCAACGGGGCCCAGAACAGGCCGTGCACGGCAACGTCGTTGTTGTTGCCCGACTTCGTCTCGAGCACCCAGCCGGCGCCTGCATCGTTCCAATCGAGCGTGCTCGCTGTATAGCCGGACCCAGAGGTGCCGAGGGTGTAGATGCTGAGGTACGTACGGTTGATCAGACGACGAAAAATCTCAAATCCCCCACCGGTTTCAATAACGATCTTGCTCGTCCCGCCGAGGTAGAACGTTGCTCCCCCGTTGGTGCCGCCGGCGCCAACGGTCGCCGCTCTGTCAATCTCTTGCTGCGCCAGGCACGCCGGTTGATTGATCTTGGCGCTGTCGCCGGCGTTGTACGGGAACCCGGCGACGACGGTTTGGTTCTTGATCTCCATGCGGACGTCTTGGAAGTAGTACTCGCCCGCACTGAAGTAGTTGTCATTCCCCAGCGGAACCGACGTGTACTTGCCCGGGGAGAAGACTGTGCACCCACCGACGGTCACAGGCGGCAGCAGAGGATTGTTGGTCGGGGGCGTGGGAGCCACCTCGGACCCAGCTACGAGCACCTTGGGCGGGTTGAACAGGCCAGTCCACGGCAGGTCGGCGCACTCCACACCCCTGAAGAAGTCGGGAACGAACGCCAGATATCCGCTGGCGATTGCCGGGATCGTGAGAGGCACTGTGCAATCGGTGGACGAGTAGTACAGATCACCGTCGTCGATCTCCATCTTGGCGCCCATGTCCATGCGCGTCGGGTCGGCGATGTATACCGGGCCACTGAACGTCTTCACGTTGTCGGACTGCCCCGCTCCCTTTGTAGCGAACAGAAATTTGCCGTTGGGCACGTCCTGCCCGGTTACGACCAGCCCCCACCCGTCGAGGTCTGAGATGAGGTTGCCTGTCCTGCGGCAGGTGACCTTGGTCGTCGCGCCGTTGATCACCGGCGGGAACTGTTGTGTATAACCGCCACCCGTGGCGGCGGCAGTATTGCACAGTGCGCCGAGCTGCCCGTGGAAGTTGCGCAACTGCTCGACGCCGTAGCGCAGCCCGCCATCGGCGGCGGCCAACCGGTCAGCGCGCTCTTCGACGACCTTGCCGTATCGCAGGTCGACCGTCACATAGTTCGCAAGGGCGATGATGACCATCGACGACACGATCGAGATGATCAGCACGATCGGCAGGATCATCCCTGCATCGCGCTCTGGTCGGTGCTTCATGTCAAACCTCACGTCACTTTCAGGGTTACGGAACCGTACGGGGCCACGCTGGTGGGGCTGTAGAACTGAATCAGGCGATCGCCGTCGGCCCAGAGCTCAGACGAACTCGGGTAGCCGACGAACGTGACGGTGTAGCCGGTCGCGGTCGGGTCGAAGTTGTGGAACAACTCGCCATTCGGCGCGCCGGTCGTCGCTCGCGCCTCGAGGCCGTTGCAGTACCCGGTCGTCGTGACCGTGACCGTAACGGACCTCGCAAGCACTCCGACGCCAGCAGAACTGTTGCCGTTACCGTTGGGGTCGGTGTTCTTGACGCTGGCCAGCGAGAGAGCCGAGCTGGTGATCACACAAGGTGGCGGGAGCGTTGTCGTGGTCGCCGGCGGCAACGTACTGCTCGTCGTCGGAGGCGGAACGAGGGTCGTGGTGGTGGGGCCGCTGACGATCGTGGTGGTGGTGGACGTTGTCGTCGGGGCGGCGGTGGTCGGCGGCACCGTCGGGTAGCCAACGGCGCTCGTCGTCGGCAAGGACTCGGCGGGGTTCTTGGGGGCAGCTTCGACCGTGGCGATCTGCCCGTCGAGGTTCGTCACAGTGAAGGTGACCAGCGAGACATCCGCGCCACTGCGCGTGACCGTGACCACCGCCGGCAGCGGCGGAAGGGCGCTGGAGACGGAGCGCACACCCGTGTTGCTGAACGGACCCGCGCCGGTACCCGAACACGTGACTCGTTTGATCCGGTAGCGCCCATCGGACAGCACGTGGCGGTAACTGGCGATGTACCGGGTTGTTATGCTGCTGCTGCTGCCGGTCACCTCCGCCCACTCCATGCGCAACAGGTTCGTGCCGGGACTGTCAGAGCACCCCGTGACCGCGCTTGGTGATTCGTCGAAGCCGGTGGCTGGCGTCGAGTCGACATCCTGGGGCAACCACGTGACAAGGCCCTGAAGGGTCTTGGCATTGTCAATGCGCTCGTCTGTCTTCGGGACACTGTGGACGACCACGGTGAAGACGTTGGCCAACACGACTGAGATCAGTCCGATGATGGATATGGCAATGGTCGCCTCGATCAGGGTGAAGCCCTTGTCGGCCGCGGGCGGTCGTCGTCTCTTAAGAATCGACATGTCTCATCCCTTCACGATCTGGATCGACTCGATGATCTTGTTGTCTGGTCCATGCACCTGGAGCGTGATCAGCTGCAGATTGATGCCCATGTCGTCATAGCAAACGGAGCTGTAGGTGTCGCCGTTCCAGAACAGGATCGGGCGGACAATTTCGATCGAGCCGTTCCAGTTGAGGGGCTTCGGCGCACCTTGCACAACCGCGTTATAGTTGGACCACACGCCGTTTTCTTGAGGAGTAGCCACCGTTCCACAGTCGGCGCGGTCGTGGCCGTACAGGATGTCGGTCGCTCCCTGCAGCCACGCGTGGGAGTTGATGTGATCACGATCGAGCGCCGAGGCTTTCACTGAGACGCGGAGGGTCACGAGCATCGCGACCGTCACGGTCGAGAGCAAGACGATCGCGCAGAGAACCTCGACCAATGAGAATCCCTTATCGAGGTGCCGCCGATCGCGATTATCGGAAGAGTCGCCACGCGTTCTCATCCTGCGTCCTTCGCACCCTGCAGCACGCCATACATCGCCTGCACCAGCGCGACGGCCACGAAGCCGACGATGACCCCGACGAAGATGATCATGATCGGCTCGAACATCGTCGTGAACTTCTTGATCCGGCTCTCCAGCTCACGATCGAAGTAGATACTGGCGACCTCGAGTTGCTGGTCGAGTGTGCCCGTCTCCTCACCAACTTTGAACATCTGCTTGGCTGCACCGGGGAAGAGCTCGGTCGCGGCGAGCGGCTTGGAGAATCCTCCGCCCTCGACCATTTCCA
>JANNHY010000141.1:0-11205 GCA_031404635.1 Ilumatobacteraceae bacterium
ACCAGCACCTCGCTGTGGCGCCAATATGCTGATGGGTCGCGCATGATCTACGGATATCACCTTTCCGACGGCCTGCGGAAGAACACCGCCCTACCTTCGGCGATCGTCACCCCCACCACCAAGGCCGAGCATGGCGGCCACGACGAACCGTTGAGTACCAACGACGTCACTCGCAAGGGACTCGTTGCCGCCGGCCTCTGGCGCACGGTGGAAGCTGCGGCGCTTGAGCTGTTCTCGCGCGGCCAGGAGATCGCCCGCCAGTCGGGGCTGATCCTTGCCGACACGAAGTACGAGTTCGGCACGACTCCTGCGGGCGAGTTGCTGCTGATCGATGAGGTGCACACCCCCGATTCATCGCGCTACTGGGTGGCCGGCACCTACGAGGATCGGCTGAGCGCCGGCGACGAACCCGAGAGCCTCGACAAAGAGGTCGTCCGCCGAGCGTTGATCGACGCCGGTTACGACGGCCAGGGCACGCCGCCGACGCTTGCACCGGCGGTGTGGGAAGCCACGTCGCAGCGCTATATCGATGCCTACGAACGATTGACCGGAATGACATTTCGGCCCGGCAGATACCCGGTCGACGACCGGATCAGGGAGGTCATCGGGCATGCTGCCTGACCATTCACCACTCGAGTCAGCGGCCGACTATTCATCCGATTCGGACGCACCGCACGAGGAGTGTGGCGTCTTCGGCATCTCCACGCCGCATGGCGGAGGCGTCGCCCAAACGGTCTTCTTCGGGTTGTTCGCCTTGCAACATCGCGGCCAGGAGGCCGCCGGAATCGCCGTCAGCGACGGGAACCGGGTGCGATTGCACAAGGATTCCGGTCTCGTTGCCAACGTGTTCACTCCGGCGACGATGAGCAATCTCGCCGGCTATCACGGCATCGGCCACACCCGCTACAGCACCACGGGCGCCAACGCCCAGCGCAACATTCAGCCATTTCTTGTCGAGACGATGCACGGTCCGCTCGCACTCGCCCACAACGGCAACCTGGTCAACGCACCTGCGTTGCGCGACGAACTGTTGTCGCGTGGCTTCGGACTCACCGCCACCAGCGACACCGAGGTGATGACGCTGATGCTCGCCGCCGCCGGTGGGCGCACCTGGGAGGACCGAGTTGAACGCACGTTGCCGGCGTGGAAAGGCGCCTACTCACTGGTGATCCTTGCCGCCGACCGGGTGATCGCCGTCCGCGATCCGTGGGGCTTCCGGCCGATGAGTGTCGGCCGGCTACCGCACGGCGGCTACGCCGTCGCCTCGGAGACGTGTGCGCTGAGCACTCTGGGATGTCTCGACATCAGCGAGGTCGCCCCCGGTGAGATCGTCACGCTGTACGGCGCCGAGGTCACCCGCCGCCAGGCGCTTACCCCGGCGGCCCGTTCAGCGCGGTGCACGTTCGAGTTCGTCTACTTCAGCCGCCCCGACAGCGTGTGGGCCGACCGCAACATCCATCACGTGCGCCAGCGCCTCGGAGAGGAACTCGCCGCGGAGTCGCCGGCCGCGGCCGACGTTGTGATCCCTGTGCCCGACTCGTCGATACCGGCAGCGATCGGATTCAGCAGGGCCAGCGGAATCCCCCACAACGACGGGCTGATCAAGAACCGCTACATCGGTCGCACGTTCATCGAGCCGACCCAGGATCTGCGTGACCGCGGTGTGGCGTTGAAGTTCAACGCCCTAGCCGAGAACCTGACCGGCAAGCGAGTAATCATGATCGACGATTCGATCGTACGCGGCACCACGGCGGGCCCGCTGGTCAAGTTGATCCGCGAGGCCGGCGCCACAGAGGTGCATGTGCGGATCACCTGCCCGCCGATCACCCATGCCTGCCATTTCGGCGTCGACATGGGCCACGACGGCGACCTGATGGCTGCACGCTTGACGATCGAGGAGATGCGCGCCCACATCGGCGCCGATTCGCTGGCCTTCCTGTCGCTCGACGGGATGATGCGGGCCATCACCGTCGAGCCCGGCGGCGCCGCACAAGGTGACGCACATGGATATTGCAACGCCTGCTTCACCGGCGACTATCCGCTGGAGGTCACCGAGGCCCAAGCCAAGTTGTCGTTCGAGGGTGTGCTGTCGTGAAAGTACCAAAATGAAGGTGCCAAAATGAAGGTGCCAAAATGAAGGTGATAGTGGTCGGTTCTGGCGGGCGCGAGTCGGCGATTGCCTGGGCTTGCCGCCGCCACGGCCACGAGGTGACGATCACCGCCGACCGGGCCACCGATTCACGCCCCGATCTGGTCATCGTCGGACCCGAATCGGCACTCGCCGACGGGATGGCCGACGAGTGCAAGCGTCGCCGGCTCCCGTGCTTCGGACCGACCGCCGATGTGGCCCGCCTCGAATCATCCAAGGGCTACACCCGCGCGCTGGCAACCTTGCTGGCCATCCCATCGCCGCGGCACCTGTGCACCTCCTCGGCCGACGAAGCACTGGCGTGGTGGCGTGAACTCGAAGCATCCGTCGTGGTCAAGCAGGACGGCCTCGCTGCCGGCAAGGGCGTGGTCGTGCCGGCAACCGACGACGAGACCGTCGAGGCGATCGCCACACTGAGCGCGTTCGGCCCGATCGTGCTCGAAGAGCGGCTCGCCGGCCCGGAATGCAGCCTGATGGCGTTGTGCGACGGCAGGGTGGCACGCCCGCTGCCGGTCGCCCAGGACCACAAGCGGATCGGCGAGGGCGACAACGGTCTCAACACGGGCGGGATGGGTGCCTATGCGCCGGCGCCTATCGGCTACGACGCCGCCGACCTCACCGCCATGTTCATCCAGCCGGTGATCGAGCATCTCGCTGCCGCCGGTACGCCGTACGTGGGCGTGCTGTACGCCGGGTTGATGCTCACCGCCGACGGGCCACGCCTGATCGAGTTCAACTGCCGCTTCGGCGACCCCGAGGCTCAGGCCGTGCTGCCACTCGTCGAGTCGGATCTCGCCGAGTTGGCACTCGCCTGCTGCAAGGGCACGCTGGCCGAATCGTCACTGACGATTCGACAGGGGGCAACCTGCACGGTCGTTGCCGCCGCCCCTGGATACCCCAGCCACCCAGTCGTCGGTCAGACGATCAGCGGCCTCGACGAGAACGCCGACAACTCACTGGTGTTTCTCGCAGGCGCAAACGGTTCCACGGTTACCGGTGGTCGAGTGCTGGCGGTGACCGGGTTGGGTGGCTCACTGGTCGCTGCTCGCGACAACGCCTATCGGCGGATGTCAACGATCCACTTCGACGGCATGCAGGTTCGTAGCGACATCGGCTGGCGCGCGACTGGCGCCATGTTGCCGTCGTACGCCGCTACCGGTGTCGACATCGATGAAGGCACGCGAGCGGTCAGCCGGATGAAGCAGGCCGTCGAGCGCACGCACGGGCCGGCCGTGCTGCGCGGAATCGGCAGCTTCGGCGGCGCCTTCAGCGCCAAGGCGATCAAAGCCATGGACGAGCCGGTGCTGGTGGCCTCGACCGACGGGGTCGGCACCAAGGTCGAGCTTGCGGCCCGACTCGGCCGTTACCGCGGCATCGGCGTGGATATCGTCAACCACTGCATCGATGACGTGCTGGTACAGGGGGCGAGACCGCTGTTCTTTCTCGACTACGTGGCATCGAGCAAGCTCCGCGCCGAGCACGTCGCCGAGGTCGTCACCGGGATGGCCGAGGCCTGTGAGGCGGCGGGCTGCGCGTTGCTCGGTGGCGAGACCGCGGAGATGCCGGGGGTGTATGTACCCGGCGCGTTCGATATCGCCGGCACGCTGGTGGGTGCCGTCGAGCAGCGCGACATGCTGCCCCGTGGCGAATTACGGGCGGGCGATGCACTGATCGCCGTCGCCTCGAACGGCCCTCACACCAACGGCTACTCGCTGCTGCGCAAGATCTTCGAATGGCTCCCCATGGATGCCACGCCGCCGGGGTTCGATCGCCCGCTCGGCGAGGCCCTGCTCGTTCCACACCGCAGCTACCTCGACGTACTGACCCCCGCACTCGCCGGCCGACGGCTGAAAGCGCTGGCCCACATCACTGGCGGCGGGCTTCCGGAGAACTTGCCACGCGTGCTGCCCGACGAGTGTGACGCCGTCGTCGAACTTGGTTCATGGCCGGTTCCGCCGTTGTTTCGTTTGGTCCGCGAGGTGGCAACCCAGTTCGACACGTACGAGTTGTACCGCACGCTGAACATGGGCGTCGGCATGGTGGTGGTCTGCGCGGCAGCCGACGTCACCGCGGTGCAACAGCTCATCGACGAACCGACCTGGGTCATCGGTGAACTCGTACGGACCGCGAACGCCGCCCCGCGGGTGCGCTTGCGATGACCCGCCTCGTCGTCCTCGCCTCCGGCAACGGCACCAACCTGCAGGCGATCCTCGACGCCTGCGCCGACCGCCGCCTTCCGGCCGGGGTCGCCGCGGTCGTCTCCAACAAGGCCGGCAGCGGTGCGCTCCAGCGGGCCGCCGACGCAGGTGTGCCGTTCGTCCATATCGCCCCGCAGGTCGACGAGTCACGAGCGGACTACGACGCCCGCCTGGCCGACATCGTCAGCGGGTTCGACCCCGACTGGGTCGTGCTCGCCGGATGGATGCGCGTGTTGTCGATGAGCTTCCTCGGTTGGTTCCCTGGCATGGTGGTCAACTTGCACCCGGCCCTTCCGGGCGAACTGCCCGGTGTCGATGCCATCGAGCGCGCCTGGCAGCAAGCCCGCGACGGTCACCGCGATCACACCGGGGTGATGATGCACCTCGTGCCCGACCAGGGGGTCGACGATGGCCCGGTGTTGGCGACGGCGACCGTCTCGATCCACCCCTCCGACACCCTCGAGACCCTCACCGACCGAGTTCACGACGTCGAACACCGTCTACTCGTTGAAACTCTCACTACCTTGTGCACGACAGGAGCAAACGCATGAGCACCGCCGAATTCTTCGATCGCTTCGAGGCCCTCACCTTTGACGATGTGGTCATCGTCCCCGGCTACAGCGACGTGTTGCCCGACACCGTCGATACCACGGCGACGTTCGCCGCCGACATCACCCTCAGCGTGCCGATCGTGTCGGCAGCGATGGACAAGGTCACAGAAGGGCGGATGGCCATTGCCGCCGCCCGCGAGGGTGGGATCGGGGTCATCCATCGCAACATGTCGATCGAGGATCAGGCTGGCGAAGTACAGAAGGTCAAGCGCAGCCAGAGCGGGATGATCACCGATCCGGTCACGTTGTCGCCCGCCGCCACACTGCACGACGCCGAGGCGTTGATGCACCGCTTCAAGATTAGCGGCGTGCCGATCACCGACGCCTCCGGGCGATTGGTCGGCATCCTCACCAACCGCGACACCCGGTTCTGTTCGGGCCCCGATTTCGACCGACCGGTCACCGAGTTCATGACCTCGACCGGACTGGTCACCGCCTCCGAAGGCACCACCTTGGATCAAGCCAAGGCCATCCTCCAGAAGCACCGCATCGAGAAGCTGCCGTTGGTCGACGCCGACAATCGCCTGATCGGGCTGATCACGGTGAAAGACATCCTCAAGCGACAGGAGTTCCCCAACGCCACCCGCGATTCGGCAGGCCGGTTGCGCTGCGCAGCAGCCGTCGGGGTCGGCGCCGATCTCGAACAGCGAGTCGAGGCGCTGGTTGCGCAAGCGGTCGACGCCGTCGCCCTCGATACGGCCCACGGCCATTCGGCGGGGGTAATCAAGGCCATCGAACGGATCAAGTCGTCGTGGCCGTCGCTACCGGTAGTGGCAGGCAACGTAGTCACCGAAGACGGCGTTGACGCTCTGGCCGCCGCCGGTGCCGATGCAATCAAGGTCGGCGTCGGCGCCGGATCCATCTGCACCACGCGTGTCGTCAGCGGCGCCGGCATGCCGCAACTGTCGGCGATCTACTTCACATGCCGACGGGCACGCCAACACGGGGTCCCGATCATCGCCGACGGCGGCATCACCTACTCGGGTGACCTGGTCAAAGCCCTCGCCGCCGGGGCCGATACGGTCATGCTCGGCTCGCTGTTGGCGGGCACCGACGAGGCCCCCGGGGAACTGGAGCTGTTCGAAGGGCGCCGCTACAAGAGCTATCGGGGCATGGGTTCGATCGGTGCCATGCAAGGTCTTGGGGCCGACCGCTACGCAACCGCGCAGTCGCCACTCGGTACGGCGACGCGCAAGCTCGTGCCGGAGGGAATCGAAGGCCGTGTCGCCTACGCCGGAACGCTCAGTGACGTGATCTACCAGCTCGTCGGCGGCCTGCGCAGCGGCATGGGTTACGCCGGTGCGGCCACACTCGCTGCGCTGCGCTCGGCCCGGTTCATGAAGGTCACCACAGCCGGTCGTGAGGAAAGCCATCCGCACGACGTGACCATCACCAAGGAAGCCCCGAACTACCAGCGCGGCTAATCGTCGGCTGCCGCCTCGATGACCGCAAGCAGCGCGCCGCCGTAGCGTTCGAGCTTGACAGGACCCATCCCCTTGATCTCACCCAGACCCGACAGTGTCGCCGGGCGGCGTCGGGCGATGTCGTGCAGCGCCTGATCGGACAACACCGTGTAGGCGGGCTTTCCGGCAGCGAGATGGCGACGTAGCGATCGCAGTTCCTCGAACAGCCTGGTCTCGGCGGGGGTCAGGTCGCTGCCCGGCTTCTCGGCGATCACGGAAGCCCGCGAGGGCTGCCGGGTTGTGATCCGTTCGGCGACCAGCGCAGCAGGATGGGGCGGATGCACGCATTGATCGATGAAAGGCGACGGGTGCCCGCCGGGCACGACGTGCACACGGGAACGACCGCGTGTGATCGCGACGTGGAACACGCGGCGCTCCTCTTCGACATCGGTGGCCAGCCGGTGCGGGAATTGGTCGGCCTCGGCATGATGCACCACTACGACCGGCCACTCCTTACCCTTTACCCGGTGCACCGTCGCCAGTGTGACGCCATGCGACTGCCATGGGCGACGCAGCGCGGAATGCAACCACGACCCGAACATCGACGGATCTGGTTGCAGAAACGCCAGCTGTGCCACGGCCGTGAGATCGTCGCTTTGTGCCGCCCGGTTCATACCCCTGCGGTGTATGTCGAGCGTCGACAGCGTCGAGGCCATCCCCATCGAGTCGTGCAATCTCGACAGGATCGACGAGGTCGAAGCACCGGCCTCGGCAAGCTGTTGTAGTCGCTCGATATCGGCGGCAAAGGCCTCTACCCGCTCGGCCTCGCGTGGGGTGTTGAGACGCCCGGCGAGGCGGCGCAGCCCATCGAGCGAGGCCTGCTCTGCCACCCAGCCGGCGATGTTCGGTCGGAGTGGGCGCGATGGATTGCGCAACGCCTCCTCGACATCGACTCTCGACAGTCCACCGCTCGTGGT
The DNA here is from genome assembly GCA_031404635.1 of Ilumatobacteraceae bacterium. Classification (GTDB taxonomy): domain Bacteria; phylum Actinomycetota; class Acidimicrobiia; order Acidimicrobiales; family Ilumatobacteraceae; genus JAENVT01. The sequence goes on from JANNHY010000141.1 coordinate 7,339, forward strand.
AGCCAGTCTCAGCCACGCCAACGAGCCCCGAACCGCAGCACGATCGGCGTACTCCGCGCCGACGCCTCCATGAGTAGCGATACCGGCTAGCCCGAGTGCAACCTGTACCGGGACGAGCAACGAGTTGACCCGCGTCAACACGGCGATGTCGCCTGTCGCGAACCCCTCGGCGACGGCATCGGCCACGATCGCAACGGTGGTCGAAACCGCGTCGGCACCGGGTTCGACCACCATCCCATCGGTTGTCGACGCGGCGCGGATCGTCTTTGGGACGCGTCGCCAGTTGTGTTGCAGCAGTGTCGCGGCTGCCGCGACAACGTCGGCTGGGCAGCGGTAGTTCATTTCCAACGGATGATCGCCGGCATGGGGGAAGTGGTCCGCAAAGTCGATCAACCACTGTGGGTCGGCTCCGTTGAAGCCGTATATGGTCTGGTCGTCGTCGCCGACCCCGAACACGCAGCCATCCGGGCCGGCCAGGAGCCGCACCAGCAGCAGATGGGCCGGTGTGAGGTCCTGGAACTCGTCGACGAGCAACACCCGACAGGCACACTGGGCAGCGGCGCGGGCAGCCGTATCGGTGAGCAGGATCTCGATCGCCCGCACGATTTGTTCGTCGTAGTCGAGTGACCGAGATCTGCTCAGCTCGTGGCGGTACCGCGGCAGCATTGCGGCGAATCCGTCGACATCGCCGTCGTACAGCGCTTCGACATCGCCCGGATCACGCAAACCCAGTCGGGCGAGGGAGAGCGCCTCGATCCACAGCGCGACTGGGTCGGCGTTTCGCTTGCGGGGAAATTCGACCAGTTTGCCGATGATTCGGCGCACGTCGGGTTCGGTGATCGTGGTCATTTTGGCCGGCTGGGCCGAGAACGGTGCGGAGCCATTGACGATCGCCAAGGCGATGGCATTCAGCGTGCGCACCTGCAAGCCGCGGAGATCGGCCACTCTGGCGCTCATCTCCTCCTGGGCGCGCTTGTTGAACGCCACCAGGCACACCGAACTGGCCGGCAGACACCATTGCACAAGCAGGTGACGGGCGCGCTCGGTGAGCACCCGTGTCTTGCCGGAACCGGCCGGGGCAATCACCCGCGATGCGCCTCCTGGATGGGTGACGGCTGCAAGCTGATCGTCGGCCAGATCAGCCATCGACGAGTTCGAACCGAAGGGCACCAACGAGCGATGCTCGATCGCAATTCGATGCACGACCGCGACTCCGTCGATGGGGTCGGTGTGGCGGACCGGCCCACCGTCGAGCCACACCGCTGTCCCGTCGGGAAGCACTACGTCGCCAGCAGTGGACTCCCCCGCGGGCGTCGCGCCGAGGTCACACGCTTGTTGAGCCACTGGCCACGTTGGCCGCGAGGGATCGCGTGCGTCGATGGAGTTCGACCACAGCAGGTGATGCAACGCCGACAACTCGAACGTGAATCGAGGTCCGACCTGGTGAATCGGTGCGGCGTTGGTCTGCGGGGCTGCCAGGGCGGTCTCGACCGCGCCATCGATCTCGAAGACGCAGGGTAGGCGGTCATCGGCCAGGCGCCGGAGCTCGGCGACAAGACGCGTCGGATCGCCCACATCTGCCAATCCCACGATGCAACGCTGAGCGGTACCCCAACCGTCGGGCAGCGCTTGACCAGGTCGGGCGACGATATTGCGGCCGAGCCTCGACATCGCCCGGGCCGTGTGCTGCGATTGGCTGTGCTGCCAGCACTGCCGGACCTCCGCTGAAGTCTCGTGCCGTCGGCCGCAGTAGACGCATGAGATGGCCATGACCGACCACCGTACCGGCAGGCTGGGATGGTCGCATCGCCCCATTTCTCCCGAAAGTGTGCCGCCTAAGGCTCAAGAAGTCGTCTGGTCGGGCCGATGAATCACATGTTATGGCGGACACCAAATTTGCACCCCCTTTGCAGAGGCTTACCGTACCGCCAAACGGAACGTCCGTGCCTCCCCCTCCTCCCCCGGCGGTCGCTACGCCGGTGCTGCGGCTCTCCGTCCCGGCGGTCGCGCGAGTCCAGGAGACCACGGGCAACACCCCGGCCATCAATTTTGCCGACTTCATGCAGCCCGCCAAGGCCGAAGCGCGCCCGGTAAAGCGCAAGAAGAAGCGCGGCAAGAAGCTGATGATCATCCTGGTTCTGCTCGGCATGGCAGCCGGTACCGGTTACTACTTCCGCAACGCGGAGCGCGTTCAAAAGGTTCTCGGTCACGACCAGGCCGCTGCACCATTGCCGGAGGTGCCATTTGTTCGTCCAAACGTCACCAGTGCGGAGTATTCGATAACCCTGTCCGCCGTCCAGAACGGCGTACCCGACAACGTGACGACCACGGTGCAGGCCGACTACGCCACCGGGACGGGTCAGAGCACGGTCGACAGCCAAATTGGTGGCACCTTCGCCACCGCACAGGAAATCCGAACTACTGAGTTCGTGTTCCACCCCGGCGCGGCCTTCGGCACACCATGGACACGCCAGCCACGCGTAGTCGAAGCGCCAAGCCCGTACGACGCAGCTGAGTTCATCCCGATGATCAACGACATCATCGATCAGCCGTTGCGGGATGCCACGGAGCCGACGTCGTCGGAGACGGAAACGGTCGAGGGTACAACCTTCACGTCGCTCACCTACGTGCTCGACAGAGCGAAGGTTCCAGAGATCGCGCCAGCCATCTTCGCCAGGATCCCATGGCTGTTCGACGTTCCCAACGCTACGACGCTCACCGTGGATGTCAGCTACGACGAATCCGGCCTCGTTCGCCACCTGTTGTTCAGTGTTGAGCCCCCGGAACCGGGTACGGGAATAGATGCCACCTGGGTGACGAGCTACACGATGGACGTCACAACGCTGAACGCTCCGGTCGTCATCACCGTCCCGACCGACGCGGTGGATGTTCCTGCAGGCACGCCCTGATCCGTCACGCCAGCTTCTCGACGAATGCTTCGAGTTGGCGGAGGTTTCGACACTCGTACACGCCGTCGGTGTGCGTGCCGTAGTCACCGACGATCGAGTCGCCCGTGTTCCAGTAACTGCGCGGCTCGGGATTCAGCCAGTACACATGGCGAGCCTTCTGGCGCATTTCCTTGACAACCCAGGCCTGGGAGGCGTGGTAGTTGTTGCGCGCATCGCCGAGCAATAGCACCGTGGTCTTCGGCCCGACGTCTTTCCCGTAGCGATCCCAGAACACCTCGAAGGCGTGGCCGTAGTCGCTGTGGCCGTCGACCCAGACGACGTCGGCCTCGGTGTTAACCCGGTGGATCGCATCCTGGATGTCTTCCACACCCTTGAAGTAGTCGGTGACCTCGTCGATGCCGTCGATGAACACGAACGAGCGAACCTTGGAGAATTGGCCCTGGATCGCGTAGACGAGCATCAGGGTGAACCGGGCAAAGGCGGCAACCGAGCCGGAAATGTCGGCGACCACCATCAGTTCCGGCTTCGCCGGCCGCGGATACTTGAACTTCGGCTCGGCCGGCACACCGCCGTAGCTCAGCGAGTGGCGGACGGTGCTGCGGAAGTCGAGCGGCCCCTTGCGACCGTGCCGACGCTTGCGGGCCAGGCGAGCCGCGAGTTTGCGGGTCAGCGGGAATAGCGCCTTCTTGAGGTTCTGCATCTCGTCGCGTGAGGCGTGCATGAACTCGACGTCTTCCGGCAGTGGCTTGCGCAGAGTCTTGGCCATCGCCTCGGCGCCACGATCGGCGACGAGGCGGCGGCGGATCTCGGCCTCGATCTCTTTCTTGAACTGCTCGATGCGTTCGTTGTACTCGTCGTGTTCGAGGCGTTCCTCGAGCGCCGTCAGTTCGCCGCCGACTTGTTCTCGGCTGGCCTCCATCAACTTCTCGAGCATCGAGTCGAGATCGAGGTTGCGCAG
>JANNHY010000142.1:0-4320 GCA_031404635.1 Ilumatobacteraceae bacterium
GCCACGTCGAAGTGGCCCGTGCGCGCGGCCTCCACCGCGTCCCGGCCGTTGGCGGTCAGGGTGGCCTTGTGCCCGAGGCTTTCGAGGATGGCCAGCACGAGCCGTTGGTTCACCTTGTCACGCCTGTTCGATCAGCCAGAGCGGGGCAACCGTCGTTTTGCCGGCACCGGGTGGGGCGACCAGCAACGCCGATCCGTGTCGCTCGAGCGCGGCCGCCAATTGGGGCAGCACCTCGACAACGGGGAGATCACGAGCTGCGGCGGGCAGCGCCACGTTCAGCCGAGGGCTGGTGTGCCGTGGAACGGCCCAGGGTCACCAGCCACTGGGATGGTCGGGCTGATCCACGCTGTTGCCGTGGCGATTTGCTCGGCGACCTTGCGCCACTCGCCGGCGTTCCATCCCTCGGCGCACGCTTGCAGCGTGCCATCGAGTCGGATGAACACGAAGGCGGGCAGCTGGCTCAAGCCGAGAGCGCGCACGAAGGCCCGATCCGGGTCGCAATAGACCAGGAAGTCGTCGGTCAACGGCCCGAGGAAGGCCTTGGCGCCGTCGCCGTCGGCGGTGACGACGAAGTTGACGCGGGCATCGGTGCCGCGCAGGCTTTCGAGGATGCGCGCCGCGGTTTTCAGTACCCAGGAACTCTCGTTGGTGTAAGGGTCGAGCACCACGCTGGCCAGGTGGAACGTGGTCAGCCACTCCTCCAGTGGGCGTGCCTCGCCGCCGAGCGAGGTCAGCTTGGTATCGAGGGACGGGTTGCTCGCCATGGCAGCAGACGGTAGCGCGCCATCGGCGCACCCCCCAATGTGGCACTAGCGTCGCGCCTGATGCATCCGATCGAGCGGCTCCGCTATGTGGCCCGGGCCTCGGGTGGTGATCAACGGATGCTGGTCCGCGAGACGGCCGGGGCGCTGCGCGGACTCGGCTTCGATCCTGCCGGCCTCGTCGTCGCCTGCCGGCGCATCGTCGAGCGGCATCCGACGTCGGGGCCGTTGTGGTGGCTGTGCGCTTGCGTGCTTGCCGCGCCCGACCCCTATCGGTGTGCAGCGTCATTGGCCGACGATCTGGAAGCGGATCCGACACCTGATGCTCTGGTCGAGGTACTACCCGACGACGCAACGGTCTGTCTCGTCGGATGGCCCGACCTCATCGGCGAGGCTCTGCTGCGCCGGGGCGATTCGAGGGTCCTGGCCATCGACACCGACAACGATGGGATGGGTAGCTCGGCCTTCGTGCGCAGATTGCAGCGTGCAGATGTCGAGGCTGAGATCGTGCCGGCGGCAGGACTCGCTGCGGCCGTGCTGGCCAGCGACGTGGTGGTCGTCGAGGCCCTGGCCGCGTGCGAGAACGAACTTCTCGCCACCGCCGGATCGCGGGCTCTTGCCTCCGTGGGGTATTGCTCGGAGGTACCGGTGTGGGCGATCGTTGGCCGCGGCCGCCGACTCCCGGCCGCCATGTACGAGGCCATGAGACAACGCCTCGTCGACGTCGGCATACCCTGGGAAGCGCAGGCTGAGGGCGTGCCGGTCTCCCTCAGCAGTTGGGTTGTCGGCCCGTACGGTGTCGAGCCGACCAGTGACGCATCGTTGCAACCGGAATGTCCGATGTCATACGAACTGCTCCGCTCCAGCGCCATGTGACGACCCAAGTATTGTCGCGCCATGGCCAGCAAGCGCGCCGAGATCTCGATGACCGACGACGAGGTGCGCGCCTATCTCGAGTCGGAGCGCGTTCTCAACGTGGCCACGATCGGTCCGACCGGGCACCCACATCTCGTGGCGATGTGGTTTGCGATGGTCGACGGCAAACCGGTGTTCTGGACATTCAGCAAAAGTCAGAAGATCGTCAATTTGCGCCGCGATCCGAAAATGACCGCGTTGGTCGAGAGCGGCGATTCGTACGACCAGCTACGTGGCGTCGAGATGCGCGGACGGGGAACCATCGTCGACGACTACGAGGCGATCCTGGAGATCGGCAAGGCGGTCGGCGTGAAGTACAACGGTCCATCGGCCTTGGGAGAAGCCGCCCTGCCGTTCCTGGAAGCGCAGGCCACCAAGCGCCTGGGCGTCGTCCTCGAGATCGAACACATCGCCAGCTGGGATCACCAGAAGCTCTCCGGCGGCTATTGACCCGTCAGCGACTCGGCGATGAGAGATGAGCCGTTCGGCGACGCACATCTCTCATCGCGCATCGGCGGCGTTCCCATGCGATGAGGAGTGTGCGCCCTAACGCGGCTCATCTCTCATCGCCCGGTGAGCGGGGCTGGGCGGGTCAACGATCCTGCGTGGGGGGATCGATGCCGATGCACGCCGTGATCGCCGCTCGGGCGGCGGCGGCGCGCACCTCCATCACAAAGATCCGGCCCATCGGCTCGCGGGCGGCGAAGCGCATCATCGAGGTGTGATCCTCCGACATCGTCGCCGGGATCTCGTTCTCCCACAGATCGTGCAGCGCCAGCTGACACTGCCACAGTGGCAGCCAGGCGACTTCGACCACGTGGTCGGGTCGTGGCTGACGCGGTTCGTGCCGGCCGAACAGCCAGCTCCGAATTCCCATCTACCTGTGCCTCTACCTGTGCCCACGCGGCGAACGAGAACCGCCGGCCGCCGCGGCGAGTTGGTTGGCAATCCGCTCGTGGTCCGAGTCGATCAGGCCGACGGTGACTCGCAGATGAGGTGCGTCGTCGCGGACCCGGAACGGCTCGCCCGGCGCGGCGCCGATGCCCTGGGCAGCGAGAGTGACCAGCGCCGAACGTTCGTCGGCAACCGTCATCCACAGGTTGATTCCGTCGGTACCCGTCACGGCGACATTGCGCGCCTCGAGCACGCCGGCGACCAATTGCCGGCGACGGGCGTACTCCGCTCTCGCCATGGCGACGGCCAGAATCGTCGGCGGGTCGTCGAGCATTTCCAGCAACACGGCCTGCAGGATGCGACTGCTCCACCCTGGGCCGAGTAATCGACGGTTGGCGACCGAGGCCACCACGTCGCCCGCACCACCCACAGCGGCGAGGCGCAGATCCGGACCGTGGCTCTTGGAGTAGCTGCGGATGTGCACTGTTCGCTCGGGCAGCCACGAGCCGATGCTGACCAGGGCCCCGGTGGCGATGTCGCCGGAGTGGTCGTCTTCGATCACGATCGCCGTACTGCCGGCCAACTCGGCGGCCAACGCCTTCATACGCGGCATCGTTGTCGTTATCCCGGTGGGATTGTGGGCCCGAGGCTGGAGGAAGACGGCGACAGGCTGCTGTCGCAGCGCCTTGACAACCTGGGCGACGATCGGCCCGTCGTCGTCGAGGTCGACACCGATGACCTCGGCACCGAGTTCATCGAGAAGATCGAGCAGCGGAGGAAACGTCGGGTGTTCGACAATCACCCGATCTCCGAGGCGAACGACGATCTGGGCGACACGGTCGAGGGCGTCCATTGCCCCGTCGACCACCGTCAACGCCTCGGCCCGGAATGGCCAGCCATCGCTGAGGCGGGCCTCGAGTTCGGGGAGCACTGGGTGGTCGAGGTAACTGGACGTCAATGACTGGCGGCTGACCCTGGCGACGACCGGGCCGAGATCGGGCAGCAGTGAAGACGGTGGAGTGCCGGTGGAAAGGTCGAGGGCGAAGTGCCCAGGACCTTCGGTGACGCGGCGGTACCGCCGCGGCGAGCCGGGGCCGGTGGGCTGGCGCACGAACGTGCCCTGCCGGCCGCGGGCGTCGATGGCGCCGACCGAGGTGAGCGTCTGCCACGCTTCGCTGACTGTTGTCGGCGAGACGCCGAGCGACTTGGACAGTTCGCGCACGGTCGGCAGGCGGGTGCCGACGGCGAGGTCGCCGCGCCTGATCATCCGCCCAACCGCGGCGGCGATGCCGCGGGCGCTACGGTCCTCTATGGCGTCGATAAACGTAGCGGTCATTGTGCGGTAACAATACAGTTATTGTGCGCCCCTGCGTGTCACATTACGATCACGGTCATGCCGAACATCGTGCGAGCAGCGCTACTTCAAACCGACTGGGCAGGTACCAAGGAGGAGATGATCGACAAACACGAGCAGGCCGCGCACGATGCCAAGGCCGAGGGCGCCCAGGTGATCTGCTTTCAGGAACTCTTCTACGGCCCGTACTTCTGCCAGGTGCAAGACGCCCAGTACTACAGCTACACCGAGTTGATCCCCGATGGCCCGACGACGCAGCGATTCTGCAGTGTCGCCAAAGAACTCGGCATGGTGATGGTGCTGCCGATGTACGAACACGAGCAGGCCGGCGCCCGATCGCGCGGAGGAGGTCGCGCCACTCCTCCTCCGGGTCGCTGACACGCGCGTCGAGCAGGG
>JANNHY010000143.1:0-14717 GCA_031404635.1 Ilumatobacteraceae bacterium
CTGTGGCCTGACCAGGGAGCGGTCGTACCGTGCGCTGATGCTCGAAGCCGTGGCGGTGTTCGTAGGCGCGCTGGCGGCAGGAATGGCCGCAGTAGAGGCGAGGGCGGCCCGCGCGGCGGGCGAAGGCGAACTCGGTGGCGCACAACGAGCAAGTGCGGTGCGTCGGGCGTGGATGGAAGAAACGAGGCAAGCTGGTCGATGTCCACCAAGGGTGTCACGACGTTTCCTGAACTTCATCGTCTCGGGCGGGATGCCCCTATGAGATGACGGCCGTCGCCGCCCGATCCCACCCCGCCCATGGTCTGCCCCTGTGCCCCTCCCCACCCCCTGCCTCTTTCCCACCACCCCTTGTCGCGCCCCTCGCGAATCGTCCGTGACGAAATCGCGGCGGCACCCTCCACGACCCCCTCGCGAATCGTCCGTGACGAAATGGCGGCGGCGAAGGGAGTTTCGTCACAGACGATTCGCAAGGGCTTGGGCAAGGTGAGGTAGGGCCGGTTGGCCAGCGGAGAGCAAGCCTCCTCCGGCACAGGAGCGGAGCGATTCAGGCCGGATCGCCGGCCCGGACGTTCTACATCGAGATCGTGCCGGCAATTCGAAGCGGCGGGCGTCCGATCCGGAAGGCGAGGTGACAACGACCGTGGTCGTCGACGAGCCATCCGTCGTATCCATCGGATCCGTCAACACCGCCGTGGCGCAGAGTGACGCCGCGGTCGATCGGCGATCGATACTCGACTTCGACACGAAGTGGTGCCCGCAGGTTCCGGCGGGGAGCTAACACCTCCTCGACGAGCGCGAACGCAACGGCGTTGTTCAGATGGTTCATAACGTCGAAGTCGGCGAAACGGACGGGCCAGCCGGTGAGCGCCAGGTCAGTCGGGGGGTCATCCAAGTTCAATCGTGACGAGACACCCCGCCCCGCCGCGCTGGGCGCAAAGATCCGTTGGAATGCCGCCGACGGAGCCACAGGGCGAAGCGTCTCGGCATCGAGATGAACCCACAGGGTCGCCGAGTTGATCGAGCCGCCGCTGGCACTGTCGATGTCTACGCGCCGTTCCGCCCATCGCGAACCGATGCCCGAGCACCACGTCACCATGTCGAGCGGTTCGAGATAGGTCGGAAACCGCTGCACATCGATCACCGTTCGGCGCACGACCCACGTCATCTGCGCAAGGTCGGCACCGCGCGTGTCGTCGTCGGACAGATCTTGCAGATAGCGGGCAGCCGCGTCGAGACGAAGTCGGCCACCGGGAGAGCAATCACCGAGACGAACCCGCCGTTCACCATGGAACGTCCGCCCAAAGTTCGATCGTCCAACCATCTCGAACATGTGGTGACATTAAATGAGTTGACGCAGCCGCAAAGATCTGGTTGCCTATCTCTCGGCTCGGCACGTTTGTGTCTGGCCGACGAACAATGGAAGGCACCGGAATGAGCACGACGTTTGCACCGCAACTGGCCCACGTGGCCGTCGGCGCGCGCCCGTGCGACCGGCTCGACCACGGCGACCAGTGGTGCGCCGCACTGCCGTCCGGCATGAATCTCAATTTCATGCGCGAGACCGCGATCAAGCACCCAACCCGACGCCTCGGGAGGCAACCGACGTAACACCAACTACGTCGGGAGCAACCGCTCCGAGGCCGTCGGGATTCGATCCCGGCGGCCTTTTTGGTTTTCCGCCCTTCCCACTCGTCCGAGAGGAACCACCCAAATGTACGCAATCGACATCAACCGAGACATCGACGCCGAGTTCGCCGAACTGCTCGATCCGGTCGCCGTGCGCGCCCCCAAGCCGCGTTGCGCCGACGGCCACGGCACCTTGACCCACCTGTTCTTCTCGGACACCCCGCTCGACATCGCCCGGGCCAAGGCGATCTGCAGCAAGTGCTCGCTTGCCGCAGACTGCACCAACGGGGCGCTAGAGCGAGCCGAGCCCTGGGGTGTGTGGGGCGGTGAACTGATCGAGAACGGTCGGGTCGTGGTCAACAAGCGACCACGCGGCCGTCCGCCCAAAAGCCCCCGCCCGGCGGTGGTGATCGACGAGGTACCCATCCCCCCGCACCTGGTTGCCTGAGGCAACCGCGTCGATTGCCGCCGCCCGCGGCGGGCCGGGTCAGCTCCCTCGATAGCCTTCAAGACGTGACGGTCAACAAGCGGCTGCTGTTCGGCTCGTTGGCGGTGGCGGCGGCTCTCGTGGTCGCCGTCGGCGCTGCCGCCGCCAATCGAGGCGACCCCGACGACCCTGACGACAACGTCACCCTGACGTCGGGCAACGACTTGGCGCCGTCAATTGGCACCAACGCCGCAGTCACTGGCCGGTCATTTCCTAACGTTGACATCCAGACCGTCACTGGCGACGCCTTCCCGACGGCAGATCTCGTCGGACGTCCGCTGATCATCAACTTCTGGTACTCGACCTGTGCGCCATGCAAGCGAGAGCTTCCCGCTTTCGCCGACAACCACGCCAAGTTCGGCGACGAGGTGCGCTTCGTCGGTGTCAATGCCAGCGATCTTGACAAGCAGTCAGAGGAAGCCTTCGCCCGCGGCAAGGGCGTGCAGTACGAACTGCTGTACGATCCGAACGGCGAACTCACCACCGCGCTCCGTGTGGCCAACTTCCCGCAGACCCTGTTCATCGACGCCAGTGGCACGATCGTCGAACAAACCGGCGAACTCACCGCAGACAATCTAGAGGAACTGATCAGGACCGAACTGTTGTGATCGCCCTCGATGCGCGTTTGGCGACCTCGTTCACCGCCGGCTTGCTGGCGGCGATCAACCCGTGCGGCTTTGTGTTGCTGCCGACCTATCTCATCTACTTCCTCGGCATGGAAAACCTCCGCCCCGGAGCCGAGCGGGCTTCTGTGCTTCGGGCATTGAAGGTCAGCTTCGCCGTCTCGGCAGGCTTCATGAGCATCTTCGTCATCATCGGCGCCATCACCAAGCTCTCGACCAACTGGTTCGTGGAGAAGGCCCAGTGGGTCTCACTGGTGATCGGTGTCTGCTTGGTCGTACTCGGGATCGCCATGCTCTTCGGCTACCGCGTGCCGTTCACCACGCCCACGCTCGATGTCGGCCGACGCGACCGCAGCGTGCGATCGATGTACGTATTCGGGCTCGCCTACGCCGTGGCGTCGATCGGCTGCACGATTGCCCCGTTCACCGGCGTCGTCCTCGGCAGCTTCAGCACCAAGGGACTGGGCACGGGCATTGCCGCGATCGCCCTCTACGGGATGGGCATGGCGCTTGTGGTCACCGGACTCACCGTGACACTGGCGTTCGCCAACACCGCGTTGCTACACGTCCTGCGGCGCGGCATGGTCTGGTTCGAACAGGTCGCCGGGGTGCTCCTGATTCTCACCGGGTTCTATCTGTGCTGGTATTGGTACAGCAACATCACCGATGGCTCCGGTGGAGCGGTCGTCGCCAAGGCCGACGACTGGCAGACCAAGCTGTCAAACTTCGTCGTCGAGCACCAATCCGCCGTCGTTTCGGTCGGCGGGGTTGTGATCGTCGCCGCTGTCATAACCGCAGTCAGGCTGCAACGCAACGAATCCGCCTCATGATCGACCAGTTCGCCGAACTACTGGGCATGCCCGGCGTGCGCGAGATCTGCGTACTGCGCAGCAGCATCGGGTTCATGGCCTTCCACGGCGGCTCGCTCGAGGAGCAGACCGACGTGATCGCCCGTCACGCCGCCGCACGAAGTGGCGCCAGCTACTACGCCGTGCTGCAACCCGACGATCTCCAATGGCACATCCCGTCGCACAAGGTCAGCCCGACCTCCTCGTCGCAGCTGATGACGTTCATCGAGCACGTCGACATCGTCATATCGATTCATGGCTTCGGTCGCCGCGACCATTTCACTTCGGTGCTCCTCGGCGGGAAAAACCGCGATCTTGCCGATCACGTCGCCGGCCACCTGCGGCCTCGCCTGCCAGAGTACGACATCGTCACCGAACTCGACCGAATTCCGAAGGACCTGCGCGGACTTCATCCCGACAATCCTGTGAACCTGCCCACAGAACAGGGTGTGCAGATCGAACTACCCCCACGCATTCGCGGTTCGGGCCCGATTTGGGAGGGCTGGGACCACACCGTGATGGTCCCGCACATGGCTTCGCTGATCGACGGCCTAGTCGACGCTGTTGCCATGTGGTCTACGGCGCCAACCGCTCAATGACCCACTGGCTATCACCGCGGCGATAGCGCACCCGGTCGTGCAGCCGGCTGGGACGGCCCTGCCAGAACTCGTACGACATCGGACGGAGCACCCAACCACCCCAGCAGTCGGGGCGCGGCACATGGTCGACGCCGGCGAAGGACTGCTCGAACCGAGCGACACGATCGTCGAGCGATTCACGATCGGGCAGAACCCGCGATTGCGGCGACGCCCATGCCCCGATCTGCGACGCCCTGGGGCGCGAGTCGAAGTAGTCGTCGCTCTCCGCTCCTGGCAACCGCTCGACGACACCACTCACCCGTACCTGACGGTGCAATTGCAGCCAACTGAACAGCATCGCCGCCCGCGGTTCGGCTGTCAGCTCGGTACTCTTCGCCGACTCGTAGTTGGTGAAAAACGAGAACCCGCGCTCGTCGGCGCCGCGCACCAACACGTAGCGGGACTGCGGCCAGCCCTCACCATCGACGGTCGACAGCACGAAGGCGTTCGGTTCGACACAACCAGCCCCCGCTGCCTGGTCGTACCAATGCTGCCATTGCACAAGCGGGCTCGGGTCGACATCGCCGACATCGAGACCGGCCGACTCGTAGTCGGCGCGCCGCGATGCCAGATCGCTCATCGCCCGCTTATCCGCTCGATGCCGCGCATGTACGGGCGCAGCACGTCGGGGACGATGACGCTGCCATCTGGCTGGCGATAGTTCTCGAGGATCGCCGCCCACACTCGTGGAACAGCAAGCGCCGAGCCGTTCAGGGTATGGGCGATGTGCGTGCCCTTCTGGGCCGCGATGCGATAACGGATGTCGGCGCGCCGCGCTTGATAATCGCTGAACCACGAGATCGACGAAACCTCCAGCCAATCGTCGCAGCCGGGCGCGTAGACCTCGATGTCGAAGCTGCGATGATGGCTTTGGCCCATGTCGCCGGTGCAGATCTCGATGATCCGGTACGGCAGTCCGAGCCCAGCGATCAACGCCTCGGCGCGGCCGGTCATCTCGACAAGGAGGTCGGGGGCCTGTTCGGGCATCGCCACGGCGAGAATCTCGACCTTGTCGAACTCGTGAGCCCGCAGCATGCCCCGCGTGTCGCGTCCGGCAGATCCCGCCTCGCGCCGATAGCAAGGTGTGTAGGCCATCATCCGCAGCGGTAGCTGCTCGGCATCGATCACCTCGCCGGCGTAGATCGACGTCAAGGGGACCTCCGCGGTCGGGATGCACCACAGGTCGTCGCGCTCGATGCTGTAGGCGTCATCGGCGAACTTCGGCAGCTGACCGGTGGCGGTCAGCGTTGCCGTCGTGACGAGCGAGGGCGGGCGGATCTCTTCGAACTCGTCGACGTTACGATCGAGGGCGTACTGACACAACGCCCGGGCGAGGGCCGCGCCGTTGCCGCGCTGCATCGTGAACATCGCCCCGCTGATCTTGGTGGCCCGCTCGTTGTCGAGGATGCCGAGTGCCGCGCCGGTCTCCCAGTGCGGCACGCGCCGGTGTTCGGGAAAGTCGGCGGGCAGGTTCACCGGGCCCTTGACGAGCGGGTTGTCGGCTTCGCCGGCCCCGTCGGGAGAGTCGGGATGAGGCATGTTGGGGATGCGTAACAGCAGTTCGCGCAGATCGCTTTGGACGACGTCGAGCTCGTTGGCCAGCAAACGCACGTGCTCACCTAGCGCCCGGCTGCGTAGCTGCAATGCCATTGCGCCGTCGGTGTCGCCACTGTGACGCAGTAGGCCGACCTGCTTCGACAGATCGTTGACCTCGGCACGAATGGCGTCGCGCTTGGCGACGATGTCGCGAGACAGGGCGTCGAGGGCAATCGCCCGCTCCAACTGTTCGAGAACGTCGGACTGCACGCGGCGCGCCAAGGCGACGCGGATGGCATCGGGGTCGCTGCGTAACAAACGGACATCGATCACAGATCGGAGAGGTTACCCGTGCTCAGCAGCCGAAGGCGTAGGAGTACCGACGAGGACGTCGCCTAGGTCGCCCCCTTGCACGGCGCGGCACCGGCGCCGCACAGCACGAGGCCGGAACGGCGTTCCACCTCGCGTACCAGATCGGCTCGGGGCTGGAATGCAAGCGCGGCGTCGAGAACCACGATCGCCGAGGCATTGGTGTCGCCATGGAACGTGAACCGGTACGTCACACATTCCCCATCGGCCACATACATGCGGACCGTCCGCAACTCCGGCGGCAGCTGGGAGGGACGTTCGTAGCGTCGCATGCCCGGCTCGTCGCTCGTCACCTCGGTCGCCCCGTCGAGCCTGCACGCGTCTTGCGCTCGGAGCGTCACGTCGACGGCGTGTCTACCCTCCTGGTCGGAGTCGAGCCAGAATCGCCCGACGCCGCGGCTCGCCCGCACTCCCCCGACGGTCCATCCCGCCGGGAGCGCAGCCACACACGGCACGGCCGTAGCTGCGGGCACGGCCTGGGCCATGACGATCATCACCTTCCCGGTGCCACACGAAGGCTCGCCCTCGATCGGCAGGTCGACAGGGGTGAACATCTGGTACACCATCGTCAGGGCCAGCGCGGTTACGGCCACGAGGCCCAAGGCCAGGAACACCCGACGGGGACCCCATCTCTGCAGCGAGATCGGCCGTCGCGCCGGCGACAACGCCCTGAACTGGGCGACGAGATCGCGGCCGTCGCGCTTCATCATCGAGCGGAGTTGTGAGGGGCTGGCGATGCCGCGCGCCGCCGCGAATGCCTCAGCGATCTCGTCGGGTGTGAAGTACGACAGTGCCCGGCGGTATACACGCTCGGCGTCGCTGCGCACACCGAGGACGAGCATCATGTTGGCGAGGTCGACCGCCTCGCGCCACGGCGACGGGCGCACCTGCGCAAAGGCGACATCGATGACGACGAGATGACCGTCCTTGACGAGCAAATTGGCCGGTTTGATGTCGCGGTGGGCGAGACCGTTGTTCCAGAGTCGACGCACCAGCGCCAGGCCCTCGTCGATTACTTGATCGTCAACCGCCGCCTCGCCGATCTCGACGGCGCCGTCGAAGAACTCGGTGACGAGCAGGTACTCACGTTCGGGTGTCAGCTGGACGACGCCGAGCGAGGCGGCCGTCGGCACCCCTGCGTCGCGCATCACTCGCAGCGCGTAATCCTCGTACTGCACGAGGCGGCGCACCGACTGGAACGGCTTCTCGTCTTCGAGGCGGCCATAGAGGATCGTGCGTCCGAGCTTGTACCACCGATCAGCACGGACGTGGTTCATCGCGTAGAGCTTGCCGAACAAATACGTGTCGGGGTCGCCGGCGACACGCAGGCGCAACGGCGTCGAGCCCCCCGAGCCGGCGAGTCCGACCGGCTTCACATCGACGACGGTGACTCCGAGTTGCTCCTCGACGGCCCGACGCAGCGCCTCGCCTCGTCGCCCGCCGATGTCGAGGTGGGCTGTCTTGCCGGGATGGTAGGTGAGCGGGAACACCTCGTTCGGCGTGAAGAACCGGAACGCGTTGAGCGGGATGGCAACGCCCAACGCGGCCCCGACGAGCACGTCGAAGGGATGGTCAACCCCGAGATAGAGGCGGGCGGCCGCCACCATCGCCACGGCGAGAATTCCCACGCGCTTGGCCACGTCGCGCCATCGCCCGGGCACGACGACCATGTAGATGATGCCGACCGCCGTAAACGAGACGATCGCGACGGTCGCCGACGGCAGCGAGAACCCTTGCCAGCGACCGGCGGCCGTGACGCCGTAGGGACGCGGGCGCTTGTACTCGTTGATCAGTATCGAGCCGATCACCACCAGAACCATGACACTGCCGAGGAATGTGAACAGGTGGCGCCACCGACGGAAGAAGGCGGTCACGAGGAGCAAGGCGATGGCGACGAAAAACATTGTCCATCCCGTCGCCACACGGTCGACGCCGCGGGCCACCGTCGTCAGCCAGCCCGTTCGCCATCCGGCCAAAGGCCGCAGGATGGCTGCGTCGACCTGGTCGGTGTTGCGCCGGGCCGATGGCGAAACCAGGGCCACCATCATCCACACGACGAGCAGGACAAGGGCGGCCATCCAACCGCGGCCCGACCGCCCGATGCTGCGCGGCAGCGGTGGTGGTGCTCCCGAAGGTCGCCGCACACGACGCGTCCGCCTGACCGTTGGCGGGCACTCTGGCCCGACGTCGACAAGCGCGACGGCCGAATCGGTAACCGGCTCCGGACCAACGGCTGTCACCCACCCACCTCCGACCACCACGCCGAGGCGACGACCGCCACATCGGCGTCGGCCAACCCGGCCGCGCCATTCAGGTCGCGGACTGCAGCCGTAGTGAGCCGGGCGGACACCGCATCGATCACAGCGACAAAATCGGATCCCAAACGCTCAACGATCTCGGTCCTGACCAACGGCGTGATGCTCTCGGCCGGCTGCAATCCCCGGTCGTCGTCAAGTTCGACCAGGCCCTCGGCCTCGATCGCCGGATCGGTGGTGAACATCAAGGCGATGTCGACAATGCCCCCTTTCAACGCCCCGACGGTGCGCGGCCCACCGGTGTCGAGAGGTATGAAGTCTCCGAACGTCAACTCGTAGGTCTCGGCCAACCCGACCAGGCATAGCTGTCGGCTCGGACACTCGGGTGGGCCGCCGAACGTCAGCTGGTCGGCGACGGCCTTCAGATCACTGAGCGTGGTGAGATCGAGGCGTGCGGCCGTCGACCGGGTGACCACGAACGTGTTGGCGTCCTGTGCCGGCGCCGCGGCCAGGGCAACGACCATTCCTCCGCTGACGGCCCGCACGAGTTCGGCATGTGTCACGGCGACGTCGTCGGTCGGCTCGGCGCGACCGAGACTGTAGAACTCAGCGGCGGTGCCGGCGTACTCGGGGAGGAGTTCGACCAGGCCCGTGACCAGCGCTGGACCGACGAACTCCCGCGGGCCGAGGCTGAACGCCCGATGCACTTTGTACCCGGCAGCCTCGAGACCTTGGCTGTACACCTCGGCGACGACGACGCTCTCTGCGAAGTCGAACGAACCGACCGTGATGACATCGTCATTCAGCTGCGACACCGGGGGCGCGGTAGACCCACCGCCGGCGCATGCTGTCGACACCGCCAACACGGCCAGACAGGCGAGCGTACGAACGAGTCGTCGAGCCCGTACCCGACGGCTGGAGGGCCCGCCGCTCCCCCGTGGTGCGTGCATGACCGCATGGTAGCCCGCTCCGTTTCGGCGACAAGCCAATCCGCAGCGTCAGTGCCGATTCAGGGGTTCCTCTGACCTACCGGAGCTTCTCGGCGGGCGCGGGACTGCGTTCGAACTCCGACTGCACCTGATCAAAGGTCAGCGGCTGTCGCCGATAGGTGTTGTCTTCCTTCCACGTCGTGGAGAAACGCCGGAAGAAGTAGAAGGCCACCAGTGCCCACAGAAACATCGAGCCGCCGATCTTCATGATCGCCCCGGCCAACTGCTGGTCGTTGGTCGGACTGATACCCCACACCCGCACGGGTTGGTTGTAGTGCTTGTAGACCACCCCCTCGGCAAACGTCAGCCACCCGGCCGGTACCGTGGGCACGACGCTCTGCAGGAACAGGTAGATCGGCTTGGCGGCATCGCCGATCCGCAGTTCGTGGAACGGCCCGACAACGGGCATCCACATCAAGATGGCGGTGAGCACCAGGAGCAGGTGCAGCGCATAGTGCAGCGGTGCGCTCTGCACGGATGAGTTGACGACCGGTGGGATGTGGGTGACCATGACGACCACGTTGAACACCACCGCGGCGACCACCGGCTTGGTCATGAATGCGACGACACGCCAGGTGCCGCCGGTGCCGACCAGCAGGCGCATCAACCACGTTGGTGTCGCCAGCAGCACCAAGGGTGGCATGAAGTAGCTGAGCATCATATGTTGCAGCATGTGCGCCGAATAGAGGTAGTCCTCGGCGATCTGGTGGAGCGGCCAGGTGCTGGCGGTGAACAGCAGCACCATAGCCCCGGCGAAGCACCACACATTCCGACGGGTGACGACCGGCTCGCCCGCTGGAACCGCACGCGGGCCGATCACGCGCACCGAGTAAACGTAGGCGACGATCAAGAACACGACGAGCAGATAGACCTCAGGGTTGGCCTCGAACCTCCACGGGTCGGCGAAGGTCGCGCCGAGCATCTGTCAGCTGCCGTCGAAGAAGCGGAACATCATCAGCGCAGCGAGATACACCAACACCGCCAGGATCAATCCGGAATAGAACAGCATGCTGAACATTCTGTGGTCGAACTTGAGGTGCATGAACAGCGAGACGACCGTAAGGAACTTGATGACCATCAGGATCAACAGTGTCGGCATGAACAGTTTGCCAATGTCCATGTAATACAGCGCCACCTCGAAGGCGGTGACCACAGCAAGTGCCACAGCAACCTTGATGTAGAACGCGTTCGACTTGTGCTCGTGGGTGTCGGCGTGATCGTCGTGCTCGCTGTGGTCAGCGTGTTCGGTGGTTGTCATCTCGCGGACCTCATGCCGGAATCAAGTACACGAGGGTGAATATCACGATCCACACGATGTCGACGAAGTGCCAGTACAGACCAATCAGCTCGACGACCTCGGCTTTGTCGCCGGGCACCTTGGTGCGCGAGATGATCCCGACCAGCGCCATCAACATGATGATCCCGACAGTCACGTGGATGCCGTGGAAGCCGGTGAGGGTAAAAAAGCTCGAGCTGAACAAGCTGGTCGTGAAGCCGAGACCCTCGTGGTAGAACGAG
This sequence comes from Ilumatobacteraceae bacterium, assembly GCA_031404635.1. GTDB lineage: Bacteria > Actinomycetota > Acidimicrobiia > Acidimicrobiales > Ilumatobacteraceae > JAENVT01. Next base: position 10,890 of record JANNHY010000143.1, read on the forward strand.
GTGAACTCGTACACTTGGGCGCCGACGAACGTCGAGCCGAGCAACGCCGTCACCGTGAGCCACAAACGAGTGAGGCGATCGTCGCGTTGCTGTGCGGCGCTGACGCCGAGCACCATGGTGAGCGAACTCATCAACAGCACAAAGCTCGACACCGATGTCAACGGGATGTCCCACAGCTGTGACGGCCCCGGAGAGCCGGTATGGCGGCCGCGGTACAGCATGTATGTGGAGATCAACCCACCGAACAGCAAACACTCGCTGCCGAGGAACAACCACATCCCGAGTTTGTTGTTGCTCAGCCCGGTCGAGCTGGGCACATGCGCCCCATGATCGTCGTTGGCATGATCATTGTGGACGACCACTTCGGTGAGAACTGCCTCAGACACTGGCGAGCTCCTTGCTTGGTTCCCCACCGTGGTCCGGCGGGTCGTAATCGGAGTCGTCGGCGACCGACGGCTCGAGCGACCAGGCGAAAATCGCCATCAGCAAGATCACACCGCCGGCGACGGCCAGCAGATTGGAGTAGATGATTCCGTAGCCCATGATCGGCAGGGCGATGGCCACCATCATCGGCCAGTAGGAGGGCGACGGCATGTGTATGTGCTTGTCGGCGTTGGCCTCCTGCTCGGCGTGCAATTCCTCGGCGGTCTTGACCTTCACCAAACGCGGGCCGGTGTCGGTGTCGACTTCTTCGTACTTCAGGTGGAAGTACTCATCGAGGGCGTGGACCTGCGGAATCACGTCGAAGTTGTGAGCCTTCGGCGGGTTGGTGGTGAGCCACTCGAGGCTACGGGCATCCCACGGATCGAGAGGTGAGGCGGCGCCCTTGCGGGTGGTGTGCCACACGTTGACCAGGAAGAAGAACACGCTGAGGGCGATGGCGTACGAGCCGACTGTTGCGACCCGGTTCCAGAACGCCAGGTTGAAGAAGCCGCCACCCATCAACTTGTCGGACCACACGACCATCCGGCGCGGTTGGCCCTGTAGACCGAGGATGTGCATCGGCCCGAAGGTGAGATTGGTGCCGATGACCATGAGCCAGAAGTTCCACTTGCCGAGCGTCTCGTTCAGCATCTTGCCGAACATTTTCGGCCACCAGTAGTAGAAGCCGGCGAAGATGCCGAAGACTGCGCCACCGACCAGCACGTAGTGGAAGTGGGCGACGATGTAGTAGGTGTCGGTCTGTTGGCTGTCGGACGGTGACACCGAGTGGGTGACGCCCGACAAACCGCCGATCGTGAACTCGACGATCAGGCCGATGGCGAACAACATCGCCGTGGTGAAGTGGATCTTGCCGCCCCACATGGTGAGTGTCCAGTTGACGATTTTCACACCTGTCGGGATGGCGATCAACATCGTGCTGACCGAGAACACCGCGACGCTGACCGGGCCGAGGCCACTGGCGAACATGTGGTGAGCCCACACTCCCCAGCCGACGAAACCGATCGCCGCTCCGGAGAAGGCCACGAACTTGTAGCCGAACAGTGGCTTGCGGCTGAACACCGGCAGGACCTCGCTGACGATGCCGAAGCTGGGCAAGATCAGGATGTACACCTCGGGATGACCGAATATCCAGAACAGGTGCTGCCACAAGAGGGGATCGGCACCGGCCTCGACGTTGAAGAACTGAGCACCGAAGTTCCGCTGGAACATCAACAAGAACAAGGCCACGGTGATGACCGGAATGGCAAACACCAGGAGGAACTGGACGACGAGGATCATCCAGGTGAAGATCGGCATCTTCATCAGGCTCATCCCAGGCGCACGCATGTTGAGGATCGTGACGATCAAGTTGAGCGCACCCGTCAGCGAGGCGATGCCGGTGATCTGCAGACCGAGCGACCAGAAGTCGACGCCGTGGGTCGGTGAGAACAAGGCGTTGGCGTTGGGCTGGTACATGAACCATCCGCCATCAGCGGCGCCGCCGAGAAACCACGAGGTGTTCAAGAAGATGCCGCCGAACAAGAAGCACCAGAAGCCGAAGGCGTTGAGGCGTGGGAAGGCGACGTCGCGAGCCCCGATCTGCAACGGCACGAAGTAGTTGGCCCACCCAGCTGCCAACGGCATGACGAACAGGAACACCATGGTGGTGGCGTGCATGGTGAACATCTGGTTGTAGAGGCTGGCGCTGAGCACCGTGTTGTCGGGCGCAGCCAATTGCGTGCGGATCAGCAACGCCTCGACACCACCGACGAGGAAGAAGAACATCGCCGAGGTGCCGTACATCAGGCCGATCTTCTTGTGGTCGACAGTGAACAACCATGAGCGCCAGCCGGTGGTCGAAACCGGACGGCGGAACACACCGTACGTGGTGGTCGGGGTTACGAACTGCGTTGATCCGCCGCCCGGCAGAGCAGGAACTGTGGAGGGTCGTTCGATGATTGCCATCTGAGATCTTCCTTACTTCCGCTCGAGCAGGTAGGCGATGATCTCGTCGATCTGGTCGTCGGTGAGATTTAGGTTGGGCATGCCGCGGTACTTTCCGCCGCTCTCGGTCTTTTGCGCCTCGCTGGAGTACATCGGCTTCTTGCCAGGTGGGCAGGGCCTGGCGGAAGCAGGTTTTTCAGTGCGCAAGCACCGGCATCGCGAGCGAAGTTGCCGCGCTGTTGAGTTGTCTGTCGAAGCAGCAAAACATCATGCCGCTACTCAGTTGCCTTTGTGCGCGTTGTGCGCTGGCGAGTTGGACGCTGTCGTAGGCGCGCAGACCAAAGCGCAACGCGAATTCTCCAGCGTCGGTGATGAGCTGCGCATCGACGCCGATCCGGGTGAAGTTGTCCCACTCCTCACGCAGCCGCCTAAGCCCAGCCGCGGTTTGGGACTGCGAGGATTGTTGCGTGCGCTGCTTGCGTCCGAAGGCCGCGTGCATTTCGACCCACGTGAGCAGGCTCACCAGCGTGGTACTGGCCCGTTTCACCAAATCGCGCATCCGTTCGCTGTGATCTTCTTGTGCATACAGCTTCATGAGCGCGGAGGTGTCGCAAAACAGAATCACCGAGGCCCCCGCAAGGCAAGGACCAGATCACTCATGGTTTGGCCCTTCGGTCCGGGCGGAAAAACAATCGCTTTGCCCAGCCGCATTGGTTTGGTGGCCGGCTCGACCACAAGCCCAGACGCCATCAGGCGTTGAATCACCTGTTGGTCCGACAGAGTGGCTTCGGCGGGTGGCTTGGTCCCGGGCGGTACCAACTCAGCCACCACCTTGCGATGGGAGGTGATCTGCACCTGCTCGCCTTGTTGCATCAAGGCGATTGCGCGACTGGGGTTGGCCTTTAGTTCTCGAATGGAGATTTGCATAGGTACCCCGGGTATTTGTGGTCACATTTTACCGTGAGTGTCTAATTGTGGTCTCATATTCCCCAACGCGGTAGGTGGTGATTGCCCAGAGACACGCAGACATTCTTCGGTTCGCAGAACACTTCGTAACTCCAAGTGCCGCCCTCGCGGCCGGTGCCGCTGGCCTTGGTACCGCCGAAAGGCTGGCGCAGATCGCGCACGTTCTGGCTGTTAACGAAACACATGCCGGCTTCCACCGCGGCGGCCATGCGGTGCGCTTTGGCCAGATTCTCGGTCCAGACGTAACTGGACAAGCCGTAACGGGACTCGTTGGCTTTGGCCACTGCGTCGGCCTCATTGGTGAACGCGATCAAGCAGGCGACCGGACCAAAAATTTCCTCCTGCGCTATCCGCATGCGGTTGTCTACATCGGTGCGGCGGTGTTCCTCAAGACTCAGAACCCTTTGATCGCGCCACCGCGGCGGCCATCGGACCAGCCGACGCGCCATCCCGATCCTTCTTCAATCAGAATCGCATTGACATCGCCCTGCGCCC
>JANNHY010000144.1:0-2136 GCA_031404635.1 Ilumatobacteraceae bacterium
GATGCGCAGCCTGGGGAGGATAGGCACCGGCCGGCCGAGTCGCCTCGCCGAATCCATCGCCGATGCGGCGTTGTGATGGGCGACGAGGAACTCGAGGCTCTTGATGGTCGGAGGCATCATCGTCAGTTCTCCTTGGGCATGACGACGCAAGCCATCAACGGGGGTCACCCAGGCACTGGCGATCGTCTCGTTGTCGTCATGCCGAGACGTTTGGCCGGGCGGGGCAACAGCGATGAAGAAGCGGGTATCGAAGCGACGAGACGACTCTCCGATCGGGGTGATCCAGTGGCTCACCCACACCAGGTCGTCGATGGCTGGACGGAGGTGGTGTTGATCACACAGGGCGCGAAGGTCGACGGCGCCCGCATAGACCGCCTGACGATGCGCCAAGGCCGGGTGACCGTCGGTGACCATGATTCCCGCCTCGTCAACGGCCAGTAGAACTCCCGCTTCCTCATAGCACTCACGGATCGCGGCAATCACGAAGCCAACGTCACCCTGCCCGTCGGCAGCATCGACCTTTCCGCCGGGAAATACGTACATACCGCCGGCGAAGGCCGCCGCCGTGGTGCGCCGCAGCATGAACACTTCCAGGCCGTCGTGCGTATCGCGGAGCAGCATCACTGTTGCTGCGGGATTCGCCGGAATGGGCGCTTGGGTCATTGCGGGCGACGGTAACGCATTGCGTAGTCTCTTGCCCGTGTTGGTGTGGATGGACCTCGAGATGACCGGTCTGGATCCGTCGCGACATGTAATTGTCGAAATCGCCACGCTCGTCACCGACGACGAGCTCAACATCGTGGCCGAGGGTCCCGACCTCGTCGTTCATCAAGACGACGCCGCTCTCGCCGAGATGGATCCCGTGGTTGTCGAGATGCACACGCGCAGCGGGCTGTTGGAACAGATCCGCAATTCGACCATGTCGCTCGCCGACGCCGGCAAGCAGACGTTGGGATTCATCCAATCGCATGTCACCGAGGCACGCCGGGTGCCGCTGTGTGGCAACTCGATCGGCATGGATCGTCGATTCCTTGCCGCATACCTGCCTGAGATCGAGGAGTACCTCCATTACCGAAGCGTCGATGTCAGCACCGTCAAGGAGCTGGTCAAGCGGTGGTATCCGACGCTGATCGGCAGTAGGGAGCGCAAGGCCGGCGCGCATCGTGCGCTCGATGACATCCGGGAGAGCCTTTCGGAGATGAAGTTCTACCGTGAGAACGTGTTCGTGCGTGAGCTTTCTTCGCCGACCGTCACGGACGGTTCGCCCGAATCCAGCTGAGGGCGCCGGCCGGGGGTATCCGCTTCTCATCAATGTCGTCCAGGAGAGATCGCAAGCGAGAGAGTTCGTTCGACGCGCTGATGCCGTATCGAAGTGGGTTGGAATCGGCGACCGTTGTGCAGACCCGGCAGGCCCGAGGGTGCAGGGCGCCGAAGTATTGGCCTGGGATGGGCCGGGCGAGCAATCCGCACAGCGTTTCGCGCCGGCGACCTTCGGGTCGCACGCTGGTACGTAGAGCGTGGGTCTTGCCGAACGGTGCGATCGAGCCGCCTCGCTCGTAGCCGGTGCCGGACCAGACATCGCCTGTGGCCTGACCAGGGAGCGGTCGTACCGTGCGCTGATGCTCGAAGCCGTGGCGGTGTTCGTAGGCGCGCTGGCGGCAGGAATGGTCGCAGTAGAGGCGAGGGCGGCCCGGGCGGTGGGCGATGGCGAACTCGGTGGCGCACCACGAGCAAGGGCGGTGCGTCGGGCGTGGTTGGACGATTCGAGGCATGCTGGTCGTTGTACACCAAGGGTGTCACGACGTTTCCTGAACTACATCGTCTCGGGCGGGATGCCCCTATGAGATGACGGCCGTCGCCGCCCGATCCCACCCCGCCCGTGGTCTGCCCCTGTGGCCCTCCCCACCCCTGCCTCGTTCCCACCACCCCTTGTCGCCCCCCTCGCGAATTGTCCGTGACGAAATCGCGGCGGCACCCCGCACGACCCCCTCGCGAATCGTCCGTGACGAAATCGCGGCGGCACCCTCCACGACCCCCTCGCCAATCGTCCGTGACGAAATGGCGGCGGCTGTGGCCTGGATATCGTGCTGTTCTTCCTGGTCTATTTCGCGGCGTCGCCTGCGGGTGGTTTGCGTG
>JANNHY010000145.1:0-4101 GCA_031404635.1 Ilumatobacteraceae bacterium
GCGGTTCCGTGCCGGTGACGGGAGCGTGCGTCGATCAGCAGGCCGCGCTGTTCGCCGAGCACTGTCGCAGCGCAGGCGAGGCCAAGTGTACGTACGGCACCGGGGCGTTCATGCTGGCATGCACGGGTACCAGGGCGACGAGATCGAGCAACGGCCTGGTCGGCTGTCCGGCCTGGCGGGTCAGCGACCAGCTCACCTACTGCCTCGACGGGCAGGTGTACACCGTCGGCGCGGCGGTCGCCTGGTTGATCGACATGGGGATCATGTCCGAGCCGGCCGACCTCGATCGAGTCGGTGGTTCGGTCGAAGGATCCGGTGGAGTGACGTTCGTGCCCGCGCTCGCCGGGCTGGCCGCGCCTTACTGGAAATCGCACGCCAAGGCGGCATTCGCTGGTCTGACCCTGAGCACTGAACGTGGCCATCTGGTGCGCGCCGCGATCGAGGGGATCGCCGCCCAGGTGGCCCTTCTGGCCCAGGCAGCCGGTCGCGACCTGGGAACACCCTTGACCAGATTGCGAGTCGACGGCGGGCTGACCCGAAGCCGGGTGCTGCTACAGACGCAAGCCGACCTGCTGCAAGCCCCCCGTGGAGGTCTACCCCTCACCGCACGCCACCGCCCTCGGCGTCGCCGCGTTCGCCGATCTGGGCGCCAATCCCACCTCACAGTTCGAGCTCGGCGCGGCAACGTGGCACCCAGATGCCGTGGTCGAGCCGCAGATCGGGGCCGATGAGGCCGGTCAGCGATTGGCCGCGTGGCAACGGGTCGCGACTGCGACGATGGATCTATGAGCACCGACGGCCACGACACCATGGTCTACGACGTCGTCGTTGTCGGCGGTGGAGTCGTCGGCTGCGCCGTCGCCCGCCTGCTCTCACACCACGATCTGGCCGTTGCGCTCGTCGAAGCCGGCCCCGACCTCGGCGCCGGCACAAGCAAGGCCAACACGGCGATCCTGCACACCGGGTTCGATGCCCCACCCGGATCGCTCGAGGCGCGTCTCGTCGCTCGCGGCTACGCCCTGCTGCGCACCTACGCATCATCGGTCGGTATCTCCGTGGAGGAGACCGGCGCGCTGCTGGTGGCATGGGACGACGAGCAGGCCGAGTCGCTGCCGAAGCTCGCTGCGAAAGCCAAGACCAACGGATACGAGTACGCCCAGATCATCGACCGTGACACGGTGTACAACATTGAGCCCCAGCTCGGTCCGGGCGCCACGGGCGGGATGATCGTTCCCGACGAACACATCATCGACCCGTGGTCGACTCCGCTGGCGTTTGCATACGAGGCCATCGCCAACGGCACGACAATCCTCGTCAATCGTGACGTGGCGAACTGCGCTGTTGGCGGCGACGTCACCACGATCGCCACGGCCGGCGGAGAGCAGATCAGCGCCCGATTCGTCGTCAACGCCGCCGGGCTTCGCGGCGACGAGCTACACCGTTCGCTCGGTCTTGACGGGTTCACGATCCGGCCTCGTCGGGGCGAGCTGATCGTGTTCGACAAGCTGGCCAGACGCCTGCTCAACCGGACGGTGCTACCCGTGCCGACATCACACACCAAAGGCGTGCTCGTCGCCCCGACGGTTTTCGGCAACGTGATGCTCGGCCCGACCGCCGACGACATCGACGACAAGGCGGCAACCGGATCAACTCGGGCCGGCATCGCCGGCCTGCTCGACAAGGGGCGGCGAATCCTGCCGGCACTTCTCGACGAAGAAGTGACCGCCGTGTACGCAGGACTCCGCGCCGCGACCGAGCACAGCGTCTACCAGATCAGTCACCACCGCGAGCTTCGCTACGTCTGCCTCGGCGGCATCCGCTCGACAGGTCTCACTTCCTCGATGGCGCTCGCCGAGGAAGCGATGACGCGACTGATCGACTGTGGGCTCACCGCCAGTCCGAAGCAGCGCCTCGAGCTCATCCGGATGACACCGCTGGGTGAGACCGACGAACGGCCATACCAGCACGGTGGTCAGATCGTGTGTCACTGCGAGCGGGTCACGGTCGACGAGGTTGCCGCGGCGTGCACAGCCGCGGTTCCCGCGGTCGACTTCGATGGATTACGTCGCCGCACGAGAGCGCTGGCCGGGCGCTGCCAGGGGTTCTACTGTCACGCGGAGCTGTGCGGACTGACCGGATGGAGCGTCGCCCCGTGAGCCGGCTCGATCGCCGTGTCGCCATTGTTGGAGGCGGACCTTCCGGCCTCTCTGCGGCCATCGAGTTGCGCCGCCTCGGTGTCGACCACGTCACCGTCTACGAGCGCGAGCAACACGGCGGTGGGATCCCCCGCCACTCTGATCATCTCGGATTCGGGGTCCGCGATCTCCATCGGTTGATGTCGGGCCCGCGCTATGCCCGCACGTTACTCGAGCGCGCTGCATGGGCCGGGGTCGACCTGCGCTGCGGAACCGCAGTGTTCTCGCTCGACGATTTGGATGTCGACGCTGTGATCCTGGCGACAGGAGTTCGTGAACGACCGCGAGCGGCTCGGCTCGTCCCCGGTGACCGCCCCGCCGGGATCTTCACCACCGGTTCGGTGCAACAGCTGACGATGGCCGGTCATCGGGTCGGCACCCGGGCGGTCATCGTCGGCGCGGAGCACGTCAGCTTCTCGGCGATCCTCACCCTGGCTCACGCCGGTTGCCGATCTGTGGCAATGGTGACGCCACTCCCCCGCCATCAGTCGTATCGCATCGTCAGGCTCGCGGCCGCATCACTTCGTCGAGTTCCCGTGCTCACCGGCGTGGACGTCGCCGAGATCGTCGGCCGGCGACGAGTCGAGCGGGTCGTGTTGACCGACGGCCGGCACATCGACTGCGACACCCTGGTCTTCACCGGGGACTGGATACCCGACAACGAGTTGGCGCGACGCAGTGGGTTGACGATGGACCCGGTCCTCAAGGGTCCCTCGGTCGATGACGCGTTCCGCACCTCGCGCGGGGGAGTCTTCGCCATCGGCAATCTCGTCCACCGTGTGGCCGCCGCCGATCGTTGTGCTCTCGACGGCAAGGCGGTGGCCGCCGAGGTGGCCAGGTCGATAGCGTGACGGTCTCGCCGCGGGCGTGGCGAAACTGGCAGACGCGCAGGGTTTAGGACCCTGTTCCGCAAGGAGTGTGGGTTCAAGTCCCTCCGCCCGCACCGGCAACACAGGCTGGGGCTTCATGAAGGTCGACATCCAATTCAGCCCGGGCGCCAACGACTGGCCGGCTGTTCGCGACGCCGTGCTCCGCGCCGAAGCCGATGGATACGACACCACATGGGTGTTCGATCATTTCGACGGAGCGATGATCGGCGGCGACCGGCCGATGCTGGAGTGCTTCACCATGCTCGGCGCGCTGGCCGAGGCAACGAGCACGATCGGTCTCGGCACACTCGTTGCCAATGTCGCCAATCGTCATCCCGCACTGCTCGATGCTGCAGCGTCGAGTGTGCAGCGCATCAGCGGGGGACGATTGACGCTCGGTCTCGGGGCAGGAGCCTCTCCGTCCAGCAAGTGGAGCAGCGAGCACTTCGCCCGCGGCATTCCCCTCCACGCCGACATCGCCGATCGTCACGCGGCCGTCGTCGAACAGATCCGCCTGATCCGCGCCCTTCCGGAAGCCACTCCGGTCATCGTCGGCGTCAGCAGCGTTCGTCTGGCAATCCTCGCCGGACAGATCGCCGACGGCATCAATGTGCGGATGACCCACGAGCGCGCCGGTGAGTTCGTCGTTGCCGCCCGCGAGGCGGCCGGCAACCGCCCGTTCGAGATCAGCGGGTGGACATTCGACGAGGTCGACGAAGTGCACGACCAAGCCGAGGAATTGGGCCTCGACCGCCTCGTTCTCACCCGTCTCGGGGCACTCCCGTGAACGTATCGGAGCTGTCGAAGCGGGCTCTCTGGCGCCGTTAGTCGCAATGCGGTTCAGTCAGCGATTGCCCTCCCCGGCCGCCACCCGCCCCAACCCGGCGATGAGAGATGTGCGTCCTCCGACGGCTCATCTGTAAGGAGAGTAGACGGGCGCAACCTTCTGAGCAGGCACGACGCGACCGTCGTCCCGGAGGGACTCTCATCACCCAAGGTGCCGCGCCAGCGGCTACCCACTCTCATCGCACGGGTCT
>JANNHY010000146.1:0-5420 GCA_031404635.1 Ilumatobacteraceae bacterium
CACGCTTCGGTTGCGGCGCGGCGACGACTACTCGATCCTCGACACCACCGGCCCGCACCTCACCTACGCTCCCGATCGATTGAGCATGGAGAAGGTCGACGATGCCGCGTTCGGTCCGCTAGACCGCATCGGTCAACTGACCTATGCGATCGAGGGGCCCGAACGCGGCATCGTCGACCTTCTCCATGCTCAATCGTTCCGGTATGTAGGTCAGGTGAGGGCCGGTGGTGTCGAGTATCGAGTAGTCGTCGCCGCGACGCAGACGCAGCGTGACCTCCCCGGTGATCGCCGCACCGACCCAGCGCAGCAGCGGCTCGCGCAGCATCAGGCTTTGCGGGTCGAACCACCGCCCTTCGTAGAGCAGCCGGCCGAGACGGCGACCCATGGTGCGGTAGTTCTCGATCGTGTTCTCGTTGTGGATCGCCGTAACCAGCCGTTCGTAGGCGATGTGCAGCAGTGCCAGACCGGGGCCCTCGTAGATGCCTCGGCTCTTCGCTTCGATGATCCGGTTCTCGATCTGATCGCTCATGCCCAGGCCGTGGCGGCCACCGATGGCGTTGGCGTGCTGCACCAACTCGATCTGTGATGCGAACTCGTCGCCATTGATCCTCACCGGCCAGCCCTGATGGAAGCCGATCACCACCGTCTCGCCGGCGATCGCCACATCGTCGCGGTAGTGGGCCACACCCATGATCGGCTCGACGATGTCGATCGACGTGCTCAGTTCCTCGAGCAGCTTGGCTTCGTGGGTGGCTCCCCAGATGTTGGCGTCGGTGGAGTACGCCTTTTCCGTGCTGTCGCGATAGGGGAGATCGTTGGCGATCAGGAACTCGCTCATCTCGGTGCGCCCGCCGAGTGCAGTGACGAAATCGTTGTCGAGCCATGGCTTGTAGATCCGCAGGTTGGGGTTGACCAGCAGCCCGTAGCGATAGAAGCGCTCGATGTCGTTGCCTTTGTAAGTGCTGCCGTCACCCCATATGTCGACACCGTCTTCTTGCATGGCCTGCACCAGCAGCGTGCCGGTGACGGCGCGGCCGAGCGGGGTGGTGTTGAAGTATGTCTTGCCTGCTGTGCTGATGTGGAATGCGCCGCACTGCAGGGCCATCAGGCCTTCGTGAACGAGTTCGGCGCGGCAGTCGATCATCCGTGCCAGCTCGGCGCCGTATTGCCTGGCTCGCTCCGTCACACCGCTGAGGTCGGGCTCGTCGACCTGGCCGAGGTCGGCGGTGTAGGCGCACGGCAGTGCGCCATTGCGGCGCATCCAGGCTACGGCGGCCGACGTGTCGAGGCCGCCGCTGAAAGCGATCCCGACGCGTTCGCCCTTTGGCAGTGTGGTCAGCACCTTCGACATAGACCCGCGACCCTACCCGTGGAGTGTTTGAAGGCACCCAGGTGGGCCCCACGCACTCCACAGGGTTTTATAGTGCTGACGGTGAGGGTCTTGTTCGCCGCCGCCGAGTTCGCTCCGCTGGCCCGTGTCGGCGGCCTCGCCGCGGCGGCGGCGGGGTTGGTCGCCGAACTCCGCCGCCAGGGCGTCGAGGTGCAGGTCGTTGTTCCCGATTACTTCGCCACACCGCTGCAAGGCGAGACACCGGTTGCTCTCGACGTGCCGGAATGGGCCGGTCCGGCCATCGCCCGCACCGGCACCTTGGCCGGCGTCGGTGAGATCACCCTCCTAAATACCTACGGCATCGCCAGGAGCCATCCCTATCTGCAGGCCGACGGCTTCGGCTGGCCCGACAACGATCGCCGGTTCATGGCCTTCTCCGCCGCCATCGCCGCCCTGACCAAGGCAGTGGGCCCTGATGTGTTGCACCTCAACGACTGGCACACCTGTGCGGCGTTGGGCCACCTGGCCGAGCTGCCGCCGACGATGCTGACCATCCATACCCTTGGCTACCAAGGACGCACCAACCCTGGATGGCTGAAGACCCTGCCCAACCACGTCGCTGCCTTCGAACAGTGGGGCGACTGCAATCCGCTGCTCGGCGGTATCCGACTGGCCGATGTGGTCGTTGCAGTCAGCCCGCACTACGCCGCCGAGATCACGACACCGGAGGGCGGCTTCGGTCTCGACGGTTTCTTGCGGGACAAGGGCGATCGGCTCGCCGGCATTCTCAACGGCATCGACACCGACGAATGGGACCCGGCATCGGATCGTCACCTGCCGGCGCCTTACTCATCGACGGACCTCGCCCCAAAGGCATCGATGCGTGCCGAGCTCTTGGCCCGCTATGGACTCCTCGATGGTGGGGGACCGTTGCTGACGATGGTCACCCGGCTCGCCGACCAGAAAGGCGTCGACCTGCTGGTGCCGCTGGCACCGTTTCTGCGACGGCTCGGGGCAACGCTCATCGTGCTCGGCGACGGCGAGCAGGGGCTCGCCGACGCACTCACCGCTGCGGCGGCCGAGCATTCTCAACAGATGGCCTTCGTCCGCGGCTACGACGAAGCGCTCGCCCACCAACTGTTCGCCGGCGCCGATGTGTTCGCCATGCCGAGCCGCTTCGAGCCGTGCGGCCTGGCACAGATGCAGTCGATGCGTTACGGCACCCTGCCACTGGTCACCGATGTCGGTGGATTGCACGACACCGTTGTCGATGTCGATGACGCTCCGAGCCGTGGGACGGGTGTCGTCGTGCCGGATGCGAGTTCGATGGCGTTGATGGACGGCCTGCACCGAATGGTCAAGGCCTACTCGCAGCGGCGCCGTCGGGAGGCAATGCAGCGGCGTGGCATGGCCATCGACTGGTCGTGGAAACGCCCGGCGGCAGCCCACATCGACTGGTATCGACTCCTGCTCGCCGAGCCGGCGTCGGGAAGGTCTAACGTGCCGCAACATGGCTGAACCCAAGGTTCTCGTTGTGGTGTTGGCGGGCGGCGAGGGGAGGCGTTTGGCGCCGTTGACCGCCGACCGGGCCAAGCCTGCCGTGCCGTTCGGTGGCACCTACAGGATCATCGATTTCGTGCTGTCGAACTTCGCCAACGCCCGCTATCTGAAAATCGTCGTGCTCACCCAATACAAGAGCCACAGCCTCGACCGTCACATCAGCCAGACGTGGCGGTTCTCGACGCTGCTCGGCAACTACGTCACTCCGGTCCCGGCACAGATGCGTCGCGGTCCGCAGTGGTTCAGCGGCTCGGCCGACGCGATCTACCAGAACCTCAATCTGATCAGCGACGAGCGTCCCGACATCGTCTGCGTGTTCGGTGCCGATCACATCTACCACATGGATCCGCGTCAGATGGTCGAGCACCACCGGGAAGTCGGTGCCGGCGTGACGGTCGCAGCGATTCCGGTGCCGGTGGCCGAGGGGTCGCAGTTCGGGATCGTCGAGGCATCTGTAGTCGGCAAGATCATCGCCTTCCACGAGAAGCCCGCCGACCCGCCGACCATGCCCGGCGATACGTCGCGGGTGTTGGCGTCGATGGGCAACTACGTGTTCGACACTCAGACGCTGATCGACGTGGTCAGCCCGACCGGCAACGACACGATTGCCACCGATATCGGCGGCGACGTCATCCCGACACTCACCCAAGCCGGTGTGGCCCACATGTACGACTTCTCGACCAACGTCATCCCCGGGCAGGCTGAGCACGAGCGCGGCTATTGGCGCGACGTCGGCAGCCTCGATGCCTACTACGAGGCCAACATGGACCTCATCGCCCCGGTGCCACCATTCAGCCTGTACAACCTCGAGTGGCCGGTCTACAGCCTGCAACTGCCGTTGCCGCCGGCCAAAATCGATCACGGACCGGGCGGCGAGCGACCGGTCATCGACAACAGCTTGTTGTGCGCCGGCTCGATCGTGTCGGGGGGAACCGTCGAGCGGTCGATCCTCGGGCCGGAGACATACGTCGATGCCTCGGCCGTGGTCAGCGAGTCGATCCTGTTCCCCGGCGTTCGTGTCGGGCCGGGGGCCAGATTGCATCGTTGCGTGATCGACAAGAACGTCGAGATCCCGGCCGGTCGCTCCATCGGTCACGATGCCGCCGCCGACAGCGAAGAGTTCGTGATTAGCGACAGAGGCGTGGTGGTGGTCGAGAAAGACCGCCGACTCAGCTGACCGATTCGGCTCGGCTGGCAGGCCGGTACATGCCGACCAGCGATGCAACACTGATACACAGCGCGCCACCGGCGAGGACCAGCTCGACCGCGGCGATCCAACGGACCCGGCCGAGATCGCCCGCACCGATCGCGGCGCCTGCAACAGCCGCGGCGATCCCGAGGTACGGCGCGTAACGCCAGTTGGAAATCGCCGCGATCGTCACCAGCAGCGGCCCATAGAAAGGAAGCAGCTGGAACGGTAGCAATCGTGGCTCGCTGTCGGGGCCAAGCCACCACGTCGACAGCCCGATCACCCGTGACGTTTCCCACACCGCAGCGTGACCGGCGATTATCGCGCCCCAACCCAGCCCAAATATCAACCGCCACCCCGGGCTGAGCTGGCCGGCAAGCCGCGGCTGAACCCACGGTGCCGCAGTGGCGCCTGGCGGCGGTGGCGGTGGTGGCGGCGGCAGTCGTCGCGCCGGCTGAGCGTCGGTGGGTGCACCGGGGTCCATTGTTCGCACCATACCGGGCGACGGGTGTGGTACGGCGTGCGCCGGATACCCTTGACGAATGGCAGCCGAGCGGGGCCCTACTCCTTTCACCAAGCTCAGCGTCTTCTTCCCGATGTGGAATGAGGAGGCTTACATCGACCGCGCCATCGAAGCGGCGACCACGGAGTGTCGCTCGTTGTTGAACCGCAGCGAGATCCTCGACTACGAGCTGATCATCGTCGACGACGCGTCGACCGATCACACCGCCAAGCTGGCCGACGAGCTGTCCGCCTCCGATCCTCGCGTACGGGTAGTTCATCATCCGGTCAATCGCAAACTCGGCGGCTCGATAAAAACCGGCTTCGCCTCGGCGACCGGCGATCTGGTGCTGTACTCCGACGCCGACCTGCCGTTCGACATGGGCGAGGTGTCGAGGGCCATTCGCCTGATGCGTTACTACGAGGCCGACATCGTCAGCGCGTTCAGGTTCGACCGCACCGGCGAGGGTTCGCTGCGTACCGTCTACACGTTCTTCTACAACTTCTTGATCCGCCGGCTGTTCGGCGTGCGGATGCGCGACATCAACTTCGCCTTCAAGCTGTGCCGCACCTCGATCTTCGAGCACATCTCGTTGCGCAGCGAGGGTTCGTTCATCGATGCCGAATTGATCATCCGCGCCAACAAGCTCGGGTTCAATGTCATCCAGTTCGGTGTCGACTACTTCCCTCGAACCAGGGGCGAAAGCACACTGGCCAGGGGAAGCGTGATCCGCAAGATCCTCAGCGAAATGGTGCAGTTGCGGCGGGAGTTGCGCGATCTGCGCCCGGTGGAGCGCCCGTTGCCCTGACCGTGCCAAGCCGGGTCGGCTGGTAGATTGG
>JANNHY010000147.1:0-5623 GCA_031404635.1 Ilumatobacteraceae bacterium
GACGCAGTCATCCGCCACGGAGTGGTCGACGCCCGCCTACTGACCGAGGAACTCGACGTGTCGGCAGGCGGCGCCACGACCGCGATCGAACAGCTCGTCGAGATCGGCGCGCTCACCCAGATCGGCAGCGGAAGCCGCAACCGCCGATTCGCGGCACCCGCCGTCCTCGACGCGCTCGACGCGTACGCCCGCTGGATCGCCCGCCGCACCTGACCGACACCGAGGCAGTACGCAATCGTCATGGACAGCTGCAACTGTGAGGGAGCCACGTCGGCTGCGGTGGAGGGGACGACCAGCGTCAGGCGGCTCGACCCGAAGGCCTGTTGTCGATCGTCGACCCGTCCGCGGCGGCGACCGCGGTCTGGTGCTCAGTGGGCTCCCACCGGCGTCGGTCGACGATCGCCTCAAGTTCCTCACGGATCTCGAGCGCGATCAGAGGATCGGACGGCCACGCTAAGCCGCGAACCCATCGCCGGGTGTAGGGCCGACGCTTCATTCTGCGGGATCTCTTAGTTCTTATCACGAACTCAGACGATAGTTGAGGCGAGGTGGATCTGTCAAGAGAACTCAGATAGCATGTGACCATGGTCGCACCCAAGCCACGGACGCCGATCGATGCGGGCAACTGCTCGATTATCGGGGCCGTCGACGCGCTTGGCGACGTGTGGTCGATCCTCGTGTTGCGCGAGTTGTTCCTCGGTATTCGTCGTTTCAACGACATCCAGGGCGATCTGGGTATCTCCCGCAGCGTCCTCGCAGCCCGTTTGGCCCGGCTCGTGGAACTAGGCGTCGTTCGTACCGTCGCCTATCAGGAGCCGGGCGATCGTGTGCGTCACGAGTATCGGCCAACACGCAAAGGGGTCGGGTTGCTGCCGTTGCTCGTGACATTGAAGACGTGGGGCGACGAGCACCTCAACCTCGGCGTCGAGACGGTTCGTATCACCGAGCGCGAATCCGGCGAGGATGTGCGAGTCGAATTCCGGACTGTGAGCGGCAAGCAGGTACAGCCCAACCAACTCGTTGCCCAGCAGATATCACCCGCAGTCGTGGCCGGAGTCCGCCGGAACCGATAGCTGAGCACGACCCGAATCCTCACGCCGCCGGGGAGCCGCACCGTTGTCTGCTTCGTCATGCACTGTTGATATCACGACACCACGTGCGCGAACAGGGCGATGTCGACACGGTGACCTTGCTTTCACGCCACGATTGACGACAAACTGGTGGTCGATTCTCCACGAATCGACCGTTCGGGCACAGAGCAGTCGGGAGACACCATGTCCAAGCGACGATTTCGATCCACTTCCCTGATCGCCGGTATCGCCAGCCTGCTGATGATTGCAGTTGTATCGGCGACTCTCACGGAGGTTGTGAAGGCCGCCGTAACGGTGACCCGCGCCGAGGTCAGTGGAACCAGGCTGCGCATCGAGGGGCGTGCGGCATCCAACCGGCCCATCACGGTCGACGGCGTGCAGATGGCAACCAGCAGCGGCTCCGGGACCTTCAAGATCGACAGGTCGGGTTACACACGACCGCCTGATTGCACCGTCGACCTCAGTGATGGCACCGTCCCTGCTACCAACGTTCGCCTGTCGGGATGCACGACGACCACACCCACATCGTCGACCACAACATCGTCGACCACAACCACGACGACCACAACCACGACTGCACCGCCCGCCTCGGTGACGATCAGCTCGGTCACCGTCAACTCGCCGAGCATGCAGGGTGGCACCACCCTCGGTGGATCGGTGATCCTCACGGGTGTGGCGCCCCCTGGCGGCGCTGTTGTCGCTCTGTCGAGCAGCAACCCGGCCCTCGTTTCGGTTCCGGCGACGGTGACTGTCCCCGCTGGCGTCAACAGCAGCGTGTTCTTCGGCTCGACCGCACAGGTCACGACGACGACTTCGGCTGTGATCACAGCGACACACAACGGTTCGACCCGGTCGGTGACGCAAACCCTCACGCCACCGCCGCCGCAGCCCACGGCCTCGTTGGATTCCGTCGTACTCGATCCGGCGCTCGTTCAGACCGGCACGACCAGCACGAGCGTCACGATCTGGTTCACCGCCCTGACTCCGGTTGGTGGGGCCTTGGTCACGTTGTCGAGCAGCAACCCGGCGCTCGCCACTGTTCCGGCCAGCGTCGTGGTTCCCGCCTTCAGTTCGTCAGGTGCACTGACTGCGACGATCAATCCAACGGTGTCGGGCGACGTGACGATCTCGGCGACGTACAACGGCGTGACCCGCAGTGCGGTGCTCACCATCACGACACAATCGTTGTTGCGAATCATCACCGAGTCGCCGCTGCCGAATGCGCGCATCGGCGAGAACTACGCCGGTTTCATCGAAGCCTGTTGCGGACAAGGGGCTCCGTACACGTGGTCGTTGGTCAGCGGAACCGTGCCCGACGGATTGAGGTTCGCCGGTAACGATCTGCAACTGACGCGCACGACGGCGGTCACCGGTGTCGCCACGCGCGTGCAGACCACCACGTTCACCGTGCGAGCTCGAGATGCCCAGGGCAACACCGCCACCAGAACGTTCACGCTCACCGTGGAAGAGGCCAATCCACTGATCATCAACAACGGGACCTCTGTGTTGACCAGCGGAAAGGTCGGCGTGGCGTACAACAACGGCCTGTTCCCCCTCGGAGGAGTACCGCCTTGGAGCTGGTCACACGTCGGCGGAATTCTGCCACCCGGGCTCGCTGTGCAGGCCTCGCCTGGCCGCGTGCTAGGAACGCCGACAACCACAGGCACGTTCACCTTCACCGTCCGAGTCGACGACAGCGCCGGACACTTCGCCACCGGCCAGTTCACCATCACAATCGCGCCCTGACCGGGGCGCTGTCCGGTGTGACATGCGTCTGTCGCCACGTCTCACCCGCGCAGCGCGGCCAGCTCGGCTACGATCCGTTTGGTGCTAACTGGCCGGCTGGTGCCCAGCGATGGTGCGAATATGCTGATACGCAGCTCCTCCAGCATCCAGCCGAGATCGACCAGCTCGTGGCCGACGTCGCCGGGCGGCAACGATGCGAGCAACGACGAGTACTCGCGTTCGACCTTGCGTACCTCGGCCAACTTGTGGAGGTCTTTCGCTGGGTTCTCGGGCAGCTTGTCGAGCCGCCGTCTGATGCCGTTGACATAGCGCAGCACGTCGGCGAGGCGGTGCTCGCCGTGGGCGATGACGAACCGGTCGCGAACCAACCTGGCCAAGTGTCGCCGCACGTCGGCGACATTCGCCGCGACGGAAGTGCTGATCAGTTTGGCCAGATGCTCCTCGATGTCGGCGGCGAGGGCGAGGATCTCGGCTGCCGTGCGCAAGGCGATTGCCGATCGCAACGGCAGTTGCTGACGGGCAGTGGCGACGAGCGCGTCGAACTGAGCAGTGGTCCACACGTCGCCATGCTCGGCGACCAACCGGTCGGCAACGGCGGCGATGCAATCGGTGGCGATGGCGTCGGCGGTCTGTGGCGCGAATCGGGCGAGAATCAGTTTGTCGCGGTTGGCGAGATGCACTTCCACAGCTCGCTTGCTGACGGGCACGGCCAGCAACAACAGCCGCTTGGCTCCGCCGCGCATCACCCGCTGCTGCAGTTCGGCCGTGGTGAAGACACGCAGCGAGACGCTGTCGCCATCGTCGAGCAACGCCGGATAGCCATGCACCGTATGGCCGCCGCGCACGGTGTCGACGCGCCGCTGCAGATCGCCGACATCCCACGTGGTGATGCCGCGACGCTCGCCTACCGGGGTCGCCCTGGCGACGGCCGCCCGAAGCGTGGCCCGCAACTGGCGCTTGACGTCGTTGAGATCCTTACCGATGCCGACTACAGCATCGGTCTCGTCGTGCACGGCGAACGTGATCCGCAAATGATCGGGCACACGACTGGCATCGAAGGCGCGAGGCGGCACGCGAACGGTTGGTACTACTGCTTCTACGGCGCGGGCCAGGGCCACCGCCAACGGTTCGTCAGCCACCTCCAACAACCGGTTCGCCGCGGCGGTCGTCTCGGCTGCGGGGATCAGTTGGCGGCGGATGTCCTTGGGCAGGGTCTGCATCAACGCCGCAACGAGGTCTGCTCGGAAGCCCGGCACCTGCCAGTCGAACCCGTCGAGGGTCAGCCGGCCCAGCACGGCCAGTGGCACGTGCACCGTGACGCCGTCGTCGGCTGCTCCGGGGTCGAAGCGGTACGTCACCGGCAAGACCATGTCGGCGTGCGCCCACGTGGTGGGGTAGTGGTTGGCGTCGTTGTCCGACGCCCGGCCCAAGGCCTCGGCGGTCATTGTCAACAGCTCGGGTTCGACGCGGCGAGCGTCCTTCCACCAGCGGTCGAAATGGCGACTCGACACCACGGCCGCGTCGACGCGCCGGTCGTAGAAGGCGATCACCGCCTCGTCGTCGATTGCGTCGGGCTTGCGGGTGCGGTCCTCGCGGGAGCGCAGATCGTCGAGGAACTCGGCATTGTGCTTGATGAAGTCGTGGGTCGACGTCCAATCACCCTCGACCAGCGCGTGGCGGATGAACATCGTGCGCGCTTCGACGGCGTCGACCCTGTCGTAGCCGATGGTGCGGTTACTGACGATCGGCAAGCCGTACAGCGTCACCCGTTCACCGACCACGGCGCGCCCGCTGCGAGCATCCCAGCGTGGCTCGCCGTAGCTGTACTTGGTCAGATGCTTGCCGATGGCCTCGGCCCACTCGGGCTGCACGCTGGCAACAGTGCGGGCCCACAACCGATTGGTCTCGACCAGTTCGGCGGCGATGACCCAGGTCGGCTGCTTGCGCGACAGCACCGAGCCGGTGCCGATGGCGAACTTCGAGCCGTGCGCGCCGTTGTACTCCGGGCCCTTGTTGCCGGCCGTGCCGTCACGCATCCCGAGGTGGCTGAGCAAACCGGCCAGCAACGCTTGATGAATATGGTCGGGATGGGCCGCCTCGCTGCCGGGGTGGATGCCCAGCTGACCAGTGACTCGGCGGAGTTGGCTGAACACATCTTGCCACTCGCGCACCCGAAGGTAGTTGAGGTACTCGCTGCGACACAGCCGCCGGAATTGGTTGCCGGTCAGTTCCTGCTGCCGCGCCCGCAGGTAGTCCCACAGCTTGACGAAGGCGATGAAATCGCTGCTCGCTGCGTCGTCGACGACGAACCGGCGGTGCATCTCGTCGGCGGCCTCACGGTGTTCGGCCGGACGCTCGCGCGGATCTTGGATGCTCAGGGCCGCGGCGATGACCATCACCTCGCGCACGCAACCGTGGCGGTCGGCTTCCACCACCATCCGGGCCATGCGCGGGTCGATCGGTAGGCGGGCCAGTTGCCGACCGACCTTGGTCAACCGCCGATCCGTCACCGCTGTCACGGTCGCTGTTATCCCTTTTTTCGAGGTCACAGCCGACACAGCCTGCAACGCGCCGAGTTCGTCGAGCAGCATGTAGCCGTCGCGGATCGAGCGGCTGTCGGGTGGCTTTATGAACGGAATGGCGGCGACGTCGCCGAGGCCGAGGTTGGTCATCTGCAAGATGACCGAGGCCAGGCTGGTGCGCAGGATCTCGGGTTCGGTGAACGCCGGGTCGTGCTCAAAGGACGCTGTCCAGATCAGTGCATTGACGCCGTATTTCATTTCTTC